>CBFHQE010000047.1:0-20303 GCA_965657935.1 Maricaulis sp. | reverse complement strand
GGCTTCGGTTGCCAAGGTATCGCCCGCCTGGCGCAAGACGCCCAGGATCGCGCCCATGACCTGGGGCTGGCAGCGCAGGCAATACGGATCCTGGATTTTCTCACAGCCGGTATGACTGCCCAGAACTCCCGATCCATCGAGCAAGCCCCGCAAAGCCGCTGCTGAATCGATCTGGCCCTTGTGACCGCGCAGCGCATGGATGCGCGGATCAAACGGCGCCACGGAACCCTTCGCCGCGTCAACCGAGAGCGCGCCAGACAAGAGCGTGTTCCTGAACGCATTCTCGGCTTCGAACAGGCCTGCCAGGGCCAGCGCAGTCGAACACTGCGTGCCGTTGAGCAAAGCCAGCCCTTCTTTCGGACCCAACTGAACCGGCTCAAGGCCCGCCCTGGCCAGGGCTTCGCCGGCCGGAAGGCGTTCACCCTTGCAGAAGGCCTCACCGGCCCCGATGAGTGCTGCTGACATATGGGCGAGTGGCGCAAGATCACCGGACGCCCCGACGGAACCGCGAGCCGGAATGACCGGCAGGACATCCGCCTTGAGCATGGCTTCCAGCGCCTTGACCGTCGACCAGCGGATGCCCGAGGCACCGCGCGACAGGCTGGAAATCTTCAGGCTCATGAGCAGCCGGGTGACGTCCCGGTTCAGCGGCTCGCCAACCCCCGCCGCGTGCGACAGAACCAGGCGTTCCTGCAGCGTGGCCAGCTCGTCATCGGCAATACGTGTCTGGGCGAGCTTTCCAAAACCGGTATTGAGCCCATAAACCGCGCGGCCAGAGGCGATCAGGTCTTCAACCGTCTTCGCCGCCGCATCCACACCCGCCTTGGCTGCTTCAGCCAAATCTGTTTCGGCACCGCGATAAATTTCGCGCCAGTCCGCCAGCGTCATCTGGCCCGGTTGGATAAGCACCGTCATTACACCCATTCCCCTTCAAGGATACGACCATGCAGCGGCCGACGTCCGATCCATTGCACCAGCTCTGCCGGGCGTTCGACGTCCCACACCGCGAGATCGGCGAACTTGCCGGCCTCGATCGTGCCCAGCTTGTCCTGCAGCCCGAGGGCCCGGGCAGCTTCACGCGTCATGCCGGCGACCGCCTCCTCGACCGTGAAGCCGAACAGTGTGCAGGCCATGTTGGCTGCCGTCAGCAGCGACACCATGGGCGAAGAGCCCGGATTGCTGTCCGTCGACACGGCCATGGGAATGCCCAGCTCGCGCATGCGCGCAACCGGCGGCTTCTGTGTTTCACCGATCGAATAGAAGGCGCCCGGCAGGATGACCGCGACGGTTCCCGCTTTCGCCATCGCCTGCAGCCCCTCATCACTCGTATATTCGACATGATCCGCCGAGAGACCGCCAAACTCGGCCACCAGGCGCGCACCACCCGTGTCTGACAATTGGTCCGCATGCAGTTTCACCGGCAGGCCCGCCGCCTTCGCAGCGATGAACAGACGACGGGTTTCTTCCGGAGAGAACGCAATTCCCTCGCAATAGGCATCCACCGCATCGGCCAGACCTTCCTCGGCGGCCTGGCGCACCAATGGAATACAAACCTCGTCGATATAGGCACCGGACCGACCTTGGTATTCCGGCGGAATGGAATGTGCGGCCAGCAGGGTCGGTGACACACGCATGCCCGAGGCTATGCCTGCCCCGCGCGCCGCCTTGAGCATGGTCAGTTCGCTCTCGAAGGTAAGGCCATAGCCGGACTTGATCTCGACCGTGCCAACACCCTCTTCCGCCAGGGCTTCAAGGCGGCGAAGGGCTGCTGCTGCGAGCTGGGCGGAATTGGACTGCCGCGTCGCTTCCACAGTCCTGGCAATACCCCCGCCGGACTTGGCGATATCAGCATAAGTTTCGCCGGCCAATCGGCGTTCATATTCATCGGAACGATCACCGGCAAAGACCAGGTGGGTATGACAGTCGATCAAGGCTGGTGTGATCCAGCGACCGTCCACAGAATGGACGCGGTCGAACGCTGTCGGTGCGTCGCGGCGCTGGCCGACCCACGCAATGGTGTCACCGGATATGGCTATGGCACCGTCTTCGATCACGCCATAGGGCGTCTCACCGGGAACCATGCTAGCGATGCGGGCGTCTGTGATCAGTGTGTCGATGCGCATGAAGATCCAGCGTGTTGGGGGTTCGCAAATTTTTATTTGTATATACAATTAAACAAGAGCCGAGATTCTTGTCCATAGGCAGAACTGAAACATGACTGGATTCTTCTTCGAGCACGCCCTTCTCCCCGATGGCTGGGCCCGCAATGTCCGTGTGACAACGAACCAAACAGGAATGATCGAGCGCTGCGAGGCGGAGACCTCAGCCGAGCCCGGCGACACCCTTCACAGCAACGCCCTGCCCGGCATGGCCAATCTTCACAGCCATGCCTTCCAGCGCGGAATGGCCGGACTGGCAGAGCGGCGCGGCCGGTCTGATGACAGTTTCTGGACCTGGCGCGAGGTCATGTACGCCTTCAACGACCATCTCGGCCCGGACGATGTCGAGGCAATTGCGGCCCTGGTCTATTGCGAAATGCTGGAGAGCGGTTTTACCAGTGTTGGCGAGTTTCATTATCTGCATCATGACAGGGACGGCTCGCCCTTTTCCGACCTGGCGGAGATGGCTGGACGGATTTGTGCAGCTGCTGAAACGACAGGTATCGCCCTGACCCTGTTGCCGGTGTTTTACCGCTGGGCAGGGTTCGGAGACCAGCCCACCCATGACGGCCAGCGCCGGTTCTTTAATGACCCGGATCGATATGCCCATTTGAGTGAGGCCTGCCTGACGCACACCAGCCGCCTTCGCCACGGCCGCCTGGGCGTCGCGCCGCACAGCCTGCGCGCAGCCAATCTGGAAGATCTGCGCTGGCTGGCCACATTACGCCCCAACGACCCGATCCACATCCACATCGCTGAACAAATGAAAGAAGTTGCCGACTGTGAGGCGGCGCACGCAAAACGTCCCGTGCAGCTTCTGGCGGATACCATCGAGCTCGACCCCCGCTGGTGTCTCGTCCACGCCACGCACATGGACGCCGCAGCCACGCACATGGACGCCGCCGAAACCCGCCGTCTGGCGCACTCCGGCGCAGTTGCCGGGCTATGCCCCCAGACCGAAGCCAATCTGGGTGACGGCCTCTTCCCGGCACCGGACTACCGCGAATACAATGGTCGGTGGGGCTTTGGTTCAGACAGCCATATCCGTATCGATTTGGCCGAGGAACTGCGCCTGCTGGAATATGGGCACAGGCTCACTCTGCGCCAGCGCAATATTCTGGCCGAGCCGGATCAACCTGTCGGTCGCTCACTCTACGCCTCCTGCGCCACCGGGGGTGCCCAGGCCCTCGACCAGCCGACCGGGCGCATCCAGACCGGTGCACGCGCCGATTTTGTTGTGCTCGATACCGATGCCGCGGTGTTTGCCGGACGGTCAACCGACACGCTGTTGGACAGCTGGCTGTTCTGTGGCGATGGACGACAGGTCGAGACGGTCTATGTCGGTGGTGAATGTGTTGTCGAAGCGGGGCGCTGCCCGGCCAGGGACATTATCACCCGGCGTTACCACAAACGCCTGAGCCAGCTGATGCAAAGGATTGATGCGTGACCCAGCAGGACTGGCAAACCCAACTCGGCCTTGATGGTGCAGGTCCGGTCTATGAACAGATCAAGCGCACCCTGACCGAGAAAATCCGCTCCGGCGGCTGGCAGACGGGCGACCGCATCCCCGGCGAAGAAGATCTTGCCGCACATTTCAACACCGCCCGCATGACCGTGCACCGCGCGCTGCGTGAACTCACGGACACCGGCCTGCTGATACGAAAGCGCCGTGCCGGTACGTTCGTGGCGTCACCGCCCGCCCCGGCTGCGATGCTGGAAATTGTCGACATGTCCAAACTCATTCCGGGACGAGGCCAGGCGTATGCGTTTGAGCTGATCGACAGCGCTGTGGTCGAGGCAGGCGAGGAATTGCGCCAGCGTTTTGACCTGTCCCAAGCCGGCCCCTTGCGTCGGCTGGTCTGTCTGCACCGGGCTGATGGCATTCCAGTTGAATTGGAAGAGCGATGGATCAATCTCGCGGTCTTGCCTGACGCCGAGACAGCCGATTTCAGCCAGTCCCCGCCCGGCGCCTGGTTGTTGCAACAAGCGCCCTGGACCCAGGCCGAACACACGATCTCCGCCCGCAATGCCAGCCCTGCCATCGCTCAGAGCCTCGACACCGTTGCCGGCGAAGCCTGCCTGGTCCTGGAACGCCGAACCTTTCTCGAGCAGCAAGTCGTCACCTTTGCCCGACTGACGCACCCGGGCAGCCGTCATGCGTTGACGGAACGCTTCACGCCGGGCTGAGCTATTTCGCCTACCCGTCGGGCCGTACCCTATCCCCCGCCTTCGTCAAGGCCACGGAGAGACCTTTCCCGTCGAGGGAAAGGAGGAAGAAAATCGCAGCGGGGATACTGACATCCTCGCCCTTGATGGGCGAGGTGGATCCGCCGACGCCTTGGCGAAGGCGGAGACGGAGTGGGTGCGCGCCGGAGGCGCAATGAGAGGCTCTTCGATCGGCCCTGTCGGGCCGCACCCTATCCGCCCACTTCGTGGGCACCTTTCCCGTCAAGGGAAAGGAGGGAGTCGATTGCGTCCATGACAGCGTAGAACTCCTGGTCGATCTGGTAGTTCCAAATCCTGTGCACCTTGAAACCTTGTGCACGCATCCAATCATCCCGATCTCGATCACGGCGCTCGTGGTCCGGCAGCGTGTGTTGTCCGCCATCAACCTCGATCACCAGCCTTGGGGCAAAACACGCAAAGTCCACCACATAAGGGCCAAGCGGCACTTGCCTTCTGAACTTGAAACCCCGTGCTTTCAACCGTTTGAGAGCAATCCAGAGACGCACCTCATGCGAGGTCATGTGCTTTCGCAGATGTTTGGCGATAAGGGTGTTTCGGCGAACCATATCGCCACTCAATCAGCCCCAGAGAAATTTGCCCGTGACCTAGATCACCCCTCCTTTCCCGATCAAATTCTCCCTCGCCTATTCAACCCCTGTTAGGGCAATATCAAGGCGACGCTCGCACTGACATTACCGCGAATTAAAGATGAGTTCCGGTTAGCGGCCTCCCCAGCTAACGTCGACTCGTCTAGGAGCGTCCCCATTATGCGCACACTGATTATATACACCGCCGTTGCAGGCGCCCTGCTCTTTGTCCCGGGTAATCAGGACGGTTATGCCCTGACCGCTGCCGAGGCCAGGACGGACTATCAGGTCGCATGTGTGGATATGCTGCCGGAGTTGAGCGAGTCAGCCGCTCCGGAGGGCGAAACCGAGATCTTGTACTGCGGCTAGCTTATTTGGTCTGGGCACGGACGGCGTGGCGCTTGCGCAGCACCGCCACGACATCGTCCAGGCTGAGATCGCGGGATTCCAGAAGCACCATCAAGTGGAAAACCAGATCGGCTGCTTCACCGGACAGCTCCGACTTGCCCTCCGAAACGGCTGCCATGGCAACTTCCACGCCCTCTTCGCCGACTTTCTGGGCCGGCTTCTTGGGCGCCTTGGCCAGCAAATCCCCGACATAACTGTCCTTGGGCTTTTCCTTGCGGCGTTTCTTGATAATCGCGCGCAGATGCGCAAGGAAACCCAGGCCCGGCGCCGGGTCATCACCAAAACAGGTCACCGTTCCGGTGTGACAGGCTGGCCCTTTGGGCTTTACCTCGACCAACAGCGTATCGCCATCACAATCAGGCGCCATCTGGACAAGTTTGAACGTATTGCCGGAGGTCTCGCCCTTCTTCCAGATGCGCTGTTTGGTGCGACTGTAGAAATGAACCTTGCCGGTATCCTGCGTCAGCTTGACCGCCTCGGCATTCATATAGCCCAACATGAGGACCTGGCGCGTGGCCACATCCTGGATAATCGCCGGGATCAGGCCATCGACCTTTTCCCAGTTGAGGTTTTCAGCTTTGATCATGGCCGAATGCCCAATCCTTCATCAATCAAATAGGACTTCAGATTTCCTATATTGATCAGCCCCTTGTGAAAGACGCTGGCAGCCAGCGCACCATCCACATTGGCCTGATTAAAGACAGATTTGAAGTGTTCTTTTCTGCCCGCTCCACCTGAAGCAATCAAAGGCGTGGAACACAGCGCACGCGCTGTCTTGAGCTGTTCGATATCGTAACCGTCACGCACACCGTCCTGGTCCATGCAGTTGAGAACAATCTCACCTGCCCCGCGATCAACCACTTCGACGACCCAGTCGAGCGTCTCTCGGTTTGCCTGCCTGGTCTTGTCAGGGTCGCCCGTGAACTGGTGCACACGCCAAGCGCCATCGATCACGCGGCTGTCGATCCCCACCACCACGCATTGAGAGCCGAATTCCGCCGCCAGCTTGTCGACAAGGTTCGGGTTCTGCAAAGCGGGTGTATTGATCGATATCTTGTCCGCGCCCGCGAACAGGCGCGCCCGGGCATCGTCAACCGACTTGATACCGCCAGCCACACAGAAGGGAATATCGATCACACGCGCGACAGCGCTGACCCAGGCGGGTTCCACTGTCTCGCCGCGTGTCGAGGCTGCAATATCGTAGAAAACCAGCTCGTCCGCGCCCTCCTGCGCATAACGCCGGGCCAGCTCGACAATATCGCCGACAACTTCATGATTGCGGAATCTGACGCCCTTGACGACCTGGCCATCCTTCACGTCCAGACAGGGTATTATGCGACGCGCAAGCACGAGAGAGCCTCCTCGACGCTGAAACGACCTTCGTAAATCGCCCGACCGGTAATGGCCCCTGCAGCACCGGCATCCCGCGCAGCTTCCAGGTCGGCAAGTGAAGACACCCCGCCCGAGGCCTGCCAGTTCACATCGGGATAGGTGCGCGCCAGGTATCGATAAAGCTCGATATTTGGCCCGGACAGATCACCATCACGACTGATGTCCGTGACCAGCGCGTGTTGCAGGTCCGCATCGCGATAGGCCTTGATGACATCATCCAGGGTCACGGTCAGGACGTCCGTCCAGCCCTTGATGGCCGGACGATAGGCACCGCCAACACATTGCACGTCAAAAGCCAGCGTCAGGCGGTCCGGTCCAAAACGGTCCAGCCAGGGCAAGACCTGTTCCGGCGCAGAGATAGCCAGAGATCCGATAACAACGCGCGAAACCCCGGCTTCAAAGAAGGCTTCGATGTCCGCGCTCTCGCGAACGCCGCCACCCGATTGCACCTTGAGCCCGGTCGCGCAGATATCACGGATCACAGACGTCTGGCGACGGGCGCCATCCCGGGCGCCAGCCAGATCCACGACATGGATCCATTGCGCGCCTTCCGCCTTCAAGCGTTTTGCCACTTCGACCGCATCGGTCGCATACTCGGTGACGGCGTCGAACTTGCCATGCATTAATCGAACAACACGGTCTTCGAGAAGATCGATGGCAGGGTAGAGAATCATCGGACCAGCTCCGCAAAATTCCTGAGAATGCGCGCGCCAGCATCGCCGGAACGTTCCGGGTGAAACTGACAGCCATAGACATGGCGCGACTTGACGATGGCGGTGATATCCGCCCCGTATTCTGCCCGCGCGAGGGTGAACGTCGAGGTCGGCACGTAAAATCCATGCACAAAATACATGTAGGACGCATTCTCGATACCATTGAGCAGGACATTGTCCGGTTCCACGATATCCAGCGAATTCCAGCCCATGTGCGGCCAGACCAGACCATCTCCGGCAGGCAGGCGTTCTACATGGCCGGGGATCAAGCCCAGACAGGCAACATCGCTTTCCGCTGAGTATTCAAACAGGAGCTGCATGCCCAGACAGATGCCCAGCAAGGGGCGTTCATCACGGCGCAGCGCCGTCGCCCAGCCGCTCTCTTCCAGCTGTTTCATGGCCGGTGCCGCCGCGCCAACCCCTGGCAGGATCAGGCGACCACAGGCGCCGGCCTGCCCCGGCGTGACAGCAACACGATAATCAATCCCGGCCCGCTCCAGCGCGAAACGCACCGAGGCCAGATTGGCGCAGCCGGTATCGATCAGCCCGACAGTCATGCCAGGTGCTCCTTGGTCGATGGCACACGGTCACCCTCGATACGAACGGCCTGCCGCAATGCTCGTCCGAAGGCCTTGAAACAGCCCTCGATCATGTGGTGGGCATTATCGCCTTCGACCTTGACATGGACAGCAGCCTTGAGGCTTTCGGCGATCGAGCGGAAGGCGTGCGCGGTCATCTCGACCGGGAATTCGCCGACACGGTCGCCCGGGATCACCCCCTCGAACTTGGAATAGGGACGGCCGGACAAATCGATCCAGACGCCGGCCCGTGTCTCGTCCATGGGCAGCTCAAAACCGAAGCGGGCAATGCCTCGCTTGTCACCCAGCGCCTCGGCGAGGGCTTCACCAAAGGTCAGGCACACATCCTCGATCGTGTGGTGCGCATCAATCTCCAGATCACCCTCAACGTCGATTGAGAGCGATATGCCGGCATGCCGCGCGATCTGATCAAGCATATGATCGAAATAGCCAACACCTGTATCGATCCGGTTGGGGCCGTCGCGATCGAGATTGATCGATAGCGCGATATCCGTCTCGGCCGTCTTGCGGCGACGGGCTGCTGCGCGTGGACCACGCCCTGCGACGTTCTCGGCTGAGCGGGCCTGTTCACGACGCCTCGCCATGGCCATCCGGTGAGCATCCAGCCCCTCCAGCGCCGCAAGTCGCTCAACCGTTGGCGCCAGGTTGCGGGCACCCGCTTCGCTGGCGCGCAGGATCGTTGTGGTCTTCTGGAAAGCCTCGACAGTCACGCCGCCATAGGCCCGCGCCGCACCGCCGGTGGGAAGCGTGTGGTTGGGACCGGCGGCGTAATCTCCCGCAGCCTCCGGCGCCCAGGGGCCAACAAATATAGAGCCTGCGTGGCGGACCTTCTCGACCAGGAATTCCGGTCTGGCCGTCTGGATGATCAGGTGTTCTGCAGCATAAAGGTTAGCTGCATCCGCCATCGCGTCCGCGTCGGCACAAACCAGGCAGAGCGAGTTTTCCAGCGCAGCTTTCGCGATGTCCGCGCGCGGCAAGTCCTGCAGCTGCGCTTCAACCTCGGCGATAACGCCGTCGGCGACTGCCACGGCATCAGCGAGCAGGACAACCTGGGCATTGGCGTCGTGTTCGGCCTGGCTGAGGAGATCACTGGCAACGAGGGCCGCGTCCGCTGTGGCATCTGCAGCCACCATGACTTCGCTGGGTCCGGCAGGCAGGTCCACTGCGGGGCCTCCCGGCAAAGCGGTCACATAGGCTTTGGCCGCCGCCACATACGCATTGCCGGGGCCGAAAATCTTGTCGGCCCTGGGTATGTCTGCGACACCGAACGACAACGCAGCAATCGCTTGAGCACCACCCACGGCGTAAACTTCATCGATACCGATCAATTTCGCGGCCGCGAGGAGCGCTGAGTTAACGCCGTCACCGCCATTGGGCGGCGCGACAACGGCGATGCGCGGCACCCCGGCGAGCTGGGCCGGCACTGCCAACATGATCAGACTGGAGACCAGGGGCGCGCTGCCCGCCGGCACGTAGAGCGCGGCAACATCAACCGGCGTTGCCCGGCGCGACGCTTTCACACCCGTCCAGGTCTCGACCTCATAAGCCGTATAGCCCTGTTTGACATGGAAACGCCGCACGGCATCCGCTGCAGCCTTGATCGCGTCCTGATCAGCACTGTCCATGGCGTCCAGGGCGGCTGCAAATGCCTCCGCAGGAACGCGAAACTGCGCGGGTTCATAACCGTCCAGGCGCGCGGCATAGGCACGCAGAGCCGGTTCGCCCTGTGCCCTGATGGCATCGACGATATCGCGCGCGGCACCTGCAGCGGCGCCAGTTTGTTCCGGACGCGCCAGAGCGGCGATCCGTTCTGCTTCATCCAGGTCTGCCCAGTTGAGAGTTTTCATCGCGCGCCCCTAGGCCAGCATTTTTTCAATGGGCAAAACGAGGATAGCGCGGGCGCCCTCAGCTTCCAGCGCTTCAAGCGTTTCCCAGAAAACGCGCTCGCGGCAGACCGCGTGCAGTGCAACAACATCATCACGGCCGGCGATCTGCGCGACGGTGGGGGCTTCCGACCCCGGCAACAGCGCCTTGATCGCGTCAAGCCGGTCGGTTGGCGCGTTGAGCATGATGTATTTTGTCTGCGCTGACGCGATCACGCCCTGGGCGCGCCGCATGAGAATATTGGCGATCTTTTCAGTGTCTTCTGAGCGGCTTTCCTTGCGCCGCACCAGAACCGCCTCACTCACCAGCACGGTCTCGAAGGCCGTCAAACCATTGGCTTCCAGCGTTGCACCCGAGGAAACAAGGTCACAGATCGCGTCCGCGATATTCAGGCGCGGCGCTACTTCGACCGAGCCGTGCATTTCAACGATTTCGGCCTTGACGCCATTGCGTTCCAGGTAGTCCGCAGTGATCGCCGGATACGAGGTTGCAACCGCCTTGCCGTCCAGATCGGCCAGGTTCCGGATCGTGCCGTCCCTGGGCGAAGCGAGTTTCAGCGTGCACTTGGAAAAGCCAAGGCGCAGCGCTATTTCGAGCTCCCTGCCCCGGCTGGAACCGAGTTGTTCCTCGCGAAAGACGTTTTCGCCAACAATGCCGTAATCGCACGCACCCGATGCGACAAAATTGGGAATGTCGTCATCACGCACCAGCATCAGATCGACCGGCATGTTCTCCGCGCTCTGATGCAGCTTGTCGCGACCATAGGCAAAACGAAGTCCGCAATTCTTCAACAGGTCCATTCCACCTTCGGCAAGGCGGCCCTTGGACTGTACGGCTATACGCAAACGGGTCACGATTTCGATCCTTTCAAGCGATCCAGCACCAGCCGGTATCCCTGATGATTTTCCTGGCTCAAGAAACGCGAGACACGGGTCACTGTCGTTGTGCTCGCACCGGTCATTTCACTGATCTCTCGATAGGAATTCCCGCCCTCGTCCAGCAGGCCGGCGACACGCCAGCGCTCCGTCAGGGTTTTCATTTCACCCGGGGTGAGAAGATCCGTCAGAAAACGCTCCATCTCAGTGTCCGATTTCACGCTCATCAGCGCCTGGCTCAGGGGTTTGAGATCGGTCATGTCCGCCTCGATGTTGATCAGTTAGGTTCGATATAATGTATTAGCGCACTAACACAATAGCGCGTTACAGCTGACTAACACAAGGCAACATCCATTCCTTTTGTTCAGGGAAGTGCTATATATTCAATATTCTGAAGCTACAGATTTTTGCGGGTTGATATGGAATATGCCGAAATGAAGCCGATCGCCGATGAGGTGGCGGATCTGATGAAGACCCTGGCTCACCCGTCCCGCCTCCTCGCGCTATGTGCGATGATGGAGAAGGAACGCTCTGTGGGTGAACTGGCGGACAGCCTGGGCATGCGCGCTCAGGCCATGTCCCAGCAACTCGCAATCCTTCGGAACAAGGGCCTGGTGACAACCCGGCGCGACGGCCAGACAATCTACTACGCGCTGGCCAGTGAGGGCATCCGGTCAGTGATGGACGCCCTCTACACGGCCTATTGCGAACCCGCCAAGGGCTAGGCTGGACGGAAGCCGAGCGCGAGGAAAAAGCGAGCCGCAGGGCAAAAGCCGGTAAACGCGGCCTGCAACAGCATGAAACTGACCGCGGCGCCCAGCAGCAGCCATACCGGGCCAAAGGCCATCGACAAGCCCATCGAGACGAGAACCATCAGCGATCCAAGCGCCATGACGGCCTGTGGGACACTCATACCTTTTTTTGTCTCCAGGTCTGAACGGGTCGGCTTGCCCTCACTGATCCACTTTAGAATGCCGCCTTCCATATGCCCGGCCACCTCGACGCCTGCCTCCTCGCACATGCGCAGAGCCTGGCCCGACCTCCCACCGGACTTGCAGTGCAGAACGATCTTTTTCTGGCCTGAATGCGGTAATTTATGTGGATCGAAATCCGATAACGGGCACAGGAAGGCGCCCGGAATACGCTCCGCGTGAAACTCCTGTGGCTCCCGCACGTCCACCAGGATGATTTCGCCAGCTGCCAAGGCCTTCTCGACCGCGCCAACACTCCAATTCACAATCTTTTCCATCAGGTCTCTCCCTAATTCGCTGATTCTTCGATACCCATGGGGCAAGTTCGTGCGACAATATGTACATATTTGCATATTTATGCAAGTGCGATATATTGCAAACAACGATTCAGAATGCCTGCGAGGAGTTTGATCATGTCAGCAAAACCGGAAATCAAAGCCTTCTTCGATCCTGACACCTATACAATCAGCTATGTCGTTTCGGATCCGGCGACCCGGGCTGCGGCGATCATCGACTCAGTACTGGATTACGACCCGGCATCCGGTCGCACCCGGACAAAATCTGCGGACGCGCTTATTCAACACGTCGACGACACCGGGCTGAATGTCGAATGGATCCTGGAAACGCATGTGCATGCCGATCACCTCTCGGCTGCCCCTTATCTGCACGAGCGCCTCGGAGGCACCATCGGCATTGGCGAACATGTCAAAAACGTCCAGGGCGTGTTCGGCGACCTGTTCAATGCGGAAGCCGGTTTCCAGCGTGACGGCTCACAATTCGGCAAGCTGTTCACGGATGGTGAGCGTTTCAAGATCGGCTCTATTGAAGCCGAAGCCATCTGGACGCCCGGACACACGCCAGCCTGCATGGTCTATCATATTGGCGACGCAGCCTTTGTCGGCGACACGCTTTTCATGCCGGATTTCGGTACGGCACGCTGCGACTTCCCGGGCGGCGACGCTCATACGCTCTGGCAATCCATCCAGAAAATATTCGCCATGCCGGACGAGACTCGTCTTTTCATGTGCCACGACTACAAGGCCCCCGGTCGAGATTTCTATGCGTGGGAAACCACCGTCGCCGAAGAGAAGGCCCGCAACATCCACGTCAAGCAAGGCACAGACGAACAGGCCTTCATCAAGATGCGCACGGAACGCGATGCCAAACTGTCCATGCCAACGCTGATCCTGCCGTCCGTCCAGGTCAACATGCGTGCAGGTCATCTTCCCGAAGCCGAGGATAACGGCACACGTTATCTCAAAATTCCGCTGAACGCGGTCTAGCCGATGGGAGCGCTGGAGAGGATTTTCCCGGGCCTTCGTTGGCTCAAGGGTTATGACAACAAGACTTTCATCGATGATGCGCTCGCCAGTGTCATCACGGCCATCCTGTTGATCCCGCAAAGCCTGGCCTATGCGCTGCTGGCCGGACTCCCCCCCCAGGCGGGGCTTTATGCGTCGACAACGCCGCTGATTGCCTATGCGCTCTTCGGTTCCAGCCGCGTGCTGGCCGTTGGGCCGGTTGCTGTGGTCTCCTTGATGACGGCCGCTGCGATCGGCAATCTGGGCCTGACCGACCCGGCCGAGCAAATGGCGGCGGCGGGTGCCCTCGCCCTCTTGTCCGCTGCCTTCCTCATCCTCTTTGGCGTTCTCAAGCTTGGCGGTGTCGCCAACTTTCTCTCCAAACCGGTTATCGGGGCCTTCATCACCGCCTCGACGATGCTGATTATTGCCAGTCAGCTGAGACACCTGCTGGGCGTGGAGGCCCACGGAGCCACCCTGCCGGAGTTTGCGGTCTCGATGTTTGAAAGCGCTTCGACGGTCAACATGGTCGCCGTTGGCATGGGCGTTGGAAGCCTGCTCTTCCTCATTCTGGCGCGCACCATGTTCAAACGCATATTCATGCGCATGGGATTGGGTGAGACGCTGGCCGACGCGATCATGCGGGCCGCTCCGGCCATTCTGGTCATTGCAGCAACCCTGACCGCGGCCAGCTTCGCCCTGAGCGAACGGACCGGCCTGTCCATTGTTGGCGAACTTCCGACCGGCATGCCCCCCTTCGCGCTGCCCCTGGTCGATCTGCAGACCTGGCGTGCGCTCATCGGGCCGGCGGCCCTGATCTCGCTGATCGGCTTTGTCGAGAGTGTCTCGGTTGGCCAGTCGCTGGCCGCTCGCAGGCGCGAGAGCGTCAATCCGGACCGTGAATTGTTCGGCCTGGGCGCGGCCAATATCGCTGCATCAATGACCGGCGGCTATCCGGTCACCGGTGGCTTCGCGCGCTCGGTCGTCAATGAACAGGCTGGCGCGCAAACGCCAATGGCCGGCGTCATGACCGCTGTCATCATCATGATCGTGGCCGTTTTCTTCACCCCGCTCTTCCACCATCTACCCAAGGCGACACTGGCTGCAACCATTCTGGTCGCGATCTGGAAACTGGCGGACTTCAAAGGCGCCTGGGACGCCTGGAAATATTCCCAGGCTGATGGATCCGCGGCCTTCCTGACATTGTTTGGTGTGCTGTTCCTGGGCGTAGAAATCGGCCTGACACTGGGTGTTGTGATCTCTGTTGGCCTGGTCCTGCAGCGCACAATGCGGCCACACTGGGCCCGTGTCGGCCAGGTCCCGGGCACGCACCATTTCCGCAATCCTCATCGGCATGACGTCATCCTCTCACCGCACGTCTATGCCCTGCGTGTCGACAGCGCGCTCTACTTTGCCAATGCGCGTTTTCTGGAGGACCTGATTGCCGATGTCACGGTTACCCATCCCGACATCACGGATGTGGTGCTGGTTTTCCCGGCCGTCAATTTTGTTGATGCCAGTGCGCTGGGCAGTCTTCGCACAATCAACAGCAGGCTGAATGATGCAAAGGTCACCTTGCACCTCTCCGAGGTGAAAGGCCCGGTGAGCGACAAGCTGGGTGAAGCAGGTTTCTTTGAAGAGCTTACCGGCGAGGTCTTCCTGTCCCAGTATGCCGCCATGCGAACGCTTGATGAAAAGACCACGCTTGGCGCGGAAGGCATGCCTGCGCACTGAACGGGACTTTTCGAGATTGCTCCCATTTAATCCAGACCGGATAACGGCTAGGATCTGAGTCCGGGCCACCCCAAGGGGTGGTCCAGCCCTGCCCTACCGCCGTATTTCCAGCGAGCCCAGCGAACATCATGACCCACCACGACCCCAACGAGGTATTCCCAATTCCTGCGGGTTTTGCCGAGCAGGCACACATGAATGCCGACGCCTATGCAAACGCATATCGGCGCTCGCTGGAAGAGCCCGAGGCATTCTGGCGAGAGACCGCCGGGCGGATCGACTGGATCAAGCCTTTCACCCAGATTGATGACGTTTCCTGGGACAAGGAAGATCTGCATATTCGCTGGTTCGCCGACGGCACGTTGAATGCCTCGGCAAACTGTATCGATCGCCACCTTCCCGCAAAGAAAGACGAAACAGCCATAATCTGGGAAGGCGATGACCCCGATGATGACAGCACCATCACTTATGGTGAACTTTATGGGCACGTCTGCCGCTTCGCCAATGGCCTCAAATCGCTCGGCGTAAAGAAAGGCGACCGCGTCACACTCTACATGCCGATGATCCCGGAGGCCGCCTATGCCATGCTGGCCTGTGCCCGTATCGGCGCGGTTCACTCGGTCGTCTTCGGCGGTTTTTCTCCCGACGCCCTAGCCGGCCGCCTCACGGATTGCGAAAGCGAATACGTGATCACTGCGGATGAAGGCATTCGCGGCGCCAAACCTATCCCTCTGAAAGCCAATGTCGACAGGGCGATCGAGATCGCCGGCGGTGTCAAGAAAGTCGTTGTCGTCAAGCGTACCGGTGCGAAGACCGGCTGGGTCGAGGGACGTGATATTGCCTATGAAGGCTTGGTCGCGGAACAGGGTGCGGACTGCCCACCGGAAGAAATGAGCGCGGAAGATCCGTTGTTCATTCTCTACACCTCTGGTTCAACCGGCAAACCCAAGGGCGTCATGCACACGACCGGTGGCTACATGGTCTGGGCCTCGCTCACGCATGAACTCGTTTTTGATTACAAGCCGGGCGAGGTCTATTGGTGTACAGCGGATGTCGGCTGGGTCACCGGACACAGCTATATCGTCTACGGCCCCCTGGCCAACGGTGCCATCACGCTGATGTTCGAGGGCGTGCCAAACTATCCGGGACCAGACCGGTTCTGGCAGGTGGTGGACAAACACAAGGTCAACATATTCTACACCGCGCCGACGGCCATTCGTGCGCTGATGCGCGAAGGCGACGAACCGGTAAAGCAACACTCACGCGCATCGCTGCGGCTTCTGGGCTCCGTGGGCGAACCGATCAACCCGGAGGCATGGACCTGGTATCACCGCGTCGTTGGTGACGGCCGCTGCCCCATCGTGGATACATGGTGGCAGACCGAGACGGGCGGCGTCATGATCACGCCGCTGGCCGGTGCCATGGATCTGAAACCGGGTTCGGCCACCAAGCCGATGCTCGGCGTGGTTCCGGCCCTGATGGACGGCGACGGCAAGCGGATCGAGGATGAAGGCGCGATCCAGGGCAGCCTGGTTCTGACCCGGTCCTGGCCCGGCCAGATGCGCACCGTATATGGCGATCACCAACGTTTCATCGACACCTATTTCTCCACCTATCCTGGCTATTATTTCGCGGGCGATGGCGCCCGCCGCGATGAGGATGGCTATTGGTGGATCACCGGCCGCGTAGACGATGTGCTCAATGTATCCGGACATCGCCTGGGCACGGCAGAGATCGAGAGTGCACTCGTTGCCCACCAGGATGTCGCCGAAGCTGCCGTTGTCGGTTATCCGCATGATATCAAGGGTCAGGGCATTTATTGTTTTGTGACCCTCAACCAGGGCCGCGACCCAGCCGAGGAAGATGTGGCTGAGCTGAAAAAATGGGTACGTCAGGAAATTGGCCCCGTCGCCACACCCGATTTGATCCAGTTCGCGCCCGGCCTGCCCAAAACGCGCTCCGGAAAGATCATGCGTCGGATCCTGCGCAAGATCGCCGAGAATGACTTCTCCAATCTCGGCGACACCTCGACCCTTGCCGACCCGGGTGTTGTGGAGGATCTGATCGAAAACCGCCGCAACCGCTGATCGACCACACATAGCCCTCGAAACGCCTGCAAGAACCGGCTATAGATTTAGCTGTCCAGACGGGATGGAGTTATCTCTTGCGTATTCGTGTTCTTGCCGCCGCTTCCTGTGCTCTTGCCGTGTCTGCCTGTGCGACGACGGCCACGTCTCCGCCGTGTCGCGCACCAGCGCCTCACGAGATGCAGGCTTTCATGGCTGTTATCAGTCACAATCCCGGACTGTTGGCGCAACAATTGGCACCAGGCTCGGTCGCCAACTCCTTCTCGGCGGGTGACCCGCATCTTACCAGTCACATCTGGGGGTCTCAGGGCCTGACGCGGGGCAGTGTTGTCGAAGTGCTCTCACGCCCACCGCTCTGTGTGATCGATGACCCACGCAACGCGGCCAATGACGCAGAACGCCAGGTTCTGGTCTATCCGCAAGACGCCTATCAGGGTCTGCGGCCGGCGGAAGGCACGCCTCTCGAGATCGCTCCGGCATTTCCTTATGGCGTTGAACGAGCAGACTATATCACCTGCGTCTTCACCCAGACCGCGACCGGCTGGAAGCTTGCAGACGCGTGTGGATTTCGCGGCTATACGCCCGCAGTCACCGGATAAGCTCGCAGACAAACTACTTCAGGCTGCAAGCCGGTTCGCTTGCCAACCATTTTCTGCGATTGCACTGAATAATTTTATTCGAATCGAACGGGACTTGCTAAACGGCTGCGTGTTTTAGTGGTTTAGCAGTAGTGTAAATGTCCGATTTTTCCGGCTCCCCCAAGCCCGTAAATGTCGTTCGCGAAACTCTGTCCGGTGAGCTCAACCGAGCGCTCCTGGTCGCGCGGATCGACGCCCTTGTTGATCACCTGGGTCAGGGTGATTGTTTTCTGATCGACCTGTGTGCGTGCCATTTCGCACTGTCACCGGGTGAATTCATGGCTGTCATCGACACCTGGTTCGAACGCCTGGGTACGACCGCACCGACGGCTCTGGTCTTTCATCCGGAAAACCATCGCGACCAGGCCATGTTGTTCGAAACCAAGGGATTCCTGCTCGGGTCCCGGCTGAAGACATTCACCAACGAAAAAGAAGCAGCGTCCTGGCTCGCAGAACGCTGCTCCCTCTCCTCCCCGGGATAAATCCGGGATTAGTCTTCGAACTCGGTCAGCTGCATCGGTTTTTTCAGATCCGCCGTCAGCAGATCATAGGCCGGCAGGGTGAGAAATTCGGCGAATTCCTCGTCCAGCACCAGTGAGCCAAGAATCTCCGCGGCCTGATCGATACGAAGGCACACCTCGTCTGCTCCCGTGACTTCCGCCTTGATGGCTTCACGGATTCGCAGGATCTCGGCTTCCAGAAGCCCTCCGGTAATCGTACGCCCCTCACTGGTGGTGCAGGCATATTTGCGCCATTGCCATAACTGCGCTCGGGCAATTTCCGCTGTGGCCGCATCCTCCATCAGATTGCGGATTGGCACAGCGCCACGGCCACCCAGCCAGGCTGCGATATAGCGGATCGCCACGTCGATATTCTCTTCCACGCCAGCGTCGGTGATCTGCCCCTCCGGCGCTTCCAGCAGGGACTTCGTCGTCACGGGCAAAGCGAACTCATCCTCAAACCCCAGCTGGTTCGGCCCCTTCATACGCGCGTCAAAGACCTCTTTCGCCACCGGCACGAGGTCCGGATGGGCAACCCATGTCCCGTCATGACCGTTGGTGACTTCTCGCTGCTTGTCCTGGCGCACCTTGTCTCTTGCCGCTTCATTCGCTTCATCATCGTTCTTGACGGGAATGAAGGCGGACATGCCGCCCATCGCATGCGCGCCACGACGGTGACAGACCTCGATCACGCGCTTGGAATAGGCCTGCATGAACGGCACCGACATGGTCACAGCTCCACGATCGGGGAGGATGCACTCGGGGTTGTTGCGCAGGCGTTTGATATAACTGAAAATATAGTCCCAGCGACCACAATTCAAACCGACGATATTCTCCTTCAGCTCGTAAAGGATCTCATCCAGCTCGAACGTCGCCGGGATGGTCTCGATCAGCACGGTCGCCCGGATCGTGCCGCGCTCCAGGCCGAGCTCATCCTCGGCGTGCTGGAAGACCAGGCTCCACAGCCGTGCCTCATAACGGCTTTCCAGCTTGGGCAGGTAGAAATACGGCCCGGTTTCACGCGCCTTGAGCGCTTCGTGGTTGTGGAAGAGGTAGAGACCAAAATCGAAGAGAGATCCGGAAAGGGCCTGACCATTGACCAGCACATGACGCTCATCGAGGTGCCAACCGCGCGGACGCACGATCAACACAGCCGCGTCGTCATTGATGCTGTATTGTTTTCCCGATCTCTCATCCGTGAAATCAATCTCGCGCTTGTTCGCATCGCGCAGATTAATCTGTCCCTCAAGCAGATTGGTCCACAACGGAGCCGTTGCATCCTCAAAATCGGCCATGAAACACTTGGCGCCTGAATTGAGGGCGTTGACGACCATCTTGCGGTCAACAGGCCCCGTAATCTCCACGCGGCGATCCTGCAAATCAGCCGGCGCCGGACGCACCTTCCACTCGCTGGCGCGGATATCCGCTGTCTCATGCGGAAACAGAAGCATGGCGCCCTGGTCCAGCTCTGCCTGGCGTTCCTTGCGGTAGCGCAGCAAGGACTGGCGGCGCTTCTCAAATCGGCGATGCAGACCAGCAAGGAAGCTGAGCGCCTCGTGGGAAAGGATTTCGCGATAGCCCGGCTCGAGATGTCCGAGAATTTCCACGCCAGTCGGTGAGATATGGGTCATGTCGAATTCTCCTTGTGTCGGGCCGGGTGCCGGGAGGCTAAGGAAGAGCGAGAGCCTCCCGGCCGGACCTTCGGCCCGTTTTTGGTTATTCAGCTGCGAATTGTGCGGTTTCCGTCGACGCGCTCATGGCCGTCGTGGAGGACTTGCCACCGGAAATCGCCATGGAGACCTTGTCGAAATAACCGGTACCGACTTCGCGCTGGTGACGCGTCGCGGTGTAACCATCGATCTCGGACGCAAATTCAGCCTGCTGAAGTTCGGAATAGGCGCCCATGCCACGGTCCTTGTAACCCCGCGCAAGTTCGAACATGCCGTGGTTGAGACTGTGGAAACCGGCCAGGGTCACAAACTGGAATTTATAGCCCATCGCGCCGAGTTCGCGCTGGTAAGTCTCGATGGTTGCCTTGTCGAGATTGGCTTCCCAGTTGAAGGACGGCGAGCAGTTATACGCCATCATCTTGCCCGGGAATTCCTTCTGGATCGCTTCAGCAAAGCGTTTGGCTTCGTCCAGGTTCGGCTTGGAGGTTTCCCACCACAGAAGGTCTGCGACCTTGGCGTAGGCGAGACCCCGCTTGATGCAGTGCTCGACACCCATACCCTC
>CBFHQE010000046.1:0-20552 GCA_965657935.1 Maricaulis sp. | reverse complement strand
TGCCTGCCAACTCGACCAGAAATGTCGTGACGGCCCCGTAGCTCAGCAGGATAGAGCAACAGATTCCTAATCTGTAGGTCAGTGGTTCGAATCCACTCGGGGTCGCCAGCTCGACGGCGTGGCAGAAATCGCCGTATACCGTGTCCGCAGCTTCCAACGGGATCCGCATGTCCGCCTCTGCCCTGACATTGATGTTTGGTGCTGCCGTCCTGCACGGCATCGCGCTGATCATCGCCATCTTGTCGCTGAATGGGCGGGATCAGCTGGCGCAGCGTTTGCTGGCCGGCATTCTCGGTGTCTTCACCCTGATCCTGACCGAGGAATTCCTCGACTTGCTGGGCTGGCCCTGGACGCTGGGTGTGGGCGTATTCGCGATCATGCTGATCGGTCCGCTGATCTATCTTCTGATGCGCCGTGTCAGCGAACACGCCTTCGAGCTTGAACGGGGTCATCTCTGGCATTTTGTGCCGTTCGGGTTTGCCGTTCTCCTCTGGGTCTATCTGCAGGTCACGCTTTGGGGGCAGCACTGGAGCATGAATAACGAGAACTACCGTGCGATCAGCCTGACCTGGGGCAATGTGAAGACGGTTTATTTCTACGCCTATCTGGGTGTGACCCTGTTTCGCCTAGTCCAGGCGAGACCACGCTCGGGGGAACGTCGCAAGACCGTGGGACTGCTGCGCATCGGACTCATTGTCTTCGGCTCTGTGCTGTCGCTGGAAGTCGTGTCGTTCTGGCTGTTTGCCGCCAACATTCCCTGGATTCCCGACAGCGATCTGGTCTCGGGCATTATTCTCAGCGGGATGATCTATGGCCTGGGATATCTTGCCTTTATCCGACCGGACCTGCTTGAACAGCGCACCCCAACCCGCGCGATCAAAAAATCCGCTGACCTCTCCGCACGGCTGGCGGAGGTTTTGACCACTGTCCGCGCCGCCGGGTCCTATCTGCAGCCCGACGCCGATGTGGATTCACTCGTCAAACCGCTTTGAATGCCACGGGACGATATCGAGGCTCTCCTGAACCAGGCTTATCCCGGCGGTTGTACGGAATTCCTCAATGCGCTGCGCCTGGATCACTTCAAGCGGGCGGTGAAAGCCGATGACCAGCAGGAATACTCCATCCTGCAACTCGCCTTTGATGCCGGCTTTTCAAGCAAGGCGAGCTTTTACCGCGCGTTTCGGGCTGCTGAAGGCATCACTCCCTCGCAATACCGCAAGTCTCTGTAAATCATACCCTTCCGCACAGGCTTGCCACGTCTCAGCAGGCCGCTGAGACATCTGCACAAAGTCTCATGCCCGCATTGGAACGACAGACCGCGATCGCTTCTCCAGTCTGACATCACGCGTTGGGGGCTCAACGCTGATCGAAAATTGGAGAACCACATGATGCGCCTGAGCACCTTGTTTCTGACTGCCGCCCTTCCCTTGCTGCCCATGGCACAGGCGGTCGCCCAGACCCCCGAACAGAAAATCCAGGCCTCGGAGTGGCTCTGGGAGGGTGATCTGGAGCGCGCCCTGCCCGCCTATGTCGACCTGACAACGCAGAACCCCTGGGATGGAGAGCTCTGGTATGGTCGCGGTCGCGCGGAAGCGCGCACGGGTGATTGTCATCGCGCCCTGCGCTCGCTTGATCGTTCACTGGAGCTGGGCGTCAACGGCCGACGTGAAGGCATGCGCCTGGCGCTGTATGAACGCGCGGCTTGCCGGGCTGCCACCGGCCAGATCGACGCTGCCATTGCGGATCTGGAAACCGCGTCCGGCCGATGGGAGTATTCCGACTGGAGCGCTCTGGCATCGGATGAGCGGTTCGCCGACATCCTCGACCATCCGCGTTTGCAGGAGATCTCCGGCCAACTGCCCGACGGTCTGTCACGTGAGGACGGCTGGTCCGCGGATCTGGACTTCGCCGTCGACCTTGTGCGCCGCCGACATATCAATCCTTTCACCCAGACCAGCGAACGTGATTGGCTGCGGGGAATTGAAACCATCCGGTCCAGCATTGCCACGTCCAGCGATGACGAGTTGATCTTTGCACTGATGTCGCTGTTCGCGGAAATTGGCGACGGTCACACCCTGGTCTACCCGCCCTTTGGCGGACCCAATGCCTTCCGGCTCCTGCCCGTCATTCCACGCGAATTCGATGGCGCCTGGGTCATTCTCAGCGCCGATCCGGAATATGCTGAGCTGGTGGGCGGCCACATCACGGCGGTCAATGGCATGCCGATTGAGCGGTTCGACAGCGCCATCGACGCGTTCGCCATCACCGACAATGACATGACGGCAGCTTATTCCGGTCCGATGTTCGCGCGGTTTACGGAGGTTACGCAATTGATGACGGGCCAGCCCGCGCGCGGTGAGACCCAAATCACGGTTCGCCATGCCGATGGTCGCGAACTCACCCGGGAGATCATCAGCGCTCCCTTCAACCCGGCCATATTCGGGCGCTGGGCACCGGCAGACTGGCCGGTCATGGGTGAGAGTGTCGAGACACCGCTCTGGCTCTCCAATCTGGCCGAAAGTTTCTGGATGCAGCACCTGGCGGAGCATGACGCCGTTTACGTCCAGCTCAATGCAATCGGCGATCAGGGCCGCGATGCCTTCAACACCGGGGTCGCTCAACTGGGTGAGATGCTGGACGACACACACGCCGGCCACATCATCCTGGACCTGCGCCACAATTCCGGCGGCAATGGTGTGCTGAACTGGACGCTGATCCGCGAGATCGTACGGCGACCGCGCTTTGATGAAGAAGGCTCGCTGTTTATCCTGACCAGCCCCAACACATTTTCGGCGGCCCAGAACATGGCCTCCCAGTTCGAAGCCCATACCCAGGCGCTGTTTGTGGGCGAAGTAACCGGATCACGCCCGAATTTCTACGGCGAAAGCGCGACTTCCCAACTTCCCTACAGTGGGCTGACCGTGTCGATCTCGAACCGCTATTTCCAGTTCGGATGGTTCTCTGACGACGCCCGCCCGTGGATCGCCCCGGATATGGCGGCTCCCATCACCGCTGAGGCCCTTCGCCGTGGCGAGGATCCGGGTCTGGAGGCCATTCTGGATCTGATTGACCGATAGGATTGCTGCCCTCATCCCGATGAAATCCGGATGAGGGCGTGCGCCTAGCGACGCAGCCCGATCACTCCGCCCTGGCCGCCAAACACGCCGCTTTGCCCCTGATGATGGGAGCGGCGCGCAGAGAAGAGGCGCGTGTCCTCGGCATAGGTACACAGATCCGAGCGCCAGATCTGGCCGGCCGGGATGCCCGTTTCACCCAACTGGAAGACACAGGCCGCAGCCACATCCAGCTGAGCGCCGCCTTCTCCATCACGGACCGACAGGATGTCCTGATCATCCGGAAAGCCCTCGAATTCAGCCACGACTTCCGGGCCAACACGATAATTGGCTGGCGAGATGGACGGCCCGATCGCGGCGCGGAGCAAGGACGGGCGGGTCCCATAAACGTCGACCATGCGCGAAACCGTCGCCTCGACAATATTCTGAACCGTGCCACGCCAGCCGGAGTGAATGGCGGCAATGGCTCTGTTCTCCTCATCCCACAGCAGGATGGGCGTACAGTCTGCAGTCTGGCAGACCAAGCCAATACCCGGCCGATCTGTCACCAGGGCATCGGCCTCACCGACCGGTTGTTCGCCAAGAGGCGCCTCCTCGACAACAGCGACCGCGCGGCCATGCACCTGGCTGGCAAAAGCAAGATAATCCATGTCAAGCGCCGCACGGACGCGTTCGCGATTTCCCGCCAAGTGTTCGGGACTATCTCCGCGCGAGCGCGTTATATTGAGGCTGGCGTAAGGACCGTCGCTGAGCCCGCCCTGGCGGGTCGTGAAGCCGTGCGAAATCGCATCACCTTCCAGCAAGTCACAGCGGACAAAGGATAATTCGCTCATGCATCCACACTTCCAGTGCCCGTGATCAGCGTCAAGCCGGTTGGATGAACCCCATGCGGCCAGCCCCCAGGCCGTAACCTTCGCCAATAGCGCTGACATCATCCAGCAAACGGTTCAAAGGCGCCCAGTCATCCGTGTCGGCGATCGCATCCCAGACCCGCTCGACCTCCTCTATGACCATGCTAACGGGCTTGTCCTGCTTGAAAATCCTGTGTTTGAGCCGCGCCGGCAAAACCGGCTCGCGGTCAAACAACTGATCCCGGAACGCCTTGTAGGTGTCTCCGTGATAGCCGCGCGCATGCGCTCTGGCGAAACTGGCTTCACCGCAGAAATGATCAAAAATCACCTGCTCCCAGGGCATCAGACTGTCCTGCATGAATTCAAGATAGGCCCGGACCAGTTTCTCATCCTGATCACGCCCGGCACTGCTCACCCCGAAACGCGCCATGAAGGCGTCCAGCAAGGCGACCCGATAGACTGCCGGGAAAGTATTGAGATCGGCCAGCAATTGTTTCTGATCACCGGCAAGGGCCAGCGCGCCCGCAAATTGCTGCAACGCCCAGAACACCGCCTCCGGCTGGCGGCCGTAGGCATAAAGCCCTGTCTGGTCGAAATAGGCGGCTGTGAAGCCCGGCTCGTAATACGGCAGGAAACGCCAGGGGCCATAATCGAAACTCTCGCCCGTAACGTTGAGATTGTCCGTATTCAACACGCCATGCACGAAGCCTGCGGCCATCCAACCGGCCACCACCTTGGCGTTGGACTCAATCACCGCCTTGAGCAGTGCCGAGGATGGATCGTCTCCCTGATCGATATCAGGATAGTAGAGTTCCAGGCAGTGCTCGATCAGCTGGCCGATACGGGCTGGCGAATTCTCGAATGCATGGCGCTGGAAGGTGCCGAAACGCATGTGCGAATGGCCCAGCCGGGTGAGGACGGCGGACCGGGTCGGAGACGGTTCGTCATTGCGTTCCAGTGCTTCGCCGGTCTCGAACACAGCAAAAGGCTTGGAGGTATAGACACCCAGTGCTTCCAGCATGTTCGCCGCGAGGATTTCCCGCACCGCGCCCTTCAGCGTCAATCGTCCGTCGCCATTGCGTGACCACGGCGTCTGCCCGGAGCCCTTGGTGGCGAAATCCAGCAACCGGTTCTCGCGATCGCGCAGCTGGGCGAACAGGAAACCGCGCCCGTCTCCCAAGTCCGGGTTATAGGTGCGGAACTGATGTCCATGATAACGCATGGCCAGCGCTTCCGGCTGGTTGTCCGGCAGGGCTTCGAAGCGCTGAAAATGTCTGACACGGTCTTCCGGGGTGAGCCCTTCCAGACCCAGCTCGGCAGCCCAGGTCGCATTCCAGTATCGCTCGTTTGCTTGCGGGAAGACGGCAGGCGCGACCGGGTCGGAGAAATCCGGACCCAGGGTCACAAACTGCGGATCGGCTTTGTATTCGACAGCTTCGCTCATGCCCCTGAGCTAGGTGTTTCGGTGGCCGGAGGCAATGCCTAGACGCGCAATCCATCACCCAGGGCCGCCGAGACGCGGTTGACCAGATCCTTGGCTCCGGGAAGCACGGCGGTCATGTTGAAATAGCCGTGCGGCATGGCCTTTCCGAGCACGTAGTCTACTGGAATGCCGACAGCGGCCAGGCGATCGCGATAGGCAGTCCCCTCATCATAGAGCGGATCCAGCTCTGCCGCGGCGATACAGGTCGGCGGCAGGCCGCTCAGATCGTTTTCCAGCAGCGGCGATACACGCACATCCTTCGCATCACTCTCCTCTGGCAGATACGCTCTGACGATCTGTTCGAGCGTGTAGACGGAGAGGATATGACCCTCCAGGGCTTTCAGTTTCGGCTTGCGCCGCTCGATCAGCTGCATCAGCGGGTAGATCAGCAGCTGGAAACGGATCTTGTTGCGACGCTGCTGGCCCAGCATGGCGGCCAGACCGCCACCGGCACTGTCGCCGGCGACGGCGATACGCTCGGGGTCCGAGCCGGTGCGTGCCTGACCTTCAGCGCTCAGCAGCCAGTCAAACGCCGCCAGCGCATCCTCCACCCCGGCCGGGAACATGTGTTCAGGAGCGAGGCGGTAATCGATGGCAAGAACCCGCGCGCCACTCTTTGCTGCCATGCGGGTGCAAAGGCGGTCATGAGTTTCCAGATCGCCAATCACATACCCCCCGCCATGTGTAAAGAAACACAGTGGCGCCGGGCTTTTCGAGCCTTGTGGAACATAGAGGCGGGCCGGGATTTCTCCAGCCGGTCCGGGGATTGTGAAATCCTCAACGGACTGGACCGGTGGGGCGGTGGTGTCCAGGAAAGGTGCGGCCTGGCGCAGGGACCTGCGCAATCGCGGCGCAGCCTTGGCCGGCTCAAGCGGATCTTCAATACCGAATTTGGTGAGGGCTTCAGGCCAGTGTGTCGTTTCCATGCCAAACCCGTATCACGCTTGCCACGCCTGACAAGCCGTCAAACGGTCTCAGGCGGAACTAGTGAACCGTGATCGTCTCTTCGCGGCCGAGCCGGCCGGCCAGCGCGTCTTCCATCACCGAACGCAGGGCACGCCAGGCATCGGCACTTTCCGGGCTGCCCTTCTCGTCCAGCTCCATCACAGCATCATCGGCATATCCGATGGCCTGGGCACCGTGCAGGTCGACGAGAGTCCAGGCGATCTGATGCATGTCCTGGGCGGTGATGGCTATGTGCGGGGTCATGTCGGGCTCCGAAGGGCGAAGGTTTGCCTGTAGGGGAGCAAGCCCGGGGCCAGAACTCTGAAACTCGCAAACCTATGTTTTAAAATGCCTATTCAGTCCTGACACAGATCTCGTCCGATGGAGAATTCTGCCACCGGAGAGATTTGCCGAGTCGTTTCGGCCTAGTCGCTCTCCAGCAGCGGCAATACCGCTTCCCAGATCGCATCGCCTATGCGCTCGTAACGAATGTCGACCGTGTTGAACATGACCGCCAGGGTCACATCATCAGCGGGGCGATATTCCACCTTGCCGATGAAGCCCGGATCATAACCGCCATGATACCAGCGCTCCTCACCGCCCTCGGTTTCCTGCCATTGCAGGCCGATACCATAGGACCAGCCATGCTGTTCTCGGGGGCCGTGATTGAGCGAAGCACGCATCAGATCCAGATACTCGTCTGACAGGGCCTCTCCGGAGAACCAGGCATCTCCCCAGCGCGCCAGGTCACTGGCCGTGAAGACCCAGCCACCGCCGCCCCATTCAAAGGACGGGTCATAAGTCAGGCGCTCATACGCACCCGCCTTGGTCGGCACCCCCGGGAAGACCTGCTGATAACGCTCATGCATGTAGGCGGCCGTCAGGCGCGGCATTTCCCGGCGCTGGCGCTCGGTCTCGGTCAAGCCAAGCGGCTGGATGAAACGCTCGTCCACAAAGGCTTCCAGCGACTGGTTACTGATATGCTCCACCACGAAGGCGATGATGGTGTAGTTCGCGTCGGAATAGTGAAAGCCCTCACCGGGCGCGAAGAGCGGCTCGAGACCGGCCAGCGGACGCAGCAGATCCTGATGTGTCAGGCCCTGGTCTCCAAAATCGAGATTCTCCTCCGCCGACAGGCGCAAGGCCTCGCGAATCGGATCGGTCTCGAAATAATCAATCGGAATCCCGGACGAGTGATTGAGCAATTGCCCCAGGGTCACTTCGGCAGCGTTGGGAAGCGGATCGAACCAGTCCTGGCCACCCAGATATTGCGCAGCGCGATCGTCCAGGGCGACACGCCCCTCCTCGACCAGCGCCATCAGGGCGGCGGCGACAAAGGTCTTGCCCATGGAACCGCCCAGCAGCCGGTGGTCCGTGCGCATCTCGAGACCCGCCTCGCGATCCGCATGACCAGCAGTGACGGTAATTATGCGCTCATCCGAAAGGCGCAGCGCAACGCTGGCGCCGACGTATGTCGTGGGATGGTCCGACGCCCCATACTCGGCCAGCACGGCCGAGATCGCCTGTTCAATCGCGCCGAGATCCTGGGCCTCGGCGCTCATCGCCAGACTGCTTGCCGACAGGCAAAGTCCAAAAATCAGATGTTTCATGACAGCCCCCTGTTTGGTCACAGGATGGGCGAAACGCGTGGCGAGTCCGAGTTAAATAGCAGACAGGATATTGCGATCAGGACTTTTTGCGCCCGGGCGCATACCCGCCTGTTTCCAGATACTCGATCTCTTCTGCCGTGCTGTTCCGCCCCAGCGCCTCATTGCGATAGGGGAAACGCCCGAAACGCTCGATCACCGCGCGGTGTTTGATGGCGTGGGTCAGTGTGCCCTCGCCGTCGAGGCGCTCGCGTGCGAGGTCGACACAAAGGTTCTGGAACTCGATATGCTCGCCATGCATGAAGGGCATATAGACAAAATCGCGACGGCTCTCGTCGATCGCCCAGTCAAAACCGCGATCAATCATGTCCAGCGAAACGTTGCGCGCCATGACATCATAGGAGAAGGCGCGCCCCGAACCGCGCCAGATATTGCGCGGGAACTGATCAAACAAGAGCACCAGCGCGAAGGCGCTGTCAGGATTGCCCAGCCAGGGGTGATCGCCGGCACGCATCTGCCTGGCATGCATCTCCACGACACGCGCGAACCGACGGCGCATGCGCGCATCAAAGGCAGGCGAGGCCGCATACCACTTTTTGGGGCCAGCCTCGTCGAACCAGAAATGGATGATCTCGGCAGGGGTCGGTTTCAGTACGCTCATACGCGCAGTTTACCGCCCACGATCTGCTCGTACAGCTCTTGTGTAAGTCGCACATATTTCCCGATCGTGGGATGATCGAAATAGAGCGGATCGGTGATCTTCTCCGGATCGAACCCGTCCTTGACCAGGTCCACCTTTCGCAGTTTGAACGTACCCGTCGTATCACCCTGTTCCTGCAGGCGCAGGAAGAGCGGGCGCGCGAAGGTCGGCAAGGCGTCATGGATGTGCTCACGCAGGGCGTCCAGGTCGATCTGGCCCGCCTTGGCGACCAGGGCGGCCATGCCGGCACGGCCGGAATGCCCCTCGACCTCGACACCATAGACATTGGCCTGCTCGATACCGTCAAAGCTCAGCGCTTCAGCCACTTCACCGGTCGCCACATTTTCAGACTTCCAACGGAAAGTATCGCCAACACGGTCCACAAAATAATAATACCCCAGCGCATCGCGGGTCATCAGATCCCCGGTTCGGAACCAGGCATCGCCCTCTTCATAGACATCGCGCAGGATCTTTTTCTCGGTGTCTTCCTTTGACCCGTATCCGTCAAAACGGAAACGCGCATCAGTCGGGTCGATACGGCCAATAGCCTCGCCGACCTCGTCCGGTCCGCACCGGACACACGCGCCCGACGCGTCACGCACCGGCATTTCCGCATCCATGTCAAACTTGACGAGATCGATGTTGAAGCGGTGTTTGAGATAGTTCGGTACGCGACCAATCGCGCCCGGCTGGTTCATGGCATTGACCAGGCCCACATTGCCCTCGGTCGAACCATAAAACTCGATAATATCCGGCAGGTTGAAGCGGTCTTGGAACTGTTCCCAGACATCCCGGCGCATGCCGTTGCCGATGGCGCAACGCAGGGTGTGGCCCTGTTCTTCAGTGACGGGTTCGGAATTGACGAGAAAACGGCAGAGCTCGCCCACATACATAAACAGGGTTGCCTTGTGGCGCTGAACATCGGGCCAGAAATTCGAGGCAGAGAATTTGGGGCGCACAATCACGGAACCGCCGAAGGACAGCGCACAGCCTACACCGCACAACCCGCCAGTGGCATGGTAGAGTGGCAGAACCATCATCATCCGGTCCGTGGGTTTGGACTGGGACGCGATGGCGAAGATGTTGAGGTAATACAGCGCGCGGATGTGTGTCATCAGCGCGGCCTTGGGCAGGCCTGTCGTTCCCGAGGTGAACATTTTCAGCACCGGGTCTGACGGTTTCACATCCTGGCGCAGGTCCACAGAAATGCGCGCGCCGGACTGTTCAGCAACCGCGGCATTGAAGTCTCCGGACCAGTCATAGGCGCCGTCGACAACCCACGGCTTAGCCGCGATATCGGCCGCATCGCAAGCTGACCGATAGGCGTCTACCAGCTCGTTCGCGACGATCGCATGTCGGGTCTCACCAATATTCAGGCAATGGGCCAGCGACTGGCCGGACAGCTGGTTGTTGAGCAGGGAGGTGACCACACCGATCTTGGACAGGCCAAACCAGATCGCAATATATTCCCAACGATTGGGCATGAAGAGCGCGACGGTCTCGCCTTTCTTCAGGCCCTGGGCCAACGCCCAGTTGGCGACACGGTTTGCGTAGGCATCAAACGCGGCATAGCTGATCTCGCCGTCATCGGTAATCGCCATCGGGCGGTCGGAGAATTTGTCGACCGTCTTTTCGATGTGATCCGGCACGCGAACGCCAGAGCCAGGCCCGACTTTCTTGATCTGATTGAGGACACGCAACATCCCCGAAACATACTTCACTTCGCGACTGATCGCCGAGAACATGCCCATTATCAACTCCCCGCTAGACGGATTTGTCCGTTCTGCTTGGGAAAAAACGATACGTTGACCCTGCTTTGCGTCAAGCAAACGCGCCCATACAGACCGCAAGTGTGATGCGCATTTCAAAAGGTTTCCGAAGGAATTTGCGTCAAGCACGCCGGCCGAAGCGATATTCGCGAAATTCGGCCCCGAGCGCGACGCAAATGGCGAGCAGGGCCAAGTCCTTGATTAGAAACATACCCGACCCGCTGAGAAAGGGGAAACCGCCGAGATCAGCCGACCAGCTTCCCGGAAAGCTGACGAGGAAGGACAGCGTCATAATAAATGTTGCTGACGCCATCATCAGACCGATCGCATACAGCCCACGATTAAAGCTCGCCGTCAGCAGCAAAAGCACCGTCAAGATCTCGATCACGCCGATGATGTAGGAAACAATCTGGATCTCCATGACGTTCAGCATCCAGGAAAACAGGAGGCTGGTCTGGATCAACGGTTCGATACCCCGTGCCTCGACGGCGGTGAATTTCATCGCCCCGATCCACAACAGCACGATCACCAGTCCCGACATCATCACCGGCCGGCTCCAGCGGCGCAGATCGCTGTGGCGGCTGGAGAACATGCGTGACCGGTCGAAACTGCCCGCCCACATCGCCAGGCCCAATACGCCCAGATATTTCAGAATGCCTTGTCCCGACCCGATCGCGGGGAAACCGCCGGCCTCTTCTATCCAGACCGGGTTGGTCAGGAAAACGGTCATCGCCAGCACGCTGTATCCGCCCAGCATGATAAAGCCGATCCGTCGGAAACTGCCGCTCGGCAGCGGTGCCCCGATCAGACAGGCCATGACGACCTGATAGACCCCGATGGCCTTGGCTGCGGACGCGGCCTGAGGCAACAGTCCAGACAGGAAGGCGTGGCCGGAAATCCAGTTCATCATCACCAGATCACCCTGGGCGGTGAAACTCATCGCGCCCATCCACAGGAAGATGATGGCCAGGCTCGCTCGCGCGAACAGCACCGCATTGGTGATTGAAAGCAAGATCATCTCCCCGACAGACTCGCAACGGGCAAGACGCTAGCACTGCTCGCCCCGGCTGTGGAGTGGGCAGCAAGGCTGAAGGCGGTGGAGTATGCAGCAAGGGTGGAGTGGGCACGCGACGAAAGCGTACTTTGACTTGGCCCTGCAGACCGCACCCTATCCCCCTCCTTCGCTGAAGCTGCGGAGGGACCTTTCCCATGAAGGGAAAGGATAAAGCTATCCGCTGACCAATCCCCGTCATCCCTGCGAAGGCAGGGATCCAGTTCATGAGGCTGGGAACGGCTCCAGAAAGCGCCATTCCGTAAAACACCTGGCTTAACGAACTGGGCCCTGACCTTCGTCAGGGTGACGGTTTTGTTCCGTCGATAGGCGAGCTGAGGTCACCCGGACAAGCCGGGTGATGACGGTTGAGTTGATGAAAGGAAAAGCGTTGATCGAAGCTGCAAGCTTCGCAAGCGCGACTGCGCGCCGGCGCCCATACGCCGTCCCATCGGAGGCGTGAGCGTAGCGAATTGCCGTGAGATAAAAGATGGTGCCCCTGGTCAGACTCGAACTGACACTCCTTGCGGAAACGGATTTTGAATCCGTCGCGTCTACCAATTCCGCCACAGGGGCTCGCTTCACGAGCGGAGGCGCAAGCTGCCGATTAGGCATGCAAAAGTCAACGGCCCTATGCGCTCGACGGGGTCATCTCGCGCAGCTAGGGTCGGTGCGTTTTATTGAGGACTGATCATTGACCGAGACAGCGGAAAAACTTGGCCTTATCAGCGCACTGGAAGACATTGCGGCTGGCGCGCCACCCGAGGGCATGACGCTGGGCGAATTTGTCGATGCGCTGGGGGAACGGGCGTTCGGGATCATCCTGTTCGCAATGGCCCTGCCGATCTCCATTCCTTTCCTCTATGGCGTGCCGCAGGTGATGGCTCTGCCCATGATGGCGCTGTCGGCACAGATGGCTCTGGGGCGCGAAGAGCCCTGGCTGCCCTCGAAGTTCAAGGCGCGTCAGCTCGACAAGTCCGGCCTGGACGGCATGGCCCGAGGCGGACGCAAATGGTTTGGCTGGCTTGAAGCACTGGCCCGACCGCGGCTGACCTGGCTGTCCGGGCCCACAGCAGAACGGCTGGTCGGTGTTGTCTTCATCCTGTTTTGCGCCTCCATTCTGGTTCCCCTGCCCTTGACAAACACCACGCCGGGCATCGCCCTGGCCATTGCGGCATTGGGGTTGCTTACGCGAGACGGCCTGCTCGTACTGGGTGGTCTGTTGCTCGGCCTCGCCTGGATCGCACTTTTGATGACGCTTTTTTTATTTTTCGGCGACGCTGCTATCGACGTACTCAAGGACTTCATCCGCGGCCTGCTCGGTCAGGCCGAAACCTGACGGTGCGCGCTCTTGTCGCGGTGCGAGTAGAGTAAAGGTTCGCGAGAATGTCCTTCATGACCCCTGTTCTGTCCCAATTCCCGCTCACGCGCTGGCCGCTCATCATGGCCGGCTTCTCCCTGGCCATGCTGCTGGGCGCGTGGGGGTTCGAGTATATCGGCAAATACCTGCCCTGCGCCCTGTGTTACGATCAGCGCTACATCCACATGGCCGTGATCGGCCTCGGTCTGGCGAGCGGCGTCGGCCTGATCATGCGCCCGGGCCTGGCCCGTTTCGCACCGTATGTGATTTTCGCAGTCGCGGCTGTCCTGCTCTATTCCGCAGGGTTCGCCGGCTGGCATGCCGGCATCGAGTATGACTGGTGGGCGGGCCCGGCCTCCTGCACGACCGGCGCCATCGGCACTGTCGACGTCAGCTCCATCATGAATGCGCTTAATGGCCAGTCCATCGTTCCGATGTGCGACGAAGCCAGCTGGACGCTGCTCGGGATTTCCATGGCCGGCTATAACGCCCTCATCTCGCTGGCGATGGCCGCGGTTTCCATCTATGTCGGCTATCACGGTCTGAAAGACGCCCGGGCATGAGCGAGCCACGCGCCATTCCGCTGCCCGGCAAACGGCGCAATCCGGACCGGGTCCAGGAAATGATTCGCGTGGATCATGCAGGCGAGTATGGCGCGGTTGCCATCTATCGCGGTCAGCGCGCGATTTTCGACAAGTTGCCGCACAAGGCGCGTATCGCCAATCAGCTCGAAGACATGGAAGCGGACGAACAGGCCCATCTCGACGCATTTGACGATCTGATTTTCGAACACAGGGCCCGGCCGACCGCGCTGGCGCCGATCTGGAATGTCGCTGGCCAGGCACTGGGCGCAGCGACGGCCTTGATGGGCGAACGTGCGGCCCACGCCTGTACAGAGGCAGTCGAGAGCGTGATCGAACAGCATTATGCCAGCCAGATCACCGAGCTGCGGGCGATGGGCGAGGACGAGCTGGCGGACCTGTTCACCAAATTCCGCGAGGAAGAGATCGCGCATCATGATCTTGCCGTTGAGGAAGGTGCGCGCGAAGCGGCAGGCTATCCATTGCTCTCCGCCTTCATCAAGACCGGCTGCCGCACTGTGATCAAGATCGCTGAAAAGATCTGAGCCGCGATTTCCGCAAGGACTTGAGCCTGAACCCGCTTCGTCCTATCCGGTCGAACAAGGGAGAGGTGCATGGACCAGAAAGACAAATTGCTCGATGGCATCCCGGTCTTCGTGGAAGTCGTGCGACGGGGCGGGTTTTCAGCCGCCGCAGAAACGCTGGGCCGATCTGCCTCGCATGTCTCCAAGGAAGTTACCCGGCTGGAAGAACGCCTGGGCATGCGCCTGTTGCAGCGCACGACACGTTCCATCACCCTCACCGAGGAGGGACGCGCCTATTTCGAGACGGCCGAACAGATTGTCGACCTGGCCACTCAGGCCGAAGCTGCCGCAGCAGGCGCACACGATCAGCCGCACGGCACGCTGAAAATCGCCGCTCCCATGAGCTATGCGCTCAACTTCCTCAATCCGATCCTGCCGAAATTCATCGAACAGGCACCTGAAGTGCAGCTGGACGTCGATCTCAATGACCGGCGCTCCGATGTCATCGGCGAAGGCTTTGATCTCGCCCTGCGCATTGGCGAGATGCCGGACAGCTCGTTGATCGCGCGCAAGCTGGGCGCGTTTCGCGGCGTTGTCGTCGGCGCTCCAGCGCTCTGGGACAGATACGGTCGCCCGACCCACCCGCGCGAACTGACGGATATTCCCTGCACGGGGTATTCCAATGTCCGCTTCCCCAATCGCTGGAGCTTTCCGGACGGCGAGGGCGAGATGATTGATGTCACGGTCCCGCTGCTGGTCCGGAGCAATAGCGGCGCCCTGTCGATGGACTTTGTCCGTGCAGGCAAGGCGGCGGCCCGACTTCCGGATTTCTTCTGCTGTGAAGAGATCCGCTCCGGCAAGCTTGAGGTTGTCCTGGAAGACTTCGAGCGGGAACCGATCCCGCTCTGGGCCGTCTATCCGCACCGAGCCCATGTCACGCCCAAGGTGCGGGCCTTTGTGGAGTTCCTGGAAAGGGAACTGAAACCCTAGTCGGAAAAGGCCGTGCAGGGCTCTTCTGGTGAGAGGTGGCAGCCGGCTTCAACATAGGGTTTCAGGCGACCGGCGATGAAATGCGTCCACACACCGTGAACCACGCCCGCCAGCTCGGCATCGATCTCGCCATGCATGGACAGGTCGACGGTAAAATTCATGGTGTCGGCATCAGCTTCTTCCAGCGTCCAGCCGATCACCAGGTCATAAGACCGCCCCTGCAGGCCGAGCGGGCCGTGCATGCGAAGCTCGGACGGCGCGTCGACATAGATGATGTCCGCATGCAGGGCCCCGCTGGCCTCGCCCTCACGAAAGCGCTCGTAGAACCGCCCGCCAAACTCCGGTTCAATCACCAGCTCCACCCGGTCAGCCTTGAAGGTGTGATCCCACCAGGGTGACACATCACCGGTCGCAGCCTCCCAGACCTCGGCACGCGGAGCCTCGATGATGATGGTCTGCGAGGCACGAAAACCCTGAACCTCGAATGGCTGGACGACCGGAGCGTCCTGGACCAGCAGGGCGGCGAGCAGAGTAAGCATGGTTACGTGTCCTTCCAGTCTTCATGGGCATGGCGAATGCGCAGGACTTCGATGCGGGTACCAGCGATGCGATACAGGATTACATGCGCGCGAAATCGAAACAGCCTGACGCCTCGGCCAATGGCCGGCTGCTCCGGCTTTGAACGCGGATAATCGATCAGTTTCCGGAAACTGTCTACGAGTTCGACCTGGTAACGTTCGGCCCGTGCCGCACCGAACTTCATCGCGCCATCAAGGTAGAGTACTTCGAGATCATCAAGCGCCGCTTCGGCGATCTCGACCTTCACCGCTCCCGGCGTGCGCGCAGCTCCGCCTGGATTTCCTCGATGCTCATCGACCGAAATCCGCTCTGCTCGGCCTCCTGGACCATCACACGCAGCGCCTCGGTCTTTTCGCGTTTTTCGACATCGCGGCGGATCAAGTCGCGGACATAATCGGACGCATTGGCGTAGAGGCCGGCATCGGCCTGGGCCTCAACCCAGTCCTTGAGCGCTTGCGGAAGAGATATATTCATCGTCGCCATGGCGGAGCTCCTTGGCGAAGAATGTCTGATCTTTGGCAACGATTGTCAATTTCGCGGGAACTCGGAGCAACTAAAAGCCGGACCCAATCGGGTCCGGCTTTCTTCTGTTCCAGATCCAGGATCTCTCGTCCGGGACGATAACCGGCGCGGTACGCCTGGCGATCAATTATCCAGGAAGCTCCGCAGCTTGCGCGAGCGGCTCGGGTGTTTGAGCTTGCGCAGGGCCTTGGCTTCGATCTGGCGGATACGTTCGCGCGTCACCGAGAATTGCTGACCAACTTCTTCCAGCGTGTGGTCGGTATTCATGCCGATGCCGAAACGCATGCGCAGGACACGTTCCTCACGCGGGGTCAAGGACGCCAGCACGCGGGTCGTGGTCTCGCGCAGGTTGGACTGGATGGCCGCATCGATCGGCAGGACAGCGTTTTTGTCCTCGATGAAATCACCGAGATGGCTGTCTTCCTCGTCTCCGATCGGCGTTTCCAGCGAGATCGGCTCCTTGGCGATCTTCATCACCTTGCGAACCTTCTCGAGCGGCATGGCGAGCTTTTCGGCCAGTTCTTCCGGCGTCGGCTCGCGACCGATCTCGTGCAGCATCTGACGGCTGGTGCGGACGATCTTGTTGATCGTCTCGATCATGTGCACCGGAATCCGGATGGTGCGCGCCTGGTCCGCGATGGAGCGGGTAATGGCCTGGCGGATCCACCAGGTGGCGTAGGTCGAGAACTTGTAACCGCGGCGATATTCAAATTTGTCGACGGCCTTCATCAGGCCGATATTGCCCTCCTGGATGAGATCCAGGAATTGCAGGCCGCGATTGGTGTATTTCTTGGCGATGGAGATGACGAGACGCAGATTGGCCTCGACCATTTCCTTCTTGGCCACGCGGGCCTCGCGCTCGCCCTTCTGGACCGTGCGAACGATGCGGCGCAGATCCTCGATCGGCACACCGGCACGCTGGGTCAGTTCGGCGATGTCATCACGGATGACATTGGCATCCGTCAGCTCACGATCGATGAAACGATCCCAGGCCTTGGAGGTGCCCTTCATGGATTGCGGCCAGTCCGGGCTCAGCTCGTTCCCGAAATAGCTGTCCATGAACTGGGCACGCGGCACGCCATGGGCGTCTGCCATACGCAGCAGCTTGCCTTCCAGCGACATGCGTTCCTTGTTGATCGCATAGAGCTGTTCAACCAGGGCCTCGATACGCGCATTGTTGAGGTGCATCGTATTGAGATTGGTGACAATGGCGGTCTGGGTGTCTTCATACTTCTCGCGGCTCTGCTTGGTCAGGTCCTTGCCTTCGATACGCGCGGCAACGAGTTTGTCCTGCAGCTTCCGGAAAGCAGCGAAGTCCGTGGCGATGCTGTCGAGGGTTTCCATGACGCCATCGCGCAGCTCCGCTTCCATCGCGGAAAGCGACAGGGCTGCACCGTCATCATCATCGTCGTCATCGTCAGAGCTTTCGCCCTCTTCACCTTCACCGCCCTCACCGTCTTCGGACTCCGGCTTTTCTTCCTCGTCCTCGTCGTCACCCTCGGAGGCAGGCTTGGCAGCAGGCGCGGCACCCGGGACCGGTGTCTCACCCTCAGCGGTCTCACCGCCCTCGCCCTCTTCACTTTCCTCTACAGCGTTCTGGCCGCCATAGGTGGCATCCAGGTCGATGATATCGCGCAGCAGGACCTGGCCTTCCTGCAGCTCATCGCGCCAGACCATGATGGCTTCGAAGGTCAGCGGGCTTTCGCAGAGGCCGCGGATCATCGCATTGCGACCGGCCTCGATGCGCTTGGCGATAGCAATCTCGCCTTCACGCGACAGGAGTTCGACCGAACCCATCTCGCGCAGATACATGCGCACAGGATCATCGGTGCGGTCCGCAGACGAGCCGGTATTCTGACCGGTGACAACGGCCTTGGCACCACTGGTCGTGGCGACAGCCTTGCTGTCACTGCCCTCGGCATTATTGTCGCCATTGTCTTCTTCGGCGTCTTCATCCTTGTCGATCACATTGATGCCCATTTCGGACAACTGAGCGAGAACATCCTCGATCTGCTCGGAGGAAAACTCCTCCGAAGGCAGAACATTGTTCAGCTCTTCATGCGTGACATAGCCGCGCTTTTTCGCAGCTTTGATGAAGTTCTTGACTGTCTGGTCCGTCAGATCGAGGAGCGGACCATCTTGTGGTTCCGATGCGTCGTTGGCTTCGGCCGGCTTTGTCATCTAAATCGTCCCTGGTCGCACGGGATATCATGCGCGATTTGATTGTTATTCGGTTTCATCCTTGGCGTTCTCACGGCGGTAGGCTTCGCTGATGCTTCGAACGCTTTCGGAATCATTCTCGGTGATTTTTCTCTCTGCTAGTGCGCGAAGTTCGTTTCGCTGCTCCTGGCTGCCACATTGTCTCATATAGACAGAACACAGCCGCCTCCAAGCCCCGACTCTCATCGAGACTGAAGCGTCTGCTCCACCAATACTCGCCCGCATGGGCCCCAGATTGCCTTCCAAGCGTTGTATATCTTGCGCAAATCCGCGCGACAGAAGCTCTGCCTGAAGCTCGCTGGAAGACACAGCCGGTCCGAGAGAGCACGCGTCTAGAACGGCGTCACGTAAATTGTCAAGCGCGCCGAAGGAAATTAACGCAATTTCTTCGATCACTTCATCGACCAGATCGGGGTATTCCATGAGCGCCAGCAGCAGCGAACGCCCATTTGGATTGGGAATGGCCTGACGCAGTGATGCCTTGTCCATCTGGCCGGCCATGCGCTTCTTCAGCGACAGCGACGCGCCCTGATTGATCTTGCGACGTCCGCCCTGCCATTCGCCGCGCCCGCCCTTGCGAACCGGTGAACCGAACATGGCCTCCATGCGGCGGTCAAACTCATTGCGGTATTCTTCTTTCACATCTCCATTGGAGATCTGATTGACCAGGGCGCGGATACGCTTGCGAAAACTGGCGCGGCGATCCGGATCCGTCAGCGGTTCGTGATCCACCTCGCGCTCCCAGAGCAGGTCGACGAGCGAGCGAGTCTCCTCCAGCAGATCGGTCAGGGCCCGCGCACCCTCGTCGCGAAGCACATCGTCGGGATCCTTGCCATCCGGCATGAAGGCAAACCGCAGGGTCCGCCCCGGTTCCAGATACGGCAGAGCCCGGTCAGCCGCCTTCAGCGCCGCAGCCCGGCCTGCACGATCGCCATCCAGACACATGACTGGCTCACCGCCGGCGCGCCAGAGCAGGTTCAGCTGTTCCTCTGTGATCGCGGTGCCCATCGGTGCCACGCCCTGGCTCATCCCGGCGCGGTCCAGCGCAATTACGTCCAGATAACCCTCGGCGACGATCAATCCCTTCACACCGGCCTTGGGATCGGATGCCGCGCGGCGGGCATTGGGGAAATTGTAGAGCATGGAGCCCTTGTGGAAGATCGAAGTCTCCGGCGAGTTGAGATATTTCGCCCGCGCCTCTTTCGACAAAGCCCGTCCGCCAAAGCCGACCAGGCGACCGCGCGGGTCATGGATCGGAAACATGATACGGTCTCGGAAACGGTCATAGGGCGAACCGCTATCCGGTTCGATCAACAGGCCGCACTCGATCAGATCGCCAATCGGCGCGCCGGCCGTGACCAGCTCATCCTTCAGCGCCGTGCGCCCGTCCGGCGCGTAGCCAATGCCGAATTTCACACAATCCTGGCCGGTCAGCCCGCGCCGCTTGAGATAGTCCACCGCATGGGCCGCCGCCGGGCTTTTCAGGGCGCGCAGATAGAAGGCGTGTGCCGTCTCCATCCATTCCACCAGGGATTTGCGATGCTGGGTGCGTTCAGCGGCCTGCGGATCCGGCGCCGGCAGGCTCAGCCCTGCCTCCCCCGCCAGCCGCTCGGCGGCCTCCATGAAGGACAGGCCTTCCATCTCCTCCAGCCAGGAAAACGCATCACCATGTTTGCCCGAGGCAAAGCAGTGATAGAAGCGCTTCTCGTCATTGACGTAGAAAGAGGGCGTGCGCTCCTTTTTGAACGGAGACAGGCCGACAAACTCCCGCCCCTGGCGCTTGAGCTGAACCGACCGCCCGACAATATCGGACAGGCGGATCCGCGCCTTGATCTCGTCAATGAAGTCTTCGCCTAAACGCATCGAGCCAGCGCTATGTCCCGGTCACTTTCCAGCCCGACAGTGTGCGCCGGATTCTGTTTTGGGTCACGTTGGAAGATCAGGATTGGGTGCGGGTGGTGTTGGGAGGGGGCACAATCGGGCTTTCCCCGGACGAGCGCAACGAGATCCGGGGCCAACCCGCCCGCCACCCTCTCGGTTGGTCCCGGCTCTCCGGCCGGGAAAGAATTGAGGCGCGGGCGATATCACTTCGGCAAACATCGTCATCAATCACCCCGCGCAGCAAGTCCCGCCAGATGCCGATCCAGATTGCTGCGTGCATGCAGGAAATCCACGATCACCACGTCCGTCTCGTAATCGATGAAGACGACGAAATGCTGCCCGCTCCGCACAAAACGAAGATCCTCGTCGACCAGATCCTCGACAAGAGTCCGGCAGGACACCGTGACCGCCTCCC
>CBFHQE010000045.1:0-20619 GCA_965657935.1 Maricaulis sp. | reverse complement strand
CGCGGGCGTCGCGCGGCGCGACGGCCGCGGAGGCCGCGGCAGCTCGGCGAGTCGAGCGACGAGGACGACGACGACGACGACTGGCGAGAAGGCGACGACGACGACGACGACGACGGCAGCGAAGGCGACGGCAGCGAAGGAGAGACCGCGGCCGTCGGGAGTCGGCCGGACTCACGCAAACGGAAGGCGACGGCGGCAGCCGCCGCACGCGCAGCTCGTGCTCACGAGAGCGATGGCAGCGAAGACGTGCCCCTCAAGAGCTTGTGCAAGTGAGTCTAGAGGGCCTTTAGTGTGAAGTAAAGTCAAAATCAACCGCGCGCCCCGGCTGTACCTCAGGCGTGCTTGCGCGCCGAGTAGATCCAGATGTTCCCTCCCTGCGGCCGGTGGCGCAGGTCCCACTCGGGGCGCTCGAGCAGCGGGCGCATCGTCTGCGGGCCGTTGAAGGAGAGGACGACGAGCCCGCCGCCCGGCCGCAGCACGCGCGCGCACTCGTCGACGGCCAGCGCCGGGTCATCGAGATAGTGCAGCACCTGGTGCACGGTCACCAGATCAGCAGCGCCTTCCTCGAAAGGCAGCGCACCGACATCGGCATGGCGCACCGAACAATTGCTCAGCCCGGCATTTTCCAGATTGGAGCGCGCGACATTGAGCATTGAGTGGTTGATATCGACGCCGATACCGCGTTGCACACGGTCAGCGAACAGTTCCAGCACCCGGCCTGTCCCCACGCCGACATCAATCATCAAATTGAATGGTCCGTCGCCGGCCAGCTGGCGCATTTCTCCCTCGACCTCGTCGTCGGACAGGTGGAGCTTGCGGATCCGGTCCCAATCCTCGGCGACACTTTCAAAATAGGCCTGTGCGGCTTCGGCACGCGCTTCCTTGGTGCGTTCCAGTCGGGAAATGTCCCGCGCGATGATCGGGTCATCGGCCGGCACCATGTCATTGACCAGTTCAGCCAGACGTCGCCCGCCACCGCTATCGGTCAGGCGATAGAAGACATAGGCCCCTTCCGGCAGGCGTTCGGCCAGCCCGGCGTCGGTCAGCAATTTGAGATGCCGGCTCACCCGCGGCTGGCTCTGGCCCAGAATATTGACCAGTTCGGACACGGTGAGTTCCCCGCGCGCAAGCATGACCACCACCCGCAATCGGGTAGGCTCGGCCAGAGCCTTAAGCTGGGAGACGATGCCGTCCATGAAAAACCTGTCCTCGGGTGTGCATTAAGCCTTGCTTTTAGCCGTATCATCGCGAAGTTCAAACACCAGTATGTATTCGGGATTCTGGAGCTTTCCAAAGTGCGCAAGGATGTGCTCGTCATTGGTGCCGGCCTCGCTGGCATTGCCGCAGCCTGGGAGCTGCGCAAACGCGGCTTGAATGTCAGCGTCCTCGACGCGCGTGAGGGCCCGGGTCTGGAGACCAGTTTTGCCAATGCGGGAGCGCTGACACCGTCTGAACCGGAACCGTGGAATGCGCCGGGCGTGCACTGGGATCTGATCAAGTCACTCTTCGATCCACATGCCGCCATGAAGCTGCGCCTGGCCCCCCTGCCCGGCCTGATTGGCTGGGGTCTGCGTTTCCTGCGCAACTCAACTCGCAAACGGCATCTGGCTGCATCGAAAGCCAATTTCGCGCTGTCGCGCTATTCGCTGGGCCGGACCCAGGCGACCCGGGACGAGCTCGGGATCGAGTTCGACAATATCCAGGCCGGCACACTTAAAGTCTTTCAGAGCGAAACGCGAATGAAGGCCGCCGCCACCGCGGCAGAACTGCTTCGGGCAGACGGGCTGGAATACAAGGTGCTCTCCCGGTCAGAGACCATCGAGCTGGAACCGCAACTCGCGCCGATCAGCGACCGCATCGCCGGCGCCGTGCTTTACCCGATGGATGAGTCCGGAGACGCGCACGCGTTCACCTGCGCCCTCGCCCGCAAGGCGGAGGAAGCCGGCGTGGCCTTCGAATGGAATACGCGCGTGACAGGACTGATGGATCGCGCAGGCGAGATCATCGGGGTTTATACCGAGGACGAGGAAATCGAGGTCGACGCCATCGTGATTGCCTCCGGACAGGCTAGCTGGAAGCTGATGCTCCCGCTGGGCCTGCACCTGCCGGTACGCCCGGTAAAGGGCTACTCCCTGACCCTGGACATGAGCGGTCTCAACGCGCGCCCGGGCCTGCCCGTTGTAGACGACGCAATGCACGCCATCGTCACTCCGCTGGGTGACCGTCTGCGGGTCGCCGGCACGGCTGAAATCGCCGGCGAGGATGCAGAACTGACACCGGAACGGATCGACAATCTCAAACGCCTGCTGTCGGGGCTTTATCCGGAGATCGCACCGCAGGTCCTGGACGGCGAAATCAAACCCTGGACCGGTCTGCGCCCGATGAGTGCGGATGGCAAACCCTTTATCGGACAGACACGAGCCAAAGGGCTTTGGCTGAACACCGGCCACGGCCATCTGGGCTGGACCCAGGCGATGGGCTCGGGTGCCCTGCTCGCCGACATGATTGCGGAGCAACAAACCGCGATCGATCCCGCGCCCTATGCGGCGGACCGGATCTAGGGCGCGCGAATGACGCTGAGCATTCGCGCTGCGGGCCTGCAGGACGCTGACACAGTCTGGTCACTGATCGAACCTGTTCTGCGCGCAGGTGAGACCTATGCCCTGCCCCGCGACATCAGCCGAGACGACGCGCTGGAATTCTGGATGGGCGCCGGAAAGTGGTGTTTCATTGCAGAAAGCGAAGGCGTTGCGGTCGGAACCTATGTCATGAAAACCAATCATCTCGGTGGTGGCGATCATGTCGCCAATTGTGGTTACGTGACCGGAGAGGCAGCACGCGGCAAAGGCGTTGCCCGAGCCCTGTGCGAACATTCTCAGACCGAAGCTGCGCGGCTCGGCTTCGCCGCAATTCAGTTCAACTTCGTCGTATCGACGAATGAAGGTGCGATACGCCTCTGGAAGCGGCTGGGGTTTGCCATTGTCGGAACGCTGCCGGGCGCATTCCGTCACCCGATCCATGGCCGGGTCGATGCCCATGTGATGTTCAAGACGCTGATATAAAAAGGGCCCGGCATATTTGCCGGGCCTTCTTCATGTCGCTGCTGAAAGTTCCGCTAGCGCGCGAATTTCTGGAACTTGATGCGCTTGGGCATGTCGGCGTCCGGGCCGAGACGGCGCTTCTTGTCTTCCATATAGTCCTCGAAATTGCCTTCAAACCATTCCACATGGCTGTCGCCTTCAAAGGCAAGAATGTGGGTCGCCAGACGGTCGAGGAAGAAACGGTCGTGCGAGATGACTACGGCACAGCCGGGATAATTCTCCAGCGCCTGCTCCAGCGCCGCCAGCGTTTCCACGTCGAGATCGTTGGTTGGCTCATCGAGTAGCAGCAGATTGCCACCGGTCTGCAACATCTTGGCGAGGTGGACACGATTGCGTTCACCACCGGACAGCAGGCCGACTTTCTTTTGCTGGTCGCCGCCCTTGAAGTTGAAGGTTCCGACATAGGCGCGCGAAGGGACTTCCTTGCCACCCAGCTCGATCATGTCATTGCCGCCGGAAATCTCCTCCCAGACGGTTTTCTTGTCGTCGAGCGCATCACGAGACTGGTCGACATAACCCAGCTTGACGGTGTCACCTACGCGGATGGATCCCTCGTCCGGGGTTTCCTGGCCAGTGATCATCTTGAACAGGGTGGACTTACCCGCACCGTTCGGACCGATCACGCCAACAATACCGCCCGGCGGGAGTTTGAACTCCAGACCCTCGATCAACAGCTTGTCCTCGAAGCCCTTCTTGAGGCCATCGACCTCGACCACGACACCACCGAGGCGCGGGCCCGGCGGGATTGTGATCTGGGCCGTGGTGATTTCCTGCCGCTCGGCTGCGTCGCGCATCTCCTCATAGGATTTAATACGGGCTTTGGACTTGGCCTGGCGGGCTTTCGGTGAGGAGCGGATCCATTCCAGCTCGCGGGCCAGGGCTTTCTGCTTGGCACCGGATTCGCGGCTTTCCTGGGCCAGACGCTTGGCCTTCTGCTCCAGCCACGCAGAGTAATTGCCTTCCCACGGAACACCCTTGCCGCGATCAAGCTCCAGCGTCCAGGTCGTGATCGTATCCAGGAAATAACGGTCGTGAGTGACGACCAGGACAGCGCCCTTGAACTCTTCCAGATAGTGCTGAAGCCACTGCACGCTTTCCGCGTCGAGGTGGTTGGTCGGTTCGTCGAGCAGGAGCATGTGCGGTTCTGACAGAAGCAGGCGGCACAGGGCTACGCGGCGGCGCTCACCACCGGACAGGTCCGTCACACCCCAGTCAGACGGCGGGCAGCGCAGCGCGTCCATCGCCATCTCGATCTTCGAGTCGATGTCCCAGGCATCGGCTGCATCGATCTTCTCCTGCAGCTCGGTCATCTCTTCCATCAGCTCGTCGGAATAATCCTCGGCGAGCTTGACGGAGACGGCATTGAAATCGTCGACAAGCTTTTTCAGGGCAGAGCCTTCGATGACGTTTTCCCAGACGGTCTTGTCTTCATTGAGCTGCGGCTCCTGCGGCAGGTAACCGACCCGGACGCCCTTCTCGGCCCAGGCCTCTCCATTGAACTCGGTATCCATGCCCGCCATAATTTTCAGCAAGGTCGATTTACCCGCACCGTTCACGCCCACGACACCGATTTTGGCGTCGGGCAGGAAGTGCAGGGAAATGCCGTCGAATACCGGCTTGGCAGCACCGGGATAGGTCTTGGACAGCTTGTCCATGTGATAGACGTATTGATAGGCGGACATGGGCGCGTCGTCTCTTCTTGTCAGGGGAAACTCAAGGTCGCTCCGTGTAACCGAGTGCGCGCTTTTGAGCAATGCCAGGGCGCTCCCCACCCGCTTCCCTCGAGAGACGAAAATTAACTTTTGGACAAGTTTGAGCTAACCTGCCCTGGGACGCACGATAAAATTCGTTGTTAGGGAGGTAAATATGGACAGACGCCGCTTCTTGATTATCGGTAGTGCTACAATAGCGACAACCGGCGTGACCGGCTTCGCTTTGGGACAAGATACACGAACCCGCGATATCGCGGCTCCGGGTGCCCGACCCATGACATCCGTCCAGGGCCCGTATCGGCTTCGACTTCAAAGCGATACCATACAGAATATTGGCCAGATCAGGCGTGCCAGCGGCGTGAACCGTCGCGAAATGGCCGCTCGTACAGTAAGCGCATTGCCCAATGCCGACGAATTCCTCGCGGCACGCTTCCAGGCCAGCCGCAATCTCACAGACCGGCAATGGCTGCAGCAAAGCGCTCGAACCTTGTTCGATAACCAGAGAGCGCAAACCGCTTTTATGAACTGGTTCCCGACGCTCAATGATCAGGCCCCCAGCCGCCCCCTGACCAACCTGCTTTTAAATGGTGGCGAAGGTTTCACGGGACCGGCGCTCATGGCCTATGCCGCAGTCGGCGCTGCAGCCGGGTATAGCTGGCAGGATATTGTCGATACGCTGGAGCAGACGACCAGTGGACGAGTGACCTTGTCCAAGGACGATAATGTCGACCTGTCCGGAGATCTCGCTGCAGACATCCAACGCCGCAATCGAAATGTCGTTGTGCATCTGAGCCAGGCGGCCGGCCGAACACTCCGGCGCCAGCGCAAGACTGCGCTATCGCGTTTCCGCAAGCGTGGATTTTTCGGCGGCCTGCTGAAAGTCTTGACCGGTGCCGCGGCTGGCGCTGCCCTGGGAACACTGGCGACGGGCGGCGTTCCCGGCCCCGGCACTGTTGCCGGCGGCGTGGCCGGCGGTTTGGTCGGCCTGGGTGCAGCTGTGGAAAGCGACTGGGGTGGTGGTTCCAATGGCTTCTGGGATCCGGACGGAAACTGTCCCCCTGAAGACCAGCCGAACATTCTCTGCTGACAGCAGCGATCATTATTCAACGGTTGGTCACAGCCCCTCTCCCATCCCGGGAGGGGGGCTTTTCCCTCACTGGTCCCCCTTCACAGCGCAGCGCTGGCCCCGTGGATCCAATTTGGGTACAACTTCGCCGAAGAATTCTTGGGGAGTGTCTGAAATGAAGTTTCGCCTGTTGGGTCTTGGCCTTGTGGCCACGACAGCGCTTGCGGCCTGTCAGCCGCAGGAAACTGCTGCGCCGGAGCCGGCGCTGTCTATTGAACGTGTGTTTGCCAGCCCGTCCCTGACGGGTCCGAGCCCGCGCTCGCTGCGCTTTTCGCCGGACGGTTCGCGGGTCACATTCCTGCGCGCCAAGGAAGATGACCAGCGGGTGCTGGACCTGTGGGCCATGGATGTCGATGGCGGCGAGCCCTACATGCTGGTCGACAGCCGCGTCCTCGTTGAGGAAGAGCGTGAGCTGACCGAGGCCGAACGCCAGTTGCGCGAACGTGCCCGCATCTCCTCCTCCGGTATCGTGCGCTATCAATGGGACAGCCAGGGTGACGCCATCCTGGTCCCGCTGGATGGTGATGTCTTTCACGTCGACATCGAAAGCGGTGAAGCCCGGCGGGTGATGGAAACGCCGGAATACGAGACCGATGCCCGTATCTCTCCGCAGGGCAATTTTGTCTCCTTCATCCGCGACCAGAACCTCTACATCACGGATCTGGAATCCGGACAGGAGCGCGCCGTCACCCGCGAAGGCGGCGGTCTGATTTCCTGGGGCATGGCAGAGTTTGTCTCCCAGGAGGAACTGAGCCGTTACACCGGCTATTGGTGGTCGCCCGACGAGCGTTACATGGCTGTGGCCCGCGTTGACGAGAGCCCGGTCGACAATATCGAACGGATGGAAATCGGCACGGACGGGTCAGCTCGCGTCGTTGACCAGCGCTATCCGCGCGCCGGCACCGACAACGCCAATGTTGATCTCTACATCTTTGACCTGGAGACCGGCAATTTTTCCCAGGTCGAGCTGGCTGATACCAACGACTATTACCTGGCGCGTGTGAACTGGGCGAGCGACAGCTCAACGACTTACGTCCAGGTGCTTGATCGCATGCAGCGCAATCTCGATATCCGTGCAGTCGATCCGGCCACAGGTGCTTCCGACACCTGGCTGATGGAAAGCACGGACATCTGGATCAACCTGACACGAGATTTCCGCGCCATGGAAGATGGCTCCGTTCTGTGGACATCTGAAGACACGCCGGGCGGTTATCGCCACATCCAGCATCGCGCCGCCGATGGCAGCCTGATCACCCGGGTCACCTCTGGTGAGTGGGTTGTTGGCGGCATCAGCGCCGTCGACCAGGACAATGGCCTGATCTATTTCTCGGGCTGGATGGACAGCCCACTGGATCGCCACCTCTTCGTGGTACCCATGGACGGTTCCGCCGAGCCTGTTGCGATCACCGAAGGCGAAGGCCGCTGGAGCGGATCCTTCAACAGCGGGGCCACAGCGTTCATCGGCAGCTATTCCAACCCGACGACACCGCCCCAGACCGGACTTTACGGTATTGATGGCGAACGCATTCGCTGGATCGAGGAGAATGCCCTCGCAGACGGCCACCCGTATCATGAGTTTGCGGACGCCCATATCGAGCCAGAATACGGCACTTTGACTGCTGCGGACGGATCAACACTGCACTATCAGATGTATCTGCCGACCGATTTCGATCCCAACCGGGAATACCCGGTCGTGCAATATCTCTATGGGGGTCCCCACGCCCAAGTCGTTCACCGCGGCTGGCAAGGCACCCGCGCCCAGCTTTTCGCCCAACGCGGCTATATCTACTTCTCCATCGATAATCGCGGTTCCTGGAATCGCGGCCGAGAATTCGAGGGCCATCTTCAGCGCCGCATGGGCTCGGTCGAGGTCGAGGACCAGCTGGTCGGGCTCGAATACCTCAAGAGCCTGCCATATGTGGACGCTGACAATGTCGGCATCTGGGGCTGGTCATATGGCGGCTACATGACGCTGATGACCACATTGCAGGCGCCGGGCGAGTATGCAGCGGGTGTATCCGGTGCCCCGGTCACTGACTGGGCGCTGTATGACACCGCCTATACCGAACGTTACATGGATCACCCGGACGCGAATTTCGAAGGCTATCAGCAATCATCTGTCTTCGCGCATCTGGACGGGTATGAAACGCCGCTCTTCCTGATCCACGGCATGGCTGATGACAATGTCATCTTCGCCAACTCCGTCCGCCTCTATGCGGAGCTGCAGGAACGTCGGGCCGATTTCGAAATGATGACTTATCCGGGCCAGCGTCACGGTGTGCGCGGCGAGGACCGCTCGGTGCACATGTGGTCAGACATTCTGGAATTCTTCGACCGTCACCTGAAGGACGAGGAATAACCTGCCACAGACATCGAGTACTCAGACAGCGTCTGAGCGCTCGTTGATATTCCCAGGAGAAGGCCGGGCCAACAGCTTGCCCGGCCTTTTCTTTTATCCGGGGCAAGAACTGCAAGCCGATATTCCGGAGACACCCGGCAGAGTTGGCGAGGATTTGTGCGCTGCACGACACAGCGGTTGGAATGCTGGCCTTCGAGAACAACGAAAAGGCCGGCCCCTTTCGGGACCGGCCTTCGGTCGTCTGACCCAATGGGGGGCTGGATCAGAAAGTCTTGCGGGCCGTCAGGACGACAAAACCGCCCAGATCCTGCTCGCGGATCTCAACCGCTTCCAGCGTGCCCACATCACGGGCGTCTGAGAAGAAGCGGCGTTCACGCTCCCTTACCTGCGGTGTGAGGTCCTGCCAGGACAGGCGCACCGTCGAGTCGAAGAACGCCGTGGTCTCAACCCACAGGTCCAGGCGCGGTTCGCGGCTGAAGATATAAACTTCGTCGAAGCGATACATGTCCTCGTCGCCGAGTACGTGGCCGCTGAAACCCCAGGACATGTTGTGCTCGGTCAGGTTCTGGCGGAAATTCGCCATGAACCGCCAGTCCTCATTGCCCTGGAAACGGCGGCTTTCGCCGGTGGTGGGGTCGGTGACTTCCGTATCGCGCAGGAAGACGGACAGGTTCAAACGGCTGTCACCCAGACCATAATCATCCAGCGGGATCGCGGTTTCGGCCAGCATGTAGGTGCGACGCCCATCGCCGATATTGCCCGGCGCATCAAAAGTCGTCGTCAGCGGCGGAGTGACGCTGCCGTCGGTCACAATCGTGACCGGCTGGGCATCACGAACATCCTCGACCTCTTCATGGGTCAGGCTGACCCGGAAGAAGCCTTCGCCATTCCACCGACGTTCCCACTGGGCAGTGGCGCGCCACGTCTTCTCCGGCTCGAGCTCAGGGTTACCGAGCAAGATGACATCATCAGTCGGGTTGATTGAGCTGGCGAAGGCACCAAAGGAGAGCTGGCCAACATCGCGTTCCAGACCGAACACCCACTGCGTGTCCTCATCTGCATTCCAAGTCAAGGTGATGGAGGGTTTGGGATAGTCGAAACTGCGTTCACGTGCGGCATCACCTGACTGGGAGATGGTAGAGCGTTCCAGGCGGAAGCCGGATTCGATGGTAACGTCATCGATCGGCCGCCAGACGTGGGATGCAAAGATCTCAGCACGCTCTTCCTCGACACGGGTGTTGGAAACCGGCAGCTGAGTTGGCTGGGTCGAACCGGCAGCCACGGAAATAAGCAGACTGTTTTCGAGGTAGTTGAACGCGCCTTCCGCACCGAACTCAAAGGAGTGACGCTCATTCATCTCCCAGGTCACTGTCCCGCGAACAGCCCGTTCGCCGCTGTCGACGTCATTGTCGAAGAATGTGGTGTTGCGGCTGCCGGTCTCGGTCGCGCGCAGGAATTCATCTGCGGAAGTGGATTCGCTCTGCTGGTTCAGCAGAACGAGCTGACCGGACAGGTTTTCACCCAGCGGATGTTCATAGGTCAGAGTACCTTCCCAGCTCGTATTCTCCGTTTCTGTGGTGAAGATTTCCGTTCGCAGCGGAGCACCTGCCGCATCGAACACACGAGAGGTATCCAAACCGTTGTATTCACTCTGGTTGGCAGAGAGAGAAAGATTGAGGCGGGAGCCCTGGTCAAAGGTCGTGTTAACAGAACCGGATACGCGCGGCGCAAACCGATCCTGGGAGGTGCGCTCGTCACGGCTCTCGATCAGATTTCCGGCGGCGTCATAGAGCCATTCATCACGCAGGACCGGCGCCCCGTTTGTGTCCAGGCCGCCTGCGAGCGTGATGCGTGTATCGCCGCGTTCCCAAGTGGTCGAGACAGATCCGTTCGGCGTGATGCGCCCACCACCGGCCCAGTATATGGCGCCCAGTGAAGCCGTCGTGGAGCGGCTGGAGTCTTCTTCGCGCAGGACCACGTTCACAACCCGCGTCTGACCACGCATGTCAACACCGGAAACCGCTTCTCGGACCAGTTCTACGCGCTCGATATTGCCGACTGGAATACGGCCGAGGATATCGTGAATGCTCTCCGACTTGGTGCTTTGACGCTCACCGTCAACGAGGACATTGGCGAACGTGTCGGCCAGGCCGCGCACATGTTGTCCATTGTCGATGGAGAAACCCGGCACCTGGTTGACCATGTCCAGCGCGGTAATCGGATTGAAAGCGTCGAAATAGGTCGGCTCATAGACCAGAACCGCACCATCCTGGGTGCTGGTTTGAGCCAGGGCCGTGCTCGAAAGGAGAAGTGCCGCGAGGCCAACGGCCGCCGTCTTCTTGAACAGTTTCACAATTGATATCCCGAATATGATCACGCCGCCCCGAACGGCGCGTTGTCAAAGCCGGGTTGTGGCAGCCGTCGCATTACGAACGCCTGTACTGGCATCTTACGTTTCGGTTAGAAGTATACGTGTGCGTAAGAATTGGTTTTCAGATAGTCACGCTGGATTCGCCAGTCAGGACAGGCTTTCTCAACCGTATCCCAGAAGCTGCGGGAATGATTGGCATGGACCAGGTGAGCGGCCTCATGCGTACACACATAGTTGATCACGTCGTGCGGAAAGCCCATCAACCGCCAATTGAGCCGGATCGTGGCGTCGGACGCGCAGGAGCCCCAGCGCGATTTTTGCTCCCGCACGATAACCTTGCGAACATCCCGCCCAAAAAAGCGGGCATGCCGCTCTGTGAGCGGCTGCATCAGCTTTAACCCCTCGCGTTTGTAAAAGCGCACCAGGCCGTTGCGGACGGTTGTCTTTAACAGCGGGCCGGACAGGTCCGGGTCTATATGCACCTCGATCGCTTCGCCGGCCTCGACAACGCGCGTGCGAACACCCTCGCGACAGACGCGCAACTCCCGATCGCCTCCCAGCCAGGGGAGCCGCTCTCCATCAACAAACTCCAGCTCCGGTACCGATGGGCGTTGCGCCCATTTCTGCAGTTTTTTCAGGATCCAGTCAGACTTGCGCTGTAGCGCGGCGTCAATCTCCCGGCGCGACACCTGACGCGGCGCCGTCACAGCCAGTCCGGTCTCGGAAATCACAAACCCAATAGTGCGGCGACTGGACCGTTTAAGCTGGTATTCGACCTGCTGGCCGTCGAGATGGATGGTTTCTGGTGACATAAGGTCGTCAGGAGGCGCACTTGTGAATCGACAGCCTCGATGGTGACCTGTCGCCCTCTTCAAGACAAGCCGGACAACCGCATGCCTGAACCGCTGAAAAACCTCTACTCCCGCGCGCTGATCGAAAATATGGGCCGTCATCTCAAGCGCGTGTCCCCGTCCTTTGACGCGGCCGCATTCATCCATCAGGCGAGCACAGGGCTGGATGCGCTGGAACTCAAGGAACGCGCTGCACAGATACGTGTTGCGCTGGATGCCTGCCTGCCGGCTGATCTGGAAGCCGCTATCGACATCATGCTCGCCAGTCTTCACCCGGAAGACAATGTCGAACTTTCCTCGGTCAGCATGGATGACCGGGGCATTCGCGGATGGGCCGTCATGCCGATGAGTGACCTCGTGGGATTGCGCTGCGACGAGGCGTTCGATGCCGCGCTCTACGCCCAGAAAGAGATGACCAAGCGTTTCTCCTCGGAATTCGGCATCCGTCACCTGATCATTCAGGACCAGGACAAGGCCATGACCGCCCTTGTCGACTGGGCGGATGACCCGAACTACCACGTCCGCCGCCTTGCATCGGAGGGCACCCGCCCCCGCCTGCCCTGGGCCATGCAATTGCCAGCGTTCATCCACAACCCGGCGCCCAGCCTGCCCATCCTCGACAAGCTGAAAAACGACCCTACGGAATATGTCCGTCGGTCGGTCGCCAATCACCTCAACGACATCGCCAAGGATAATCCGGATACGACCGCCGAAATCTGTGCAGAATGGATGCAGAACGCCACACCACACCGCAAGAAACTGATCCGCCATGCGCTTCGCACCCTGGTCAAACAAGGCCACGCAAGCGCCCTTGAAACACTCGGATTTGGCGAGGCCGAGATCGCGCTCTCTCCGTTACGCGTCCAGACACCGGTTGTTCAGTTCGGCGAAGCGTTGGAATTTGACAGCGTCATCTGCTCGACCGCGAAACAGCAACAGAAATTGGCGATCGATTTCATCGTGCACTGGCGCAAGGCAAATGGCGAGACCGCGCCAAAGGTCTTCAAACTGAAGACTGTCACACTGGCGCCGGGCGAGCGCATCTCGGTCAGCAAACGCCACCCGATCCGTCCCATCAGCACGCGCAAATACTATCCCGGTCAACAAGCAGTCGAACTGCAGATCAATGGCAAGGCCTATGGCCAGACAGTATTTGAACTGGTGATGGGGGCGTAAGCGAGTTTTCCGGTGCACCCGATCAACGCGCCTGATACGTTGGCGGAACAAACAAACCGGGGGTCGCAATGATCAAGTTTTCTGTGCTGTCTGCGTGTGTTCTCACCTGTTTGATATCTGCCACAAGCTGGGCCCAGCGCGAGGTGGGCGGCCATCCCCTCGTCACGCTCTATGAGGGCGCAGAACTTCGCTCGGGCGAGCAGTTCGAGTACGACACCTATCGCCTCATCACTGGTTTTGACTTCGAGGAACGCGTGGCGACTGGCATTGCGGTGGAGGGCCGGATCACCCGGCTCTACCATGACAATCCTGATGAACGCTCCGAGTACGAGATATTCTCCAATTACCTTGAAGCCTTCGAGAATGCCGGTTTTCAGGTCATCTTCCAGTGCGCGGGCGATGGCGAATGCTTTACCGGCTCCACGCGCAACACCTATCGAAACTTCAACGGTTTCTCAGCCATGAATGGCGGCAATTCTCGCTATGCCGCGGGCACGGTCGAGCATGAGGGACGCCTGGCCTATGTGGCGTTCGGCACAGGCCGGCGCGGCACCGCGATCGATATTATCGAAACCACTGAGATGGCGACGGGTATGGTCTCTGTATCCGCAGAAGCGCTGGCATCCGGCCTCGAGGCTGATGGCCATGTCCGTGTGGATGGTCTGCTCTTTGCGGTCGACGCGGCCGATCTCCTGCCAGGCTCGGAAGAGGCCCTTCAGGCCGTTGCAAACCTGTTGAACCAGAACCCGATGATGGCGCTCTACGTGGTCGGCCATACAGACAGCACAGGCGGGTTTGCGCACAACATGTCCCTATCGCGGCAACGGGCAAGCTCGGTTGTCTCCGCTCTCGTTGAACAATACGGCATTGATGCAACGCGGTTGGACGCGCACGGTGTCGGTCCGTTGTCACCGGAAGCCAGCCAGGCCAACGAAGCCGGTCGATCGCTCAACCGGCGTGTCGAAATTGTTCTGAAATAGGGGTCAGACCGTCAGCAAGTCACGGCAGATGGCTTCCAGGCCAGCCTGGTCTTCACGGTCGAAAGCACCAAACTCGGTGGAGTCGACATCCAGGACCGCCGCCAGCGCGCCATTCCCGTCAAACACGGGCACCACGACTTCGGAATTGGAGCGGCTGTCACAGGCGATGTGGCCGGGAAAGGCATGCACATCGGCAACAAGCTGGGTTTCGCCGGTCGCTGCGGCTGCGCCACAGACACCTTTGCCGAAGGGAATGCGCAAACACCCCATCGTGCCCTGATAGGGGCCGACCACAAGCTCTGTCGGCTTGGCCGGGTCGACAACGTAGAAGCCGGTCCAGAAATAGCGATCACCAAACATCTCGCGCAGCAGACAGGACGCCGTTGCATACCGCGCTGTGTGAGAGGTTTCTCCTGTCACGACCGCGACGATCTGCTTGCGGACGTCTTCATAGAGTTCAGCTTTGCTGGTCATGGCGCTTTCCCTTGTGCTGGGAGCAAGGTGGCGATGATAGCGCCGGTTTCAAGGCGTGTTTGCAGTTGGACGCGCACCGCCTGCGCATGATGCGGTGTCAGCAATCAGAAGCGCCAATTGCCGGCAAGCGCAACCACGCTGTCTGCCTACTCAATTCCCTCAAGTGTCCTGTCGATCACTTTCTGGATAATCGGGTCGGTCCGGTCGGGGCGCCCGGCTGTCGGCTGGGGATCGTTATCGTCCGAGCCGTTCGGTTTGTCGGCCTTTTTCTCCTCCGCCGCACGCGCTTCCTTGTCGGCGTCGCTGACCGCCTTGGTCTGGATCATGCGAATGCGAGCATCGACCAGATTATAGACGTCCGGCGGAATATTCTTGGAGAGGTTGATGCCAAGCTCCCGGGCCGATGTCGGCGAAATCGCCTGGCTGTGAGACATCTCGCCAGACGTCAGATGATCCGCCAGTGCGCGCGAACGCGCCTTGTCAGTTCGCGGACCGTCACCGGACATCTTGTGCAGCGGCAGACGATGCACCGGGTTGATGATCTCCCGCGCCACGTCCTGAGCATATTTGTCGTATTTCGACGCCTCATGCGCCAGCAGGACCAGAAGGTCCTGGGTCTGCTCGACACCTTTCTGAGCAATCAGGTCCTCATAGGCCTCGCTCGGGAAGGAGCCGTAAATCGTATCGATGGGCCCCAGCGAAGCGGTCTCGTCCATGAAGATACGGTCAGCCGCCAGCGCGATAAACGTACCTCCGGACATGGCAACATAAGGCACATAAACAGTGATCTTGGGATGTTTGTACGGATTGTGTTTTCCAACTTTCCTGAGATGTTTTTTCAGGGCCAGCGCGACCATGTGCGCCGGACGCGCATAACCCCCCAGCGTGTGCAGGATGATCATGATGTGGGTCCGCGCATTCGCGCCACGAATGGCGGCGATGGCATTGAACGCCTCGTCGAAAGTGATTTCCTGTTCGGCGCTGTCCCGGCCTTCGAACTCGTCACCCAGATCGTGAATCAGGTCGATGACAATCGTATTCCTGCGATTGCGCTTCTCAAGATTCGCCCTGGCCTTTTTATAGCCCTGCTTGGCCTCCTCGTAGGGACGTCCAAGCCAGCTTCGCAGCTTCACCAGGGAATGCGCGTCACGCTTGCGGGTCTCGTGCGCAAGATATTGCCAATACGCCCAGCCCAGCAGGGACATCGCCGCGAGCAGACCCGCAGCGATCACCAGCTCTTGCTCGGAGATCGACTCAAACACACTTCCCCCCCTTACCGCTTCGCGGCAGGTCTACGAACGCTGGATGTTAACCATTTCTGCGCCAGACGGACAAGGCAAATGCGGCGTGGAAAACTATTAAATTTCGCGTCACCCGCGAGCCGTTGCCTGGATGTAACAACTTGCGGCGACAGCTTTTGGGTGCATAGCTTGGCCGGTCCAGTTTTCAGGGGGAAATCCGATGAAGTTCACGCACGCCCTGGCGCTCTCCGGCGCCGCATTCTGCCTCACGGCCTGCCAGTTCGAGACCACATCGGACCCGAGCGCTCCGATCTGGGCACGCGAACAATCCATCGAGGCGATCGGCCGGGCGAGCATTGAAGTCCTGCCAAATCGCGCAGAATTCGGCGTCTCCTACCGGGCCCAGGCCGCCACCGCTGCGGAAGCGAACGCCCTTGCGATTACTCGTGCCAATTTGGCGGTGGAAGCCATGCGCGAGATCGGTGAAGACGCGGTGCGCATTACCACCTCCATCGATGTAGAGCCGTTCTATGAGCAGGTTCGGATCCAGGTGTCCGAGTTCGAAGAGGCCGTGGAAGAGAACATCCATCCAAATGCGCTCATCGGTTACGTCGCGATAGCCAGCGTCGATGTGAAAAGCTCGGACCTTGAAGGGGTCGCGACCTTGCGCGGCGCAGCACTCGCATTGGGACCATCGGAAGCAGGCAGCGTCCGCTTCTTCCTGGATGCTGGCGTCGAGCTGCAGCGAACCGTCTTTGCTGCCGCTGTTGCTGACGCACAGGCCCGCGCAGAGATCGTTGCAGAAACCAGCGGGGATCAACTCGGCAGCCTCCTGGTCCTGCGTGAAGGAACGCAATCCTGCCTGGGACAGGTTTACGGCGCTCCGGGACAGGATGCTTCGAGAAGCGATGCGTCGGACCGCATCGTTGTTACCGGCAGTAGAATTCGTCGCACGGCATATGAGGCAGTCAGCGAACTCGACCTGACCGACAGCAGCTTGGCGACGGGTTCAATCAGCGTAGACGATATTGTCGAAGCCGCAGAAGCGTTCACAGTCGCATCGGACTTTGATCCGCACCGCATGACGGCGCGCGTCTGCGCCATCTACGCCGTCGAGTAGTGACCTAGTCCAGCGCTGTCTCGAAACCGCCGACACCCTCAGCCGGACTGTCCAGCAGGCCGTTCAGCACGCCGGCCAGGCGCACACCGGCCAGTTTGAGCTGTTGGCGGGAGATGCGCAGACCGCGCTCGTAATAGGCGTCACCGGGCTCGATCGTGTTCTCGGCATTGGCCCAGTAATAGGCAAAATCGCGGGAGCGCACGATATCGTGGCTTTCCTGCGCCCAGGCGATCGGATCGACTGTTGTGTAGATCTCGGAACCTGTCAGCGGGATCTCGGCGGCCAGTTCGTCTGCGAAATACTCCACTCGCTCGCCTGACGGCGCCCAGGGCCAGGCCTCGCCCATATAATCCAGGATGATCTCACTGTCCCAGACCCGGTGAAGATTGGTGTGACGCTCGCCACGCCAGATCACCGGAATATCATTGCCGCCGCGATCGCCATTGATGGATACATGCAGCGGCTGGTGGATGTCACCGATCCAGTGGGCGAGAAATTTCAGCGCCTCCAGGCGTTCCTCATCGGTGTTGGCGCTGTCGACCAGCTCGCGCGCGTGCATGTTGATGGCTGAAACAACGCAGCCATCGTCAGCGCAATCCTCCGGGTCGATCACCGGGTCATTCCGTTCCTGGCCGGTATAGTGCCAGGGCGCTGTATGGCGATGCGTGGAACCACGCACCTGGTCGGCCCAGCTGCAAACATCCCGGAAATGATCAAATTGCGGATCCTGTGCGATCAGGCGATCCACCTCGGCGCGCGCCTCAGGCTGCAGAAATCGATAGGCCAGGTCACAGACCAGGCGATGTCCGTCACGACCATAGGCCAGCGCCGGCGCCGTTGGGGCCAGCGTCGCGACGACACCGGCGGAAAGCAGAACACGAAAAAGGGACATGGAAGATCTCGCCTGGAATTAGCCCGCACGCCCCTCCCTAGGACGACACGCCATCTGGCTCTACCAACCTCAATTAGTGTCAGCCGGTTGATTTCCCGCTGAAATTGAAATTGCGATGAATTTCCCGTGAAATCACCACAATCCAGGCACTGTACCGTCTGGACGGTATTGACTGTACCGTCTGGACGGTTTATGTGCATTGCAACAACATTGAGCAAGCTGATGCCACCGACCGATCCCAAGCCCAATACCCGAAGCGCCATCCTGGACGCTGCTGAAACTGTCGTTGCCCGCAATGGCGCCTCCCGCCTGACCATTGATGCAGTTGTGGTGGAGAGCGGTTATTCCAAGGGTGGCGTGCTTTACCACTACCCGAACAAGACCGCCCTGCTGGCGGCGATGGTCGACCGCATGGTCGAGGGCATCTCTGTGGAAATCGATGGGGCCCGCGAGCAGGCCGAGATCCGGTCAGAACCGATTCTGCCAGCGATCATCGCGGCGATGGTTCAACACCGCAAACCCAATACCAATGTCAGTTCTGCCCTGCTGGCAGCCTCCGCCGAACAACCCGAACTCCTCGACAGCGCCCGCGACTATATCGAGAAAATTGTCGCTGACGCCGTCACCCCAGCCCCCGACCCGATCCTGGGCCTTATCGCCTTCCTGGCGATGGACGGCCTGCATTTTTCCGATCTGCTCGGCCTTCACTATGTCAGTGATGAACAGCGTGAAGCCGTCCAGTCCCGGTTAATCAACATGATGACGGAGATGTATGCGTGACCTCCCCCCGCACGACGCTGATATCCCTGCTCGCGCCGCTCGCCTTGCTGGCGGCTTGTTCGCAACCCGTGGAAACCGAAGAGGCACCCGCTCGGCGCGTGCTTGTCCAGACCGTAGAGACCACCAGCCCGCAAAGCCGGTTCGAATTTGTCGGCCGTGTCGAAGCCCGCATATCGGTCGACATTGCTTTCCAGGTCGGCGGTCAGCTGGCTGAATTGCCGCTCGCCGAAGGTCAGCAGATCGCCGCTGGCGACCTCATTGCCCAGCTGGACCTCGAGGACTTCCGACGCGCCGAACGCGAAGCACGTGTCCAGCTGCAACAGGCTCGCACCGACCTGGAACGCCAGCAAACCCTGCACGAACGGGGCATCGCGTCACAGGCCGCCCTCGACAGCGCCCAGACCCAGTTTGACCTGCGGTCTGTTGCTTTGGAAACCGCCAGCCGCAATCTGGAATACGCGACACTGACGGCCCCCTTTGATGGCCTCGTGAGCCGACGGCTTGTCGATGCCTTTACCGTTGTCTCCCCCGGACAGCCCGTGGCGCGTATCCAGGACGTTTCCGAACTCCGCCTGTCCATCCCGGTTTCCGAGGACATGGTCGCTACTCTGAGCGAAGAAGACGTCATCTCCGTCCGGGCTGCCTTCCCCTTCCTGCCTGACCAGACTTTCCCGCTGGAGTTCCGCGAAATGGTGGCAGAACCGGACAATGCCTCGCAGACCTATCACGCCATCCTGGCGCTGCCGGACAACCTGCCAGCCAATATCCTGCCGGGCATGACGGCAACAGTGTGGGCCGAGTTTGATCGCGACAATGGCGGTCAGGCCGAAATTCTCGTCCCCATCCGCTCCATCGCCTACGCCGCCGACGGCTCGTCCTATGTCTGGGTCTTCAACGAAGACCATGTCGAACGCCGCCCCGTTCAGACCAACGGCGTGCACGGTGAGAGCGTGACCGTTCTGTCCGGCCTGACGGAAGGCGAGCTGATCGTCACCGCCGGCGTCAATGCCCTGGTGGAAGGCATGGTCGTCCGCCCGATCGAAGACCAGGCCACATTCGGCCGCACACAATAAGGGCGCCCTCATGAGCGAGAACTCTCCGGCCATGTCCCTGGCACGCCTCTCCATCGAGAAACCGGTCCTGACCTGGATCGTCATTCTCTTCTGTGTCCTGGGCGGCATGCATGGCTTTTTCAATGTCGGACGACTGGAAGATCCCGCCTTCACCATCAAGGAAGCCATCGTCTTCACCCCCTATCCCGGCGCCAATGCCGAAGAGGTGGAACAGGAAGTCACCGAACGCCTGGAAATCGCCATCCAGCAGCTCGCCGAAGTGGTCGAGATCCGCTCGGAGAGCTCGCCGGGCATGTCCGAAATCCAGGTCACCATCGACGACACGATCAACAGCGCCGACCTGCCCGATGTGTGGACCAAGCTGCGCGCGCGCATCCGCGACACTGTGCCAATGTTGCCGCCAGGCGCGGCCAATCCACGAGTCTATGACGATTTTGGCGACACCTACGGCATCTTCTACGCCGTGACCGCAGAGGGCTTCTCCGACGACATGATCCGCGAGATCGCACGCACGCTGCGTCGCGAGCTTCTGGTCGTCGACGGTGTCGCCAAGGTCTCCGTTGACGGCGAGCCGGACGAACGCATTTATATCGATATCCCCCAGGACAACCTCGTGCAGCTGGGCCTCTCCTATGAAAGCCTGCTGCAGGCGATCGGGCGCGAGAATTCAGTCGTCGTCTCCGGCTCCACCCCCCTGGGCGGGCGATATATCCGCCTGGATATTCCGCAGACCCTGTCCGGTGTTGACGCGATCAACAACATATTGCTGACGCCGCGCGATACCGGCGAAACAATTCGGCTCTCCGACATTGCGACCATCACCCGGTCCAGCCAGGACCGCCCCGACAATATTATCTATCACAACAATACCCGCGCCTTCACACTGGGCATTGCTGGCCAGACAACGGCCAATATCGTCGATGTCGGTTTCGCCGTCGAAGCCCGTCTCGCCCAGCTGGAAGCCGAACTGCCGCTGGGCATAGAGCTTCACCCGATCTATCAGCAACACGTGGTCGTCGACACGGCGATCAACGATTTCCTGGTCAACCTGCTGATGTCGGTGGCCATCGTGATTGGCGTCTTGTGCATCTTCATGGGTTGGCGCGCGGGTTTGACCGTGGGAACCGTGTTGTTCCTGACGGTTTCCGGCACGCTTTTCTTCATGAACATGATGTCGCTGGAGATGGAACGCATCTCGCTGGGCGCTTTGATCATCGCCATGGGCATGCTGGTCGACAACGCCATCGTCGTCACCGAAGGCATGCTCACCGGCGTATTGCGCGGCAAGCCCCGCCTGGCGGCTGCGGAAGATGCGGTGAAGGCCACCCAATGGCCGCTGCTGGGCGCGACCGTCATCGGCATC
>CBFHQE010000044.1:0-21264 GCA_965657935.1 Maricaulis sp. | reverse complement strand
TGCTCCTCCGGCTGTTTCTAGGTGAGGCCTTATCCCGGTGCCGGCCCAGCTTTGATCATTTTCAGAATCGCCCGGGCGGCCATAGGAGACGAACGCGTGAAAGCCGTGACGTGCTTCGAAATAGCGCCCAGGATTGCGGGCGCCGTAAGTGGTCTGCCCGATGACCACTCCGCGTTCGGAACGCTTCATTCCGTCAACAAAACTTTCAGCTGCGGATCCGGTCGCAGCCGTCGTAAGAATTACCAAAGGTATATCATGCAGCCGAGACCCCTGCCGCTGCGGGTTTGTCACGAAAACTTCCGTCTCGTCTCTGTCGGCCCAGTAGACACTATTGAAGCTTACCGGTTCATCGCCCAACAGGTATGAGGCCAGGCGGATAACAGCGTCTGGTTCGCCGCCGCCATTGGCACGCAGGTCCAGGATCAGGGCATCAGCATTCTCAAGAATCGCGAATGCAGCTTCGATGGTAGGGCCGGAGATGTCGGGGTGGCTAAGCATTCTCAACCGCACAAGGCCGATGTTACCGGGCAGACGGGCAATGCGTTCAACCCCGTGATTGAGCCGGCGGGAGTATTCACTCCAATCCGAGCTGTGATGAGCTTCTACTTCGCCGTCGTCGTCGGTCCAGACTACATGGGCGTGGCGATCGAACCGCGCGACCTGTTCGCTGAGCTCGGCCGCCAACGCTTCTGCCGTATCAAAGCCGGTGTAGTCACCATTTTCGCTCGCTTCCAGCAGGTCCGCAGCGATGTCTGCGCCGCGAGTTCGGTCGTGATAATTGGCTCGATATAGTTCAGCGACAGCGGTGACGATTTCTTCGCGGTCAGTACTGGAAAGGTTGAGGGTCTGGGCGCTGGTGGCGCTGGCAAGAACGATGGTGGCCAACGCGGTGCATAAAGTATTGAGGTGCATCAAATTACTCCACAGGACGGGAGCCCGTGTTACTCGTCCTACGGCATGTTGACGCGGACATTTGAAACATTTGGCTGCGCCTTTCCCAAAGTTAATCCTTAAGCAGGTTCGCGATTTGGACAGGTGGAGCGCCTGTGCGCTTTCGCGTTTCCCTAGCATTATGGCTTAGATCGCAGAAGCCTGCTTTGAGCGCGGCTTCGGTTAGTGGAACGTTGTCAAACACGTAATCGGATAGTGCGCGCAGGCATTGAAGATCTAGTTGATAGCGTTTTGGCGTAATTCCATGCCGCAACTTGAACGACCGGGTGAAATGTACGCGGTGAGTACCGTAAGCCTCAGCCAGCGCAGAGACGGAAATCGGAGCGTCAGACACTTCTATAAGTTCCGTTGCAGAGTCGACCCAGTCCGGCGCGGTTTGCCCAGTTTCCTGCCTGCATGCGAGCGGTGCTGCGATATCGCGGATGGTTTCCGGAGCGAGCGGTGCTCGTTCCAGCAAAAGTTTCGAGCATAGTGAGACATGTTCTTGGCCGGACCGGCTGAGGATCTGCCGCCGTCCCATGGTTTCTGCGAGTGTTCGCCCCAGAAGATGTTTCATGGCGTCTGCGGGAAAGTCGATGACCAGGCACAGACCGCCGTGCGGTCCATACACGTTTGCGTGCTGCGTTCCGGGAGACATGAATGAGGTGAAAGGCGCGAGGTGATAGTGTGCGGAATCAGCGAGTTCTTCGTGCATAGACCCCAGCAGAAGAAGGGACAGTTAGCAATTTTTATGTTGGTGCGCCGGGATGCGTGTCCCGGGCGCGTAGTGAACCAAGCGTGCCCGGAACTCTTCGGTCTCGGCCATGATGGCCTGCACGGCACCGCCGGTTTCAAATGTGATCCGCTCGTCTGGCGGATGATCTACATTCCAGTGCATGACAATATCCATTCTGCGCACTAGGAATAATGCCGAAAAACAGTGGAGGAAACACAAGGTGAGACATCTGTTGGCTACAAGCCTTGCAGCTGGATCAATCGTCTTGATCACGGCAGGCGCCTTTGGCCAGGAACGCTACGAGCTGCCAGCTGAGCAGGCCGCAACGGCGCGCATGCTGATCGATCAGGCGCTGGATTCGGATCTGGCCTGGGACATCGTCGAATCGCTGACCACGGAAGTTGGTCCGCGCCTGGGTGGTTCCGAGGCCGAGGCTCGCGCCCGGCAATGGGGCGCCGAACTGGGCGAGGAACTCAGCTTTGACCGGGTTTCCATCGAAGAGTTTGACATGCCGTTGTGGACGCGTGGCGACATGGAAATCACCATGAACGCACCGTATGAGCAGTCCCTCTATGGCACCGCGCTGGGTGGTTCCGGCCGTTCGCCGCGCTTGCGCCCGATTTCCAGCGATATCGTCTATTTCCGTTCAGTCGACGACCTCATGGCCGTGGAGGACGGTTCTCTCGAGGGCCAGATCGCCTTTGTTGATGGGGAGCCGATCGTCCGCTCACAGACCGGTGCTGGCTATGGTCCGGCCAATATTCGTCGGCGGGTTGGCTGGCAGCATGCTGAGCGCGCTGGCGCCGATGCCTTGGTGGTGCGGTCCGTGGGGTCCGATATCCGCCGGTTCCCTCACACGGGCATGATGTCATCCGACAGCGATGGCGAGTGGGCCGAGATTCCGGTCATTGCTGTTTCCAACCCGGACGCGGATCATATCCGCCGGCTGCATGAGCTGGGCGAAGACATCAATTTCACCATCCGCTCGACCGCTGGCTGGCGGGGTGAAGTGGTGAGCGGCAATGTCGTTCTCGACATCATCGGTCGAGAGACTCCGGAAGAAATCGTCCTGATCGGCGGTCACCTGGACAGCTGGGATCTGGGCACGGGCGCCGTTGATGATGGTGCCGGCGTTGCCATCACCGTGGCGGCTGCGGAACTGATCGCCCGCCTGCCACAGCGCCCCCGTCGCACCATCCGCGTGGTGATGTTCGGCGCCGAGGAGGTAGGCCTTCTGGGCGCGCGTGCCTATGCGGCGCAGCATGCCGGTGAAGTGCCCAACCATGTTCTGGCCACGGAATCTGATTTTGGAGCCGGCCCGATCTGGCAATTCGTGTCCAACGTCAATGAAGAGGCCAATCCGGTGATCGACGCTATTGGCCGAGAACTGATGCCGCTGGGCATTATTCGCGGTGGAAGCAATGTGCCAGGCGGGGGGCCGGACATTATCCCGCTGGCCTTCGCTGGTGTGCCGACTATCCGGCTCAACCAGGACGGGACGGACTATTTCGACCTTCACCATACGCCGGACGATACGCTGGACAAAATTGATCCGGCTAGCCTGGCCCAGAATGTGGCGGCTTATGCGGCGACAATCTATCTCGCGGCAGAACTCGATGTGGATTTCCGCCCGGATCGAGAGGCGGCCAGCGAATAGTCGTTGATCACAGAGATGAAAAAGGCCCCGGAGACGGGGCCTTTTTTATGCGTAATCGTATTCGCCGCCGCGTTCGAGGGCGGCCTGATAGGCGGGTCGTGTATGGATGCGATCCACGAAGGACACAATATTGGCGTAGCGCGCAAAGCCCGGCGCGCGTGCGGCCGAGGCTTCCAATGGGAAACTCATCTGGATGTCGGCGGCGCTGAACGCTTCCCCGCAGAACCACTGGTTTTTTCCGAGATGGTCATTGATGAATTCCAGCAGTGAGCTGATCTCGGGACCATAAAAATTCTGTTCCATCTGTCTTGAGATGGATTTGACGATGGGTTTGACGAAGAAGGGAACCTTGGCTTCCGTGAGTCGATCGCCGATCAGCTTCACCAGCAGGGGCGGCATCAGGGAGCCTTCAGAGAAGTGTAGCCAGTAGACGTAGTCGCGGTACAGGGCGCTGTCGGTCGCGGGCTTGAGGTGTCCGCCATATGTGTCCACCAGGTATTCGATAATGGCGGCGGATTCAGCGTACGTCTGACCCTTGTCAGAAATCAGTGGAGATTTGCCCAGCGGGTGGACCTGACGCAGTTCCACCGGCGCACGCATCGTGTTGGCATCGCGCTGGTAGCGCACGATATCGTAGTCGACGCCGATTTCTTCCAGCAGCCAGAGAATGCGCTGGGATCGCGAATTATTGAGATGGTGAACGGTAATCATGGCACGCTAGCTCCTGTCTGGCGACAAGAGATAGCGCGTCTTCAAACGACCGCAAGCCTGGTTATTCGCCAACATCATCCGTGGCGTCGCCGGGCGGCCTCCATCCCTCCAGCATCATGCCGCTATCCAGCCCGTTGCGCTGCAGGCGCAGTCGTAATTGCTCAGCCAGCTCACTCTGGCCGCCAGCGATGTCGGCGAGGGTAAAGTTGGACAGCCTTGCAACCTGGCCGACAAACACATGTCCGTGGTCTGCAAGTTGATAGGCGAAATCGACGAGATGAGGGGATCGCGAACAGAAACTGAGAATGTCCTCGTTCACGGTTGGATTATTTCGGAACTGGTTCCAGATCCAGTCCGCATCCCGGTAAGCATGAAAATTAACCATTGCGCTATCCCTAGCGTTACGAATCCCTCTAACCACAACATATTGTGGTCTGGGGTGCAGTGGCGATGAATAAGAATTGACCGACAGCACCGCGTTGGGTTGTGGATAAACAAGCGGAACGAGTTGATCTCAGCGGCGAAGCATTTGTTCGCGCCATTGCGAGGGCGGCAGGCCTTCTCTCGCCTTGAAAGCGCGATTGAACGGCGCCAGGGACCCATAGCCCGCCTCGAGCGCGATGGTTGTGATGGGCAGATGGGCGTCATCTGCCTGCGCGAGACGCCGTTTTACTTCCTCGATGCGGTAGGTGTTGAGGAAGTCCGCAAAATTCTTGAAGCCGAGCTGTTTGTTGATCAGGCGGCGCAGGCTGTGTTCGCGCGTCTCGAGAATCCTGGCCAGAGTGGGCAGGTTAAGGTCAGGAGCCAGCCAGCAGCGTTGTTCCCGCATAGCGGTTTCGAGCCGTTCGAGCAGGATCTGCTGGCGGGCTGTCAGCGTCGGTGCAGGGGCATTTACCTGTCGAACAGGCAAGAGAGCATCGGTTTTGAGTTCGCAGAGCCAGAACAGCGCGAACAGGCCCAGCACAAGTGACGTCATTCCCCGGAATAGTGAAATCCACAAAACGGTTCCATGGGTGTCCTCCCGTCCTTCGGCGAAGACGATGATCAAGATGACGATCAGCAACACAAGCAGCAGCAGGCCGCGCAAACGGCGGCGGCTATCCACGAGGTCTTCCCGGAAACCGACCACACTCCTCCAGGCAGCGTGTGCCAACAGGCCGGCAGCGCCCAGATCAATCAGGATGAACCAGAGTTCGCCTGGTGGCTCTGCCCCAGGCTGAGACGCGAGCAGCAAGATTGGGCTCTGCAATACCAGCCAGCCAATGCCCGCCAGCCCATGCATGCGGTTGAAACCGGGCGGGTCATCAAACAGCGTGATGATGAAAAGCCAGAGCAGATAGGTGTTCATCGAGGCGAGCAGGCGCAGCACAAGGCCTATTGGTGTCGCAGTCGGGATGGCGGTCGGGCCGACCAGCAACATGATCGCAATGCTCGAGCCGAGCATCAAAAGCAGGCTGGTCTTGGTCAGCCCTGCCTCAACGCTGCGCGCGAACAGCACCGCCAGCATCGCAAGAACGGTGCAGGACGCCGTACGTATGATCAGATCCAGAATTTCCAACTCGGTCATGCCCGAACCTTACCTCTACCCCCGCCAAGACCAAGTACCTCGCGTGATCGATTTGTTCAAAACAGGCGCGATTTCGAAATCGATGCCTGATTTGAAATCGCGCGGTGCACAGCCTCAGCACTTGCGGCAACTCAAGGCGAGGAGGACATGTTCATGAAATATCTCGTTGCCATCACGTTTTCATTGTTTTTGCTGGCGGTGCTTGTTTGGCGCACCTTGACGCCGCCGCTCATCCAACCGCCGGATCAAGCTGAGCTGGTTTTGTCCGGAGTGACGGTTTTCAACCCATCAGAGGCAGTGCTGACGGACCAGACAGTGGTGGTCAGGGACGGGATCATAACAGAGGTGCGGGCACGACAGGTCGCTGACCCGGCGCCTCTCTGTCCGCAGTGTTGGGTCATGCCGGGGCTGATCGACACTCACATTCATACCCCTCCTGCCATCGCTTTCGGGCTGCGCGAGTATTTTTCGATGCTGCATCTGGCCTACGGTGTGACGAGTGTCCGCGACACCGGGCATTCCGACGCCACAGTCTTTCGCTGGTCTGAGCGGATCAGGGCGGGCGAGGTCTTTGGGCCGCACATGGTCAATTGTGGTCCGGTGATCGATGGTATTCCCAGCTCCTGGGATTCAGCTTTGCGGGTGACGGACAGTGCTGCAGCTCGAAGGGCAGTGCGTGACCTTCACGCCATGGGGGCGGAGTGCATCAAGGTTTACAATACGCTGGGCAGGGTGGAATTCGAGGTGATCGAAGAGGAGGCCCGGGCGCTGGGGCTGCCCTTGCTGGGCCATGTTCCGCACGGTGTCGGGCTAGGAGACGTTCGTGACTTTGACGTCCAGCATTTTACAGGATTGCCTTATGTACACGGGCAGCGTCCGCCTCTGACCTCAGACTGGTTGAACAGCGACCTGTTACGCCTGCAGGACCAGCAGATTGAGGAATTGGTCGAGCTTGCACGTGAGCAGGAGCTGAGTTTTACGCCAACCTTGATCAATAGTGTCAGCCGCCTCACGGCCAGTCACGCCGAGCGTTATCCGGCGACACCTGAAGGCGAGCGTGTCCCTCGATTTCTCGCTGCGTTCTGGGCCGTTGGCATGGGGCATCCCGAGGGTGAGGCTGAGATTGCGGAGGCAGAGAACGCGTTCGCCGTACAACAACACATCATGCGCCGCATGCAACAGGCAGGAGTGCCGGTCAGCGCGGGAACAGATGTCCTGATGCCCTGGGTGCTCCCCGGGGAGGCATTGATCGCGGAAATACGCCTTCTGGCCGAGGTGTTTGAGAATAATGAGGCCGCTCTTGCCGCTGCGACGACCCTGGCGGCAGATGTTTTGCAGGCTGATGATATTGGCAGGGTGGCGGTCGGCGCGCGCGCGGACCTATTGGTTCTTGGCGGCGATCCACGGGAGGATCTTGATCTTTTGCAGGACTGGCAGATGGTCGTGATCGACGGGCGTGTCGTCACACCACAGCATGTTGCGGGATGGCGCACGCGTTTCGCCCGCTTTTTCGACAATCCGGCCTATATCATCCTGACGGATTTTCTGATGGGATTCCTGGCGCCCGGATATCAACACCGGGCGCAGGAAAATGGCATCTAGACGCCGGACCAGCGAACTCGCACGCCCAGCTGATCGAAGACTTCATTCCAGTAATTGCGAAGCGGGCCACGTTGTTCGGCTTCCCAGCGGTCACGCGGGATAAGACGGATTTCCATCTCGACCCCCCGCAAGCTGTCGCCATAGGTCGCCCGGATAGCATTGGCGACGTCACGGGCTGGGGGAACACGATCGCGCAGATCTCCCCGGCTCCGGCCATAGACGGTGAAGATTTCCGAGTTCTGCAGCATGTCTGAAACCAGAACGATGCGGCGGCTCGGGACCGTGCGGTCGAACTGTGGATCCTGGCTGAGGCGGGCGATCGCTTCGATGATCGGACTGTTGGGTGCGTTTTTCGGGCTGATCAGGTCAGCCAGGGCGCGGTCCAGCGGGCCTGAGAAGAGATATTCGTAACGGGCCTGTACGCGGTCCGGATTGCGATAGAGCGGATTGACCTGTTCGCCGGCGCCGGGATTGCACAAGGAGAAGCGGTTGGTATTGCGCAGCTGACCGCTTTCATTGAGTTCGTAGAGGGACAGGCGTTCGCCAACGTCCAGCGTATCGCGCTCGGAAAGGATAACCCCCTCTATCGAGCCGGCTTGTTGCGGCGAATACAGGTCTGTCTTGTCGATGATGACAACGCGATGGGGCGGCGTAACGCCTACCATGCAAAGCGTCTGGCTGTCATACTCGGCTGGTTTCAGGATGAAGGCTGCGTAGCTGATCCCGCCCAGGATCGCAGCAACTATGATCAGGTTGAAGAACCCTACGATATCGCGTCCCGACATTTATCCCCCCGTCGCTCCGCTGGATGCCCCCGGCCCGAAAGCCGGGGGCTTGTTCGTGGACTTTAGCGGCGAACGCCCGGTCCGGCGAGGTCTGCGTTGACGTCACGCAGAACTTCATTGGCTTCGACCAGCAATTCCAGCTCGGCCTCGGACAATTTCTTGGCGTCCTTGAAGCCGGCTTCCGTGCACTTTTGCAGGTCGCGTGCAGCACTTTCCAGGCGCTTGGTTACACCACCATAGCCCAGGATTGGATCAGAGAAAGTGCGGCCCTTGTAGGCGGCGATGGCCGCAAAGGTCGTGCCCAGGATGAAAAGCAACAAGGCTTCAAGCGTCTGGAACCCAAACGGGTTCAGTCGTGCTTCGGTGACCGGAGCCAGGACTTCGCCTGTCGTTTCAGCACCACCCAGCGCCAGCGTTGCGGCGTTGAACTCCAGCAGGTCGCGGAAATGCGCGGCCGTGAGGTTCAATGCGATCAGCGCGATCGAGGTGGACACGATCAGGGCCGCACCCATCGCCATGTAAATCGGGCGATGCGGGTTGGTCATCAGGCGCGAGCCGAGGAAGCCGATCAGGAAGAAGGCAGCGATAACATTGGTGAAGGAGACGGTGATCGCCTGCAGCCACCCACCCAGCAGGCCCAGATCAGAACCCTTGGAGAAGAAATAGGCATTCGCCAGTCCCTCGAAGAGCACCAGAGAGGCGAGGACCGAAAAATGCAGGATGTGAGATTTCGGGTATACCGCCGCGCGTTCGATCGGCTTGTTCCGGCCGCGAGATTGCTGCTGACCGTCCGCGGTTTCCTGTGGCGGCTCGATTGCGCCGTCCCAGGTCTGGCGGAAGTGCAGCAGGTCTGCGTGACGGGCCTGGGCCAGAGATTTGGCATTGTCCAGACGGGTCATCTCGACAGGCGAATGCATCTGCCGATATTTTTCTAGCTCGTAATTGCCGTGTCCTGCGTCGGGCGACGACGGTCTCGGCGGGAATTGTATTGGAGCTTCAGCGGTCATGGCCTCCCCCGTTTTCAGCTCTGCGGAATAGTTCGATTACTATGGTTAAGAAGCAAATGTGGCGCACAATGGGGCAGTTTTCGGCGATTTGGCGATCTTTGAGAATAAATGTCGTCGGGGCTTGTCGATATCCGTTGGAAGCGACAGATATATAAGAGAATTCATCAGGGGAGAGGGATTATGAAAAAAGGTGGGTCCAGACGCGATTTTCTCAAATCGGGTGCAGCAGGCATGGTGCTCGCGGGCGGCGGGTCGGCTGCATTGGGGCAAGAAAATGGCGCTTCAGCCGCGAATCCGGTGAGCGAATCTCCCGTCACAGCCGAAACCGTTCGTTCGGCTGAGGCGATTTTTGACGTGCGCTATACCGATGCCGAGCGGGAGATGATGATTGATGGCCTGGAAGAGTGGATCTACCGGACAAGCCGTTTCCGCCAGATCTCCAAGCCCAATGAACTTGCTCCGGCCTGTTCCTTCGATCCGCGCCTGCTAAATGTCGACTACCCCGAACAGGACAATCAGCTGGTCCGGTCCGGGCGAGAGGCCGGTGCGTTGCCATCCAGCGATATCGACATTGCCTTTGCCCCGGTCTGGCGGCTGTCGCAGTGGATAGAGAACCGCCAGCTCGGTTCAAGGCGCCTGACCGACATTTATCTGGACAGGATCAATCGACATAACGGTCAGCTGCAATGTTTCGTGACGGTGACGGCCGAAATTGCCCGCGCCCAGGCTGACGAGGCGGATCGTGAGATCGCGGCCGGGCGTTATCGCGGCGCTTTGCACGGCATTCCCTATGGAATGAAGGACATCATCGATATCGCAGACCTCCCTGCGACCTGGGGAGCTACGCCTTATCGGGATCGCGTCGCTACCGAAACAGCGTTTATCGCAGACCGTCTCCGAGAGGCTGGCGCCGTCTTGTTGGGCAAGACAACGAACGGTGCGATCGCCTATGGCGATATCTGGTTTGACGGCGTGACCAAGAATCCTTGGAATCCGGAGGAGGGGTCTTCAGGCTCCAGCGCGGGGTCCGCCTCATCGACATCGGCAGGACTGGTCGCCTTCTCCATTGGCACAGAAACACTCGGCTCAATTGTTTCGCCATCCAATCGGTGTGGCACGACGGGTCTGCGGCCGACGTTTGGTCGAGTGTCCCGGCACGGCGCCATGGCCCTGTGCTGGTCATTGGACAAGATCGGTCCGATCACGCGTTCGGTAGAAGACACCGGCCTGGTGCTTGAAGTGCTCAATGGTTTTGACCGGCAGGACCCGGGTGCAATCGACATGGGGTTCACGGCAGATTTCACACGTGATGTGCAAGGCATGCGGGTGGGCTATGACCCTACCTGGTTCGAACAGGGCTCCGCTGCTGACCGCGCCACCCTGGATGCGGCGCGAGCTGCTGGCGTGGAACTGGTCGAGATCGCCTTGCCTGATTTGCCCTACGATGCGCTTTTCGCAGTCGTTGAGGCGGAGTCCGCCGCCGCTTTTGAAGAGCTCACGCTGACCGACCTGGATGATGACCTGCGCTGGCAGGCGCCCTGGGCTTGGCCCAATACCTGGCGTCAGGCGCGTTTCATTTCAGCGATCGACCTGATCAATGTGGACCGGTTCCGTCGCCAGGTGATGCGCGAGATGCATACGCTGTTCGATGGGCTCGATGCGATGATCGGGCCAAACTTTGCCGGCGCCATGCTGACGATCACCAACTATACAGGTCATCCGCAACTGGCGATCAAATCCGGATTCAATGACAATGCCAGCCGGGCGGCCTTCGATGTCGAGCCGGCAGATCCGGAAGCACTGCATCGTGTGCCCCAAACCACCAGCCTGTGGGCTCCCTTGTTCCAGGAAGGCAATATCCTCGCGCTGGGGCGTGAAATTGAAAATCGACTGGGCGTCGCAGATATGCGACCGCCATTGTTCAGCTAGGGGGCATCATGATCCTGTACGATTATCACGCGGCGCCGAGTCCGCGCCGGGTCCGCATGTTTCTGGCCGAGAAGGGGATCGAGGTGGAAACCCGGCAGGTCGACCTTGGCGCGCGCGAACAGCTGGGCGAGGCGTTCCGCTCGGTCAATCCCCGCTGCACCGTACCTGCCCTCGCACTCGATGACGGTACGGTGCTGTGCGACAGCATGGCCATTACCCGCTATTTCGAGGAATTGCGGGCCGATCCGCCGCTGCTGGGCCGGGGCGCGCTGGAAAAGGCACTTGTCGCCGAGTGGATTGCGCGATGTGAGCAGGAAGGGTTTTTTGCTGTCGCCGAAGCCTTGCGCAACAAGGCGCGCTCCTTTGCTGATGCTGCGCTGACCGGGCCCAAGCCTTACGCACAAGTGCCGGAGCTCGCCGAGCGCGGGCGTGCCCGGGCGGGCGATTTCCTGGCTGTGATGAATGAGCGATTGGCAGAAACGGCTTTTCTTGCGGGTGACAGCTTCACCGCTGCTGATATCACCGGTTTCATCTTCGTGGAGTTCGCAGCCTGGGTGAAAGTCACGCCGGACGAGGGGCAGACGCATTTGATTGACTGGTGCCGGGCCATCAAGGCGCGACCCAGCGCGTCAGCCTAGCGCGGATAGAGAGTCTCGCCCTCCAGTCGCACTTCGAACAGATCCGGTCGGGAATAATGTCCGGCCGGGTCACAGGCGGACTTGGCCTTGCGCACTTCCTCCAGGTCGGCTTCAGCGACAAGGATGGTTTCGCCATCGGCCGGGCCGGCGATGATCTCGCCACGCGGGTCGATGATTGCGCTCTGTCCTGTGTGTTCAAAAGCGCTGAGTGAGCGAAACCGGTCTGGAACATGTTCGTTCAGGCGCAGGCCTGCCGGCGCGATGACATAGGCCCCGGCCTGGCTGGCGAAGGCTCTCGAGAGCAGGATCTGGCGCGACCAGACAGGGTCGCTCGGAGCCGTCTCCGGCTCGCGTCCCGGCCAGCCCGCGACGTGGATCTGCGTGCCCTGGCAGATCAGGGAAAACCCCGGCAGAACAATATTGTGTTCCCAGCAATTGAGGCCAGACAATCGGCCGTAGGGGCGCTCATGCACTTTCAGACCTTTTGCATCACCGTCTGCCCAGACGGAGCGCTCATGATGGGTTGGCTTTATCTTGCGGTGTCGGCCCAGTAGTTCGCCCTCTTTCGAGATAAACACCAGGCTGGCGTAGATGCTGCTTCTTGTGGCGGGGTCCAGCTCGGCGATCCCGATCACAACGTCGGTCCCTGCCAGCTTGGCGGCCTTGCGAATGCGCGCCATTTCCGGGCCATCCAGAAGCACAGCGTTTTCCAGGTAGAGCGCGGCAGCCTCCCACCAGAGATCGCTGAGGGGGGCCTCGATAAAAAACGGATAGCCGGGCAACCAGGTCTCGCCGAACGCAGTGACATCTGCGCCCAGCTTTCCGGCCTTGGCGATCCAGTCGCAGGCCTTGTCTGTCGAGGCCGCCTTGTCGAAGAAGACCGGGGCCGCCTGAACCGCGGCCAGTTTGATCTTGCTCATTGCGCAGCGTCCTCGTGGGCGGGGTCATGGGTTTCGAACCAGCGCAATATCTCCGCGACCTTGGTCAACAGGCGGCTGGGACGGGAATTGGATATGCCGTGAAAACTGTCCGGAATTGTGACGAAAGCGGTCGGCACGTCCTGGACGCGCAAGGCGGTATAGTACTGCTCCGCTTCCGAACTTGGCGTGCGAATATCGGCCCCGCCGACCATGACCAGGGTGGGCGTCTCGACATTTCCGACCAGCGACAGCGGAGAGCGGCGCCAGTATTCTTCAGGATCTTCCCAGGGCGGGTTCTCGAACCAATAACGCAGGAAGAAAGGGGGCAGATCGGAGTTGAGCACAAAACTCGACCAGTTGATCACGGGTTTGACGACTGCGGCAGCTGCGAAACGATCCGTTGTGCCAATGGCCCAGGCGGTCAATGTGCCGCCCCCGGATCCGCCGGTGATGAAGAGCCGCTCTGGATCGATGAAGCCGCGATCAAGCATGTAGTCGATGGCTCCCATCAGGTCATCATGATCATTGCCGGGATAGGCATGGTGAATTTCGTTGGCAAACGGGGCGCCATATCCCGAGGAACCTCGTGGATTGGTATAGACAACGACATAGCCGGCAGCCGCCATCAGCTGGAATTCAGCCGAGAACACCGGGCCATAACCCGAGAACGGGCCGCCATGAATTTCCAGAATGAGTGGATATTGCTGGCCTGGGTCGAAATCTGGCGGGTAGAGCACCCAGCCCTCGATCTCCAGCCCATCATGCGGTGAATTGAAATGGATTTCCTCGGCACCGGAGATGTGGATGCCGGCGAGGGCGTCTGAATTAACGTCTGTCAGCTGGGCGAAGCCCAGTTCTGCGGTTCCGACAAACAGTTCGGCAGGGCGCGTTGCGGTAATGCCGGTGATGGCGAGCGTGCCATCCGCTGCGACGCTGTAACTGCCCCCGGTATAGGGGCGGCCAAACACCGGGTCCCCCAGCCCGCCGACCAGCGGTTCAAGCCGACCGTCCAGATGGATGCGCGCGACGACTGTATCGCCGCTATCTTCGTACTGGATATAAATGGCCTGACTGTCGGACGCCCACTGCGGGTTCGCGACGGAGCGGTCCAGGTCCGCGCTGAGAAGGCGGTGTTCGCCCGTTTGAGTATCCAGCACCGAAAGCTGGGTATTGTGATAGCCCATACGGCGATCATCAAATCCCAGATAGGCGATGTAGCGCCCATCAGGGGAGACAGCGGGTGCCGTGTCGGGGCCGAGCCTGTTGGTCAATTGCATCCAGCCCCCCTCGATCAAGTCGATGCGGTAGAGCTCGGAGTTGGGCGGATCAGTATCGCGTTCCCGACGATCCGCCGACACTATGAGAGAACGGTTGCCCGGCTCCCAGGCCAGGGCGTCAATGCTGGATGTTGCCGTTTTAGGCAGCGGTGTTATCCGGCCTGAATTTGCATCTATGATGTAAACCTGTTGGTCGCCATAGGGCAGGGTGCCGAACCCATCGAGGCGAAAGACCAGGCGGTCTTCGACCTGGGCGCGCGCAGCCCAGCGGTCTTCATCCGTTTCAACGCCAAGGGGGGCTGGCTGCGGTGCGGCACCTCCGACAAAGCCGACAAAGGCGAGCATGGACCCATCCGGAGACCAGGTCAGGTCGTTCAGCCCTCCGTCGATGCGTGTCAACTGGGTCTGGCGCCCGGACGCAGGGTCGTGGCGGACCAGGCTGGTCCCATCAGCGGTTTGCAGGATATAGACAAAACTCTCGCCATCGGGGGCCCAGAGGGGCGCTGAAGAGGTCGCGTCCCGTGGTGTAAGCGAACGTTGCTGGGATCCGTCGACTTGGCTGAGCCAAACATTTGACTGCGTCTGGTCTGAACCTTCGTCATTCGAACGCCTCACATAGGCGATCCAGTCACCGTTCGGGGAGATTTGTGGCGCGGCAATGGCTTCGAGCGCGAACACGTCTTCAGGCGTGAACGGGCGAGCAATCTCGGCTGTTTGTAGGGTTCCGGCGAAAACGGACGCCACCCAGAAAGAAATCGACACTGTTTGCTCCGGGACCTTCCAACTGAAAACTTGCGGCCGACCGGGCCTTCCGCAGTGAAACTCAAATAACGTTGAATTCCAAAAGAAAAAGGCCGGGATCAATCCCGGCCTTTTCCTTCAGCTTTCGGTCTCCCTTAGCGGGAGATGGTGAATTCAACGCCGATGGTCCGGCCCGGCTTGAGCGGCGACAGCGTGCCGACAGACGGATAAGCGCCAAACGGAGTATCCACGCCATCATTGAGGCTTGGAAGACCGAAGAGAGGCGCCACATTGCCACCGAACGGCAATTGGGTGTCACCACCCGCCTGGACCTCATCGAGCAGGTTGCGCCCGAACAGGGAAATTTCCAGGCCGTCGACAGGCGTGTACCAAGTCAGATTGGCATCGAGCATGTCAGCTTCCTGGATCCAGCCGAAATTGCTGTCCGTATAAGCAATGCGATCACGGTGCTGAAGGTTCACCCGCGTGGAAACGGTTCCGGAATTGCCCAGGTCCAGGTCATGAATGAACCCGATTCCCCAGGTGGTTTCCGGTACACGCGGCAGCGCAAGCGCCAGATCGGCACCGTCAACGAGGCCGCCCGGATCGGCAGAGATATTGAAGTCGACCGAGTCATATTCGGCATTGATTATGCCGAGATTAGCCATGATCAGGAAGGTGTCGGTCAGGGCGTAACGGCCTTCAAACTCGAGGCCGGTAATGCTGGCGTCAGCTGTGTTCAGGATGGTTTGAACAACACCTGCGACAGGGTCGGACGCGTTCACTTCGCGCTGCATGTCGGCAACATCGGTCATGAATGCGCCAAGGCTGAACTGACCGCGGCCATCTTCAGTTTGATGGCGCAGGCCGATTTCATAGCTGTCGACCGTCTCTTCATCGAAGGCGTAAGCGCCGCCATTGCTGGCCACAATCGCTTCGAACGGAGCTGGTGCAGTGATCCGGAAGTTGTAACCACCGGACCGGAAGCCACGGGTGTAATTGCCGTAGATGTTGGTGTTTTCACCCGGGAACCACTGGAAGCCGAGCTTGGGCGTGACGTTTGACCAGTCATCCGCATCCGTAAAGCCGTTGTTCTCACCCGGTACAAACGGGTTGGTACCCGTGAACGGACAGGTGTCGGCAACGATGGAGCATTCCGGGCGCGGACGGACATGGGTGATCGCGGCGTCCTTTTCCTCGTTGGAGTAACGCAGACCAAAGCTTGCGATGAAGCTCTCCGTTACATTCCAGTCGAGCTGACCGAACAGGCCGAATACCGTGTGATCCTGACGGCCTCCGCCGAAGAAGCGAGCCGCCGAGACAGTCGGTAGGTCACGTATCTCCGTGTAGGCGATTTCCTGATCAAAATAATAAACGCCGGTCGTTACATCGATATTGCCGAACGTGCCGGCATAACGAAGCTCGTTGGACATCTGCTCCTGCGTGGTTTCCGATCCGGAGTGGAAGAAGAATCCCGGTGTGGAGTCGATGTCACCGTAGGAAGAGCCTTCGGAATCACGGAAGCCGAAAATGTTTGTGATTGTGCCGTTGCCGAAATCGACATCCAGATCGGCGCGGATGGAGCCCAGCCAAGCATCGCCGTCGTAGAAACCGCGTTCGTCGATCGAGAACTCAAATGTGTCGCGCTCGAAGATGCCGCGGTTCTGCGTTGAAGGGCCATCGCCGTCGCCTGAGGAGTTCTCGAGTTTCGCGAGAATGGTCAGGTTTTCGCTTGGCATCCACTCCAGCGAGCCACGAATGATGGTGGCTGCGTTGGCACCGTGGTTGGAACCGTCAAACAGATTGGTGAAATAGCCGCCATCATCCGCACGATACATGGACAGGCGACCGTTCAGCACGTCTTCGACGATCGGGCCGGAGACATAAGCCTGTACGGTGTGCGAATTGCCACCACGGTCCTCGTCCATTGGACCTTCGAACGTGTAGCGTGCACCCCAGGTGAAATCATCTGTCGGAGAACCGGTATTGATGACGACAGCGCCACCGGTCGTGTTGCGACCGAACAGAAGCCCCTGCGGTCCACGAAGGATCTCGATTGAATCAAGATCAAACATGTCGAAGACAAGCCCGCCATTGTATCCCATGTAGACGCCGTCGATGAACACACCAACGGTTGGGTCGATGGACGGGATGGAAGAGTTCACGCCAAGGCCGCGAATCGCAAAATTGGCGGTGCCGCGCGAGGTGGCGATGTCATCAAGTGTGACGTTCGGCACGGAATAGCTGAGGCTTTCCAGGTCGCGCATGTTCAGCGCATCCAGCGTATTGGCGTTGAATGCCGATACCGAGATGGCCACATTTTGCACGTCTTCGGCATCCGGGCGTTTGGTTGCTGTGACTGTTATGACGTCTGAGAGGACGCTTTGAACGCTGCCGCGGCGTTCCTGTTGGTCTTCCTGCGCGATTGCACCTGATGCGCAGATCGCGATGGCGCTGGCGCTGGCCAGCAGCGTTTTGGTGATATCGAGTTTCATGTTTTCTCCCCTGAAATCGGTCCGTCTGTAGTTTGTTTTCCAGCTCAGCTCGCAGGCCCTTGAGTGTAGCTCTGGAGCGTCTCAAGCCGCGGACACGGTTTCACTGCGACACGGCAGCGCGTGCACACGATGAGCATTCGAGCAAAGGCTCGACATTTTCGAATTCACGTTTGGTCTTTTTATTTTGCTCCATTGCAAGATCTAAGCTGGTGTGTCTCTTAGTCCAGCGGGTTGGGGGCTTTGCTGCAGTTTAAAGTTGACTTTCCCCCAAGCGCCGCAGTTTTGAAGCCTAAACCTGATTTGTCTCGCGCGTAAACGTGCAGACAAAGGAAGTTTGACGCGGTTGTCATATTTTTGTGGGAATGATTCCGGATTTTGTCACTCGGGGCCGGAAAATACCGAACCGTTTGCCGATGTCAGGCTTGTGAGGGCGGGCGGCGCGATGCTAACTAAGTGCCTGCCTTTTATGCAGGCTCTTAAAAGCTGCGACTTTCAGAATCGGGCAATGCATGGCGTTCTGTGAACCGATCTACGCCAACTGGTCGAGAGGTCGAAACGGAGGGGTGATGAGATTATGACGCGTCGGACGAAACGGCTACTCCTCATGGCCGCGGGGGTCTGGTTGGTGCTGACAGCGCTGGCGGTGAGTTTTGGCCCGGTTTCCGTGGGAAGTCTTGAACGTCGGCTTGAAGCCAATGCCCAGGACGCGCTGGATCGTCGAGGTTTCAGCTGGGCCCAGGTTCGCATGAACGGCCAGGTCGCGACCTTAAGCGGCGCCGCTCCGGATGAGGATCAGGAGCAGGCCGCGATCGCAATCGTGCGCGCATCGACCTGGTCAGGTGGTCGCGTTGCCGGAGGGATCACGCGTGTCGTCGACGACATGGCGACTGAGCCACGATCCCGGGGCTTTTATATTCGCGCTGACATGATCTCCAATGGCCGGGTTCGCATCAGCGGCGGCGCTGCCTCCAATGCAATGCGGCAGGAAATAGGACGTTTTTCCGCAGCAACCTTTTCCGAGGGCGCTGCTGTCGATTTGACCCTTGTCCCGGGCGGTGAGCAGCTTGATGGTTGGGAAGACGCGGTCAAGCGTCTGCTCGGCCAGCTGGCCCGTCTCGAGGAGGGCTCGATCTATCTGTCCGGCGGGTCTGCAGCCTTGATCGGAGAAGCCGCCAATCCGCAGATCGCACGGTCGGTCACCCGAGCATTGGTCAATCTGCCAGAAGGCTATGAAGCTGCGTCCGTGGTAACGCCTTCAGGTGCGCCTGCAGAGATTTCGATTGCCGGGGCAGCAGGCTGTCATGCCGTCTTGCGTGCTGCACGCAGTCTCGACGAAGATGATTTGCGTTTCGATCATGGCGGCGTCGAGCCGAGCCCGTTCACGGAAGTCGCGCTGCGGCGCATGGCCCGGATCTTCCAGGCTTGCCCGGGCCAGCCTGTTTTGCGGATAGAAATTGGTGTCGAGGAGGGCGGGCAGGAGCTGGCCGCCAACCGTGCGGATCGTGTCCGGGCGCTTATGGTTCAGGCCGGTGCGCCGACCGAGAGATTGAATACCGTGCTAGAGAGCAATCATGTGAGATTGCTTCAGTTCGAAGTAGAGAGCGATGAGGGGTAGGCCATGTTTTGGTTGATCTGGCAGATGGGCTTGATCCTGTTGGCAGCGTTTGCTCTGGGCCTGTTTTTCGGCCGGCAGATCTGGAGTGGTGACGCGCGCAGCGCGGAGGCCGACCAGGCGCTTGCCGAGGCGTCCCGATTAAGGAACGAGAATGAAAATCTGGCCCGGCGCCTTGGCGAGTCAGAGGCGCGTCACACAGACGTTACGCCGACGGCGGAACCAGCGGTTCCAGCCAGTGCTGCGGATGTTGAGAGTGCTGAAGCCACGGCTGAGCCTGCCGAGACGGAAAAGCCTGCTCCGCTCGCTGAGCGTTCAGTATCGAAACCCGATCAGCCCGCCTCCGGCGCCCGACCGAAAAAGGTTGCACGCAAGAACGATCAGGCGGACGGAGCCGTCGATGAACTGACCCAGATCAAGGGGCTTGGCCCCAAGGCGGCTGCAGCGCTTCATGATGGCGGCGTGACACGTTTTGCCCAGATAGCGGGCTGGACAGCCAAGGATGTTGAGGATTGGGATGCGCGCATCAATGGTCGTGGCCGGATTACGCGGGACGACTGGGTGGGACAGGCAAAGGTCCTGTCCGCATAGGGATGCGTAACCCCCGGGATTTTCATAAATTCTGCACCGACTTGCCGGCCACCAGCCACGTCGTTCAATGGGGCGGTCATGATGTCTGGAAAGTGGGGGGCAAGGTTTTTGTCATTGCTGGTTTTTCCGATGCGGGGCCGAGTTTCTCGTTCAAGGTGTCGGAAATTTCATTCGAGATCCTGAAGGAACAGCCGGGGCTGCGCCCTGCACCGTACCTGGCATCCCGCGGAATGAGCTGGATCCAGCATTTCGAGGAGCCAGGCCTCGATGACGCGGCGCTGCGCGACTATATCCGCGAGAGTCACCGGCTCGTCGCTTCCGGCTTGACCAAGAAAAAGCAGAGAGAGCTCGGCTGGTTGCCCGATCAGGTGCCGTCGGCGTAGGTCAGGATGCTTGCTGCGTCGTAGGCATCGGGATCGTCCGGCATTTCTCCGGTACGGATCAGGATTTCCAGCGATGCGCGTTTTTCACCAGCGCCGGCGTCGAAACTGATGCCCAATCCAACGGATGTGCCAGAATAGCGACGCGAACCCGTAGTATGCCCAACACTCCCGCCCAGCCGGACTGGATTACGATTATCACCCTCGCGCCTGCTGTCGACGACCAGGAACCAGTTTCCGCCCTGTTCCAGCGTCACTTCGGCGGCGCGGCGAAGGGCCATGTTCTCAGTCATCTCGAGCGACATGTCGGCGCCCGCGCTGAAATGGATGCGGAAACGGTCGGTTTCGATTTGTTGTTCTGAATACCCACGATTTCCGCCGAGTGATGGGGCGTAGACGGTTGGCGTTGTGGCGCAGGCCGTCAATGCTGTGGCGATCAGTAGGGGCAACAGATGACGACGCATGGCTAAGACCTTCATTGTGAGTAAGTGGGCAGCGATAATGCCAACATAACAACAGAATTCACGGCAGTCGGTGGCTTCGACCCGGAGGGTGGAGAGGCCGGGGCGAACAAAGTCGTTGCTGCTCCGATTGCTGAAGCCATCCAATTGGCGCGCACAATCCCCTCCACTTTGTGTCCACAGCCTAGTCGGGAGGGGCGGTGCGAGGCCAGCTTATTCTGCCAGCTCCGCCTCGATATCGATGCCCATGCGTTCCAGCATAACGATCGCGCTGTCAGCGATGATCGTGCCGGGCGGGAAGACCGCTGCGGCCCCCATCTGGCGCAGGACCGGCTCGTCATCGGGCGGGATGACGCCTCCGACGATCACCAGGATGTCGTCGCGCCCGTTGTCACGCAGCGCGTTGCGTAGCTCCGGCACCAGTGTCAGATGTCCCGCGGCCAGTGATGACGCCGCTGCGGCATGAACATTTTCCTGGACGGCCAGGGTGGCGGCCTCCTCCGGCGTCTGAAACAGCGGTCCGGCGACCACGTCCCAGCCCAGATCCGCATAGGCTGAAGCGACCACTTTCTGGCCGCGATCATGTCCGTCCTGGCCGAGCTTGGCGATCAGGATCTTGGGCTTGCGGCCATGGCGCTTTTCGAAATCTGCGGCGAAACGTTTGGCCAGATTGATGCGGTCATCATCCCCGGCTGCGGCAGCATAGACACCTTGAACGGTCTGGATCTTGGCGACGTGGCGATCATAGGACCGCTCCATGGCCTCGGAAATCTCGCCGACGGTGGCTTTGGCGCGGGCTGCATCGACGGCCAGAGCCAGAAGGTTTCCATCGCCGGAACGGGCTGCGCCGGCAAGCGCGCCCAGTTTGGAATCGACTTCGGCGCCGTTGCGCTCCTTGCGAAGTCGTTCCAGTTTCTCGATCTGCTGTTTGCGGACCAGATAGTTATCGACCTTGAGAACCGGGACGTCTTCTTCCTCGTCGAGGCGGAATTTATTGACGCCGGTAATGGTCTGCTGGCCGCTATCGATCATGGCCTGGGTGCGTGCAGCGGCTTCCTCGATACGCAATTTGGGAATGCCAGCATCGATGGCCTTGGCCATGCCGCCCAGCGTGTCGACCTCGGCGATGTGTTCAAGCGCCTTGGCGGCAAGGTCATGCGTCAGACGTTCGACATAATGACTGCCGCCCCACGGGTCGGCGGCGTCACACAAATGGGCCTCGGTC
>CBFHQE010000043.1:0-21494 GCA_965657935.1 Maricaulis sp. | reverse complement strand
CCAATGCGCGCCATGGCACAAAACTCGTCAATGTCTGACACGAAGCAGATCTCGGCAGACTCCGCATCGCGGATGGATGCGTCATAGATGTCCGGATCCAATTCAGGCACCAGACGCCACCCATTTGTGACTTGCTCGCCATTCTGGGTGACTGAAATCACCGGAATACCGGACTCCAAAACCGGAAGACCAGGGTCCTGAACGGCGCCCAACGCCGCAAGTCCAGATACGAAAGCACTGATTATCATAGTCGGTTACCCCAAATACGCCGCAGACAAACGTAACACCAGTGTTACGACTGTAACGGCTGCTGACATTACATCCTCAACAGATTGTCCAAGGCCGTTTTGCCGCAGCCCGCATGCTATCGAAGCCCGCTCGAATCTGATCGAATGAGAACGACAACAAAAAGGGGCGAACCGTGAGCGATGACATGACCAAAGAAAAGCCAGCTGCCGCTGATCCGACAGCGCCGTACGGTTCAGCCAGCAACCCGTCCGAACACGACGTCTTGAACCGCCTCGGCAAGGACGAGCCATACTTCATCATCCGCGGAGGAGATCCGCTCTCCGACGCGCTGGTCGAGCTGCACGCCTATATCGGCGCGGGCCAGAGCGGAGCCGCGCACGACACTCTTGAACGCATTCTCGCGCTGACCAGCCAGAACCCGCCACGTCCTGTCGGCTCACCGAAATATCGTGAGACCTTCAAGATCAGCGTTTCCATGGAACGCTATCGCGAAACGCACGGACGTTCGCACTAGACCTGTCAGTAAGGTTCATCACGCGTGTTGGTGAACACAGCCGATTTCGAGTAACGCCCGGGCCTCACCCTCAGGTCGATGTCCGGGTATTCACCGGCATCCTCGTCACTGCGCGATCCGATTGCCAGGAACACGCATGCCTCGGTCGAACGGTTCTGCAGATGGTGGCCATTGGCTTCACCGGCCGGAAAGGCAGCAGCATCACCAGGCTGCAGGGTGGTTTCGCCGTCTTGCGTCACCAGGACGGCCTCCCCGTCCAGCATGATCACCAGCTCGTCTTCATGACTGTGCCAATGCCGCTGCGAGGACCAGGCGCCCGGTTGGAGGCGAACCTGGTTGACGCCGAACTGGGTCAGATCACCCGCCGCGGCCAGCCCTCGCCAGGAACGTTCCAGGCACGGCTCGTCGAACGGCGCGGGATAACTTGACCCCGATTTTTCCTCCAGCTCGGCAATACGAAATTTGCGCATGGCTGCATCCTCATTCTGGTCCGCGCGGACAAACTGTTTATGTTCGCTATATGGACATGAATACAGGTCAATCCAATCCCCTCGCGCTCGCCCGGCAATTGATCCAGCGCCCCTCCATCACACCGGTGGATGCAGGTGCGCTCGATGTGATGCAACAGGCATTGGAAGAACTTGGTTTTTCCTGCCGGCGCTACCGGTTCGAGGACGTCGACAATCTCTATGCGCGGCTGGGCACGACCGAACCCTGTTTCATGTTCGCCGGTCACACCGATGTTGTGCCGCCCGGCGATGAGGACGCCTGGACCAACCCCCCTTTCCAGGCCGAGACCGATGATGGCGTGCTCTGGGGACGTGGCGCCGCCGACATGAAGGGGGCTCTGGCCGCCATGGTCGCGGCGACGGCGCGCCATCTTGAGGCCGATCCGCCCAAAGGTTCCATCGCCTACCTCATCACCGGCGATGAAGAAGGCCAGGCGATCAACGGCACCAAGAAAGTCCTGCAGGCCCTGGCCGAGGAGGGTGAGAGGTTTGATCACTGCCTTGTCGGCGAACCGACCAATCCGCATCAGCTGGGCGAGACGATCAAGTCAGGGCGACGGGGCAGCCTCAACTGCACCCTGCTCTCACGCGGGCGCCAGGGCCATGTCGCCTATCCGGAGCGCGCCGAGAACCCGATCCCGCCTTTGATGGCGGTGATCAACAAACTGCTCGCGCGCACACTGGATGAAGGCCATCACCCCTTCCAGCCTTCCAATCTGGAGGTCACGACGATTGATGTGGGCAATCCGACCACGAATGTGATCCCGGCCGAGGCGCGGGCGAATTTCAACATCCGGTTCAATATCAGGCATACGGGTGATGAGCTCAGCCGCTGGATCCGCGATGAGGTCGCCCTGGTTGATCTCAACTTCCAGGGCTCCATCGAGGCGAAGATCCATGTCACCGGAGAAGCGTTCCTGACGCCGGCCGGTGAGTTCACGACCCTGCTGCAGGATTGTGTCGAGGCGGAGACCGGCCGGCGACCTTCCCTGACGACCGGCGGAGGCACCTCAGATGCCCGCTTCATCCAACTTTACGGGCCGGTCGCGGAATTCGGACTGGTCGGCGCAACCATGCACCAGGTCGACGAGCGCGTTTCCGTTAGCGATATTGAAAGCCTGACGCGCATCTATACCCTTATCCTGGACCGCTATTTCACGGACACGCCCGCATGATCCGACTGATCGCCGAGGCCTATCTCGCCCTAGACGGCGCCTTCAAGGCACTGACGTTCAAACCTGGCTGGCAGGACGAGTTCGATGTCAGCACAAGCGGGTTCTGGCATTCATTTGCCGCTATCATTCCGGCGTCGGTTTGCCTGATCTTCATCCATGTCGGCAGTGTTGAGGCGGGCAGCGAGATCTCACTGTTCCACCGCCTGATCCTGTTCGGCGTGTCCTGGGTCCTGTTTCCGGGCGCAGCGGCCATCGTCACCGTCGTACTGGGTGTAAAGGACCGCTTTGTTCCCTGGGTCATCCTGCACAACTGGGGTGTGGTCTGGCTCTGGATGTTCCTGGCCCTGGTCTCGTTGCTGCGCACAGCCGGGCTGATGAGCCAGGATTTCTTTGTCTTTGTGATGTTCCTGTACAGCTATCTGCGCTTTCTCGCGCACTGGCGCATCGCCTATATCAGCCTTGGCGTACCGACAATCACCTCGGCCTTCGCAACGGCCGTACCGCTGGTGATGGGATTCATCTCCCAGGTGCTGATCTACCAGGCCTTCATGCCACCGGCCTAGGGATAGTCCACGGCCGTCAGATACAGCCCGTCGGGCGGCGCCACCGGTCCACAGCGGCTGCGATCAGCCGCGTCCAGCGCCGTCTTGAAGTCCCGGGGCGTCCACTTGCCAAACCCCACTTCGACCAAAGAGCCGGTAATTGACCGCACCTGTCGGTGCAGAAAAGAGCGCGCCTCGATGGTCAGCTGGACTTCCTCGCCATAACGGGCGACGGCCACCTTGTCGATTGACTTCACCGGGCTTTCCGCCTGGCACTGGGCGTCGCGGAAAGTTGTGAAGTCGTGACGGCCCACCAGATATTGCGCCGCCTGATGCATGGCCTCGGCATCGAGTGCACGCGGCACCCGCCAGACCTGGCCGCGATCCAGGGTCAGCGGCACACGACGATCAATGATGCGGTAGAGATAATGTCGCTGGGTCGCGGAGAAGCGGGCGTGGAAGTCGTCATCAACCCGCTCGGCGACCAGCACCGCAATCGGGTTTGGCTTGAGGTGAAAGTTCAGCGCGTCGCGAACCTTGTCCTCGGCCAGGCCCTTGGTCAGGTCGATATGGGCCACCTGACCGAGCGCGTGCACCCCGCTATCGGTCCGTCCCGCGCCCTGGACCATCACGTCAGACTGGTCCAGCCTTGCCGCAGCCATCTCCATCGCCTCCTGGATCGATGGCGCATTGTCCTGGCGCTGCCAGCCGGAAAACGGGCCGCCATCATATTCAATCGTCAGCTTGTAACGCGGCATCAGCCCAGCACCGTTCCGGCGGGAACGGCCGTTCCGCGCAGGAAATCCTCTATCTTCATGGCGCCCCTGCCCTCGCGTTGCAGCTTGAGCAGACGTACCGCGCCCTCACCGCAGGCGATTGTCAGACGGTCATCCAGCGCGGTGCCGGCGTCACCTTCACCGGTGACCGCTTCTGCGAGCAGGACCTTCACCCGCACGGGGCCTTTTTCGCCAATGAGCTGGAACCAGGCTCCGGGGAAGGGCGAAAGCCCCCTTATGTGGTTGGCCAGGTCAGCAGCGGAACGGGACCAGTCGATGCGCGCCTCATCAGAGGAAATCTTGTGCGCATAGGTCACACCGTCCTGCGACTGCGCCACCGCTTCCAGAGACCCGCGTTCCAGCGCGGACAGCGTCCGCGGCCACATCAGCGCGCCGGCTTCCATCAACCGGTCATGCAGGGTGGCGGCCGTGTCCGTCGGTTTGATCGGCACCATTTCCGACAACAGGATCGGGCCGGTATCGAGCCCGGCCTCCATCTGCTGGATCTGGACGCCCGTCTTTACGTCTCCTGCCATGATCGCACGCTGGATAGGCGCAGCACCTCGCCAGCGTGGCAACAGACTCGCATGCAGGTTCAGGCACCCATAGGCCGGCGCGTCCAGGGCGTCCTGCGGCAGGATCTGGCCGTAGGCGACGACCACGGCGACATCAACGTCAAGCGACTGGAAGTCGGCAATGACCTGCGGATCGCGAAAACGCGATGGCGTCTCAACCGGAATGCCGAGAATCTCGGCCAGCTGATGCACAGGTGTCTTCTGCTCGGACTGGCCCCGTCCGCGGCGACGCGAGGGCTGGGTGTAGACGCGAACGACCTCGTGTCCGGACGCGGCGATTTCGGCGAGAGAGCGCGCCGCAAAGTCCGGCGTGCCCATGAAAGCAATGCGTAGGGTCATAACGCGGCTTAGAGCGCGCAAAGCACGCCTTCGTCAAGCCTGATGAGAGGCTTACTCGCTGCCCCAGGCCGGCGGCGGCAACTCGACATCCTGTGTGAGGTCGAAAGTCACCTCGAAATGCCGGTTCGGGCGGTTCAGGCCATAGGTGAAAGTCTCGTCGGTTACTTCGATCGACCAGACATTGTCGATCGAGACCAGATAACCCTGTTCCTCGAACATCTCGCGTGAAAAGGCGTCGGCGGGAAATTCGGCGCGCAGGCCGTAAGGTTTCTCGACGGTATCGCCACCATACTGGGACAACACGTCCTCGACACCATCCTCGTGCCGGTGATCGTGTTTGAAACGAAGGCCGTGATCAATCTGGGTAATCACAAACGTGCGACTATGGTCGTCGCCTACGTGGAAGGGGGCACGCACCTCACCCGGCGAGCAATCACGGAAATGGATGACCAGACGTTCGGACGCCCAGTCCGCATCGCGCGGATCATCACTGGTGATCTCACCTTCAAAGGCCTTGCCACACAACGCATTCATGCGTGCGATCAGCTCCGCACCCGGCGGAGTTTCGGCATTACAGGATACTATCATGGTAGCGGCACACAGTGCGCCCAGACCGCGAATATTCAGCATTTTCGCCCTCCCAAGCTCGCTTACACTGACGTGAAACAGGCAAAGGTCAACTTACACCCGCACTCCATCCGGGTTGGAAACAATACATTTCCAGATCGGCGGATGGTCTGCGCCCCACAAGACGCTATCTGTATCGAAACGACAGGAGGCTGGTATGACCGATACAGTCAGCGCACTCAAATCACGTCCGATTGATCATGTTCATCGCGGCATCCCAACGTCAGACGGCGCCGGGGTCAAGCTCACCCGATTGCTGGGTCATCAGGGACTGATGCAGATCGACCCCTTCCTGATGCTCGACTATTTCAGCTCTGACAATGCCGACGACTATATTGCCGGTTTCCCCGAACACCCGCATCGCGGTTTCGAGACGGTCACCATCATGATCGAGGGCAAGATGCGCCATGGCGATAACAAGGGGCATTCCGGCGTCATTGAGAGTGGTGGCATCCAGTGGATGACCGCCGGGCGTGGAATTGTGCATTCAGAGATCCCGGAACAGGCCGACGGACGCATGTGGGGCTTCCAGCTCTGGGTAAATCTGCCCAGCAAGCTCAAGATGACCGATCCCGGCTATCAGGAGTTTTCACGCGAGCAGATCCCGACGATCGATCGTGAGGGCGCGCGCATCCGGGTGCTCGCCGGCGCATTGGCCAACGGCACACGCGGCCCGGCTCGCAGTGCGGCGATCGACCCGCTTCTGCTGGATATCACGCTGGAGCCCGGCGCCCGGTTCAGCGAAGTCGTTGCCGCCGAACTGAGCGGTTTCATCGCTGTTTATCGCGGGCAGGTCGATGTGGCCGGGACGCACGTCTCGACACCCGCACTCGCGGTCATGGGCAAGGGCGACCAGCTGGACCTGGTCGCCGGACCAGACGGCGCCAGCCTGCTGGTCGTTGCCGGAAAGCCGATCGGCGAGCCCGTAGCGCGTTACGGCCCGTTCGTGATGAACACCCAGGCGCAACTGCAACAGGCCGTCACCGATTTCCAGGCGGGCCGGTTCTAGCCCCCTTACATCCAGCTTCAGGAGAATAGTCATGGGCCTGCTCGTAGACGGCAAGTGGCAAGACAAATGGTATGACACCAAAGCCTCGAAAGGACGGTTCGTGCGTTCCGAAGCCCAGTTGCGCAACTGGGTCACGCCGGATGGCGAGGCCGGCCCGACCGGGCGCGGCGGCTTCAAGGCCGAGCCAGGCCGATATCACCTATATGTCTCCTATGCCTGCCCATGGGCACACAGGACATTGATCTATCGCGCTCTTAAAGGCTTGGAAGACATGATCTCCGTCTCGGTTGTGCACTGGTATATGGCCGAAAATGGCTGGACCTTCGCGCAGGACAAGGACGGGATTGTCGGCGACGACCTGTTTGCCAAGGACTTCATGTACCAGGTCTACCAGCAATCCGAACCGGACTATTCCGGCCGGGTGACGGTTCCGGTCCTCTGGGACAAGCTGACCAATCGCATTGTTTCGAACGAGAGCTCGGAAATCATCCGCATGTTCAACTCCGCCTTTGACGGAGTGGGCGCCAGGCCGGGCGACTACTACCCGCAAGACAAGCGCGCAGAGATCGATGCCATCAATGCCCGCGTCTATGACACGCTGAATAATGGTGTCTATCGCTCAGGCTTCGCGACGACACAGGCTGCCTATGAAGAGGCCGTGATCCCGCTATTCGATACTCTGGACTGGCTGGAGGACATTCTCTCGCGCCAGCGCTTTCTCGCCGGCGCCACACCGACCGAGGCTGACTGGCGGACACTGCCCACGCTGCTGCGCTTCGACATGGTCTATTTCGGGCACTTCAAGTGCAATCTGCGTCGCATCTCGGACTATCCGAACTTGTGGGCCTATACACGCGACCTCTTCCAGACGCCCGGCGTCGCCGCAACCTTCAATCCGGAACATGCCAAGGCGCACTACTACGCAAGTCACGACACCATCAACCCAACCCGGATTGTGCCCGCCGGACCGATCATTGATTTTCTCGAACCGCACGGTCGGGGCTAGTCACCGCAAGCTCCCCCGTCCGTTTGAAGAAAAAAGAGCTCCTCAACCGAGGCCTCGAGTGCCTGAGCCATCTTCAGCGCGAGGATTGCTGAGGGCACAAAAATCCGGTTCTCCACCGTATTCACCGTCTTGCGGGTCACACCGATAGCCTCGGCGAGCTGAGCCTGGGTCATGCCCTGTTCCGCTCGCCGTGCCTTGATGCGATTGCCGAGCTCGCCGACCCTCATTCCTCGTCCTCGTCGCCGCCGCTGCTGCTCAGACTGACAAACGTCGCCAGTGGCACGGCGATCCCCACAATCAACAGCGCGCGGATCGCGATTTCTGCAGAAAAGCTCACAAAGAGGTCGGCGGCCAACAGGGCGGCAATCGAGGCGATCAGCGCCATGTAGCCGATCCTCAGGGCGCTGCGCTTGTGCTGTTCGAACAGCTCGTCCTGCAATACGGATTGAACCTTCGCCTTGGACACCCGTCCCGCATAAACCAGGAAGAGAAAGCTGGCGAGCGCCCAGCCGATGGCGCCAAGCAGGACCGCCAGGACAATAATCAGGTTCGGCTCATCCCCGCCCCAGCCGCGCTCTGCCACAACATCTTCGGCCAGCTGACCGCCTTGCCAGACGACAAAGGACAGGGCCGCCAGCGACAAGGTCATGTCGCGTTGCCGGATTAGCTTGTTGATCGTGTTCATGCCCAAACCTCATGTAACTCAGACGTTACATGATACGTAAACGTTACATAATGGGTCGTCAAGGTTACAGACAAAAAACCCGCCGGCTATATCGCGGCGGGTTTTGGAACACAGAGGCTTTGTTGACATCAGGCCGCGTCGCGATCCTTGTCCTTCTCGTACTTCTTGACCTTCTGGACCGCGCGCTGTCGTTTCAGGCGGGAGAGATAGTCAATGAAAAGCACGCCTTCCAGGTGGTCCATTTCATGCTGGATACAGGTGGCGAACATGCCTTCTGCGATCTCCTCGACCGCGTTTCCGTCATAATCGAGATAGGTCAGCTTGATGCGGTCCGGACGCTCAATGGTCTCGTAATAGCCCGGCACAGAAAGACAACCCTCATCATAAGGGCGCTTCTCATCAGACGGATCGGAGAGAACCGGGTTCACGAAAAACTTCGCCTCGGCCTTCTCCTCCGGCCCGGACAGGTCCATCACGATGATGCGCTTGGCAATACCAACCTGGATGGCTGCCAAGCCAATACCATCGGCCTCATACATGGTCTCCAGCATGTCATCCATGAGCGCACGGATCTCGTCATCCACCTTGTCGACAGGTTGGGAGATCTCTTTGAGGATCGGGTTTGGGACCGTCAGGATTTCACGAATAGCCATTTTCTCTAGATAAGCGCGCAAACTGGATCGATCAAGACGGTGTCGCGGCTGAAGACCCGGATCAGGCCGTGTCGTCTTCCAGGCGTGCGGGCTCGTGCTCGATGGCTGGCAGGTCCGCCCCGCCCTCAGCGGTCGCCAGCAATTCATCGGGCAGGGATTTCTTGGTCTGGGCGCCGAGTGTTTTCAACATTTCCGCCTGACGAATGACATTGCCACGACCAGAAACCAGTTTGGACTTGGCCTCGCCCCAGCTTTGATGCGCGCGATCGATCTGGGTACCGACTTTTTCGAGGTCTTCGACAAATCCATTGAACTTGTCATACAGGGCGCCGGCACGCTCGGCGATCGCCCGCGCATTCTGGTTCTGCCGGTCAATCGTCCACAGGTTCTGAACGGTCCGCATCGCCATCATCAATGTCGTCGGCGTCGCGATCATGACACCACGCGAAAAGGCGTCACTCGACAATTCCGCATCATTCTGAAGGGCCAGGGACGCCGCGCCTTCCAGCGGAATGAACATCACGGTGAAGTTCACGCCTTCATACAGCGAATCGTAATTTTTCTCGCCCAGCGACTTGATGTGGGTCCGCACCGAATTGATATGGGCCTTAACCGCGGCGCCGCGTTCGGCATCATCATCTGCATTCACCGCTCGCTCGAAATCCTTGAGCGAGACCTTGGAGTCGATGACCAGGCGCTGTTGCCCCGGCATCTCCACAACGACGTCGGGGCGAAGAAGTCGACCATCCTCGGTGGACTTGGTCTCCTGGGTGAAAAACTCTTGCCCCTCGCGCAGACCCGCCTGTTCCAGAATGCGGGCCAGGACCAGCTCCCCCCAATCCCCCTGGACCTTGGAGGACGAGCTCAGCGCCTTCGTCAGGTTCTGGGCCTCCTCCGACATGCGTTTGGCATCGCCGTGCAGGGTCTGCATCACGGCTTCAATCTTGCTGGTTTGGCCGGAACGGGTCTCAGCATCCTTGTTGACCTGGCTCTCCAGCTTGCCGAGCTGTTCGCGCAGCGGGGTGAGCAAACGCTGCAGACCTTCTGCGCCCTGTTTATTCAGCTCCTGGCCGGAATTCTTGAGAATCTCGTTCGCCGTCAGTTTGAAAGCCTGGTTCATCTCTTCCCGCGCGGCCTTGAGCTCGGTCAGACGGGCTTGCTGGTGCTCGCGTTCGGCCTTTTGCTCGGACTGCTGGGCCGCCAGCGTCTGGGACAGACGCAGCTTTTCCTCCTGCACACCGGTCAGGCGTTCCACCGCAGCATCACGTTCGCGCAGCAACTGAGCTTCGAGCTCGGCGACCCGGCCCGCATGACCTTCGGCCTGCGTTTCCGCCGCCACGCGGGCTCTATCTGCCAGATGCGCACGCTCACGCGTCTCGCTGATCTCGTTTTCGAGCTGCTCCAGTTTCGTGGCCGACCCGCGACGGGCGAGGACAAGACCAAGTCCAGCTCCGGCAAGAAGAGCAGCGGCTGCCGTGGTACCCATCAGGAGAAGCGAATCCATGTCGAACATCCGAATCGTTGAACTGGGATAAGCCTAACACGCGCAATCAGACAAAACCTGTCACCCGACCTGAAAACCCTTGCACACGAACAGCGCAGCGCAGATGGTTGGAATTCGGATCAGTCTGGCTCAAGAGGTCTCGTATGCGTCCGCAGGCATTCTACAAATCGGTGTTTCATCAACAGGTCGACGCGTTCAGTCCACGCAGCATCCTCGATGTGGGATGCGGATCCGGCCGCTGGGTCCGCGAATTGCGCGAACAGGACATCAACGCCACGGGAATCGACACTTCTCCCTATGCACACGCGACCAATCCGTTTGTCAAAACCGGCCGAGCGAGTGACCTGCCCGTCGAGGACAAGTCCTTTGATCTCGTTTGCAGCGAGTTCAGCGCACATCATTTCCGCGACCTCGCGGGCCATTTAAGAGAAGCTTGCCGGGTCGCCACCCGGGGCATAGCCATTCTCGACCCGTGGTATGACGACTCGATCGCCTCCCAGCGCTCTGCGCGTGCCCTTGATGAATGGATGAAATCGATTGATCGCGCAGCCGGAGAGAGCCATCACAACTGCTACAGCGCCCAGGACTTTCTCTCTGCCATGCCGACAGACATCGATTACACCGCACACTTCATCCACTTGCTCAAGCCGGACCTGATACCGGACGAAAAGCTGGACGAGATGATCGACCACCACCGCAAAAAAGCACAGTCAGACGAAGCACAAGCCGCCCTGCCGGCCGTGCTGGAACAGATCGAACACGATGGCATCAGCCAGGACGGCGCCATCATTTTCATCGCGCGTTTCTGACCCGGATTTTCCGGCCCCTGAATTGCATTTCCCCTCGCAGGTGAATTGGGAGCCCGGCTGTGCACGTCGAAAACGTATCAATCAAGGACATCACGCCAGAACAAATCGAGCAATGGAACCGTTGGGCGGCTCCCGATGGCACGCTGTTGAGTCCCTATTTCCGTTTCGAGTTCGCTGAAATTGTGTCCTGGGCCCGTGACGATGTCCGTGTTGGCATCATTCGCGAGGGAGACGAGGTCCTCGCCTATTTCCCGCACCATTTGCCCAAGGACGGGATTGCCCGCCCGATCGGCGCGCCCATGAGCGATTATCAGGGTGTGATCGCCGGTGACTATTCCCGCCTCTCCCTCGAACTGGTTGCCGAGGCCGCCGGCTGTTCCGCGCTTGTCTATGACAACTGGTACTGCCCGATGGGCGGTCATCCGGGCGGGCTGCGTGAACGAGAGGGTTCGGTTATCGCGGATCTGGGCGATGGCGCGGAAAGCTATTTCGAGCAACGCAAGGCCAGTTTCAAGGACCATTTCAAGAAATCAGCGCGCCGCCAGCGCGCAGCCGAACGTGATTTCGGACCGGTGCGGGTTGAACTGGGCGATGCCTCCGGCGAAGCTTTCGGCGCGCTCGTCAGCTGGAAACGCCGTCAGTATATCGAGACCGGAAAGCTGGATGTGATGGGCATTCCCTGGGTTCGGCGCGTGCTGGACAATCTGCGTCGCCGCGAGGGCCAGGAGTTTTCCGGCCTGACCGCGTCGCTCTGGTTCGGTGATCGTCTGGCCGCAGTTGAGTTCGGGCTTGTGGGCGCAGACGTCTATCATTCCTGGTTCCCGGCCTATGACCCTGAGCTGGCAAAATATTCGCCGGGGCTTCTCTTGCTGCACGGCCTGTTCGAGCAGGCCCAGGAGCGTGGCCTTAAGCGCTTCGACCTGGGCCGCGGCGGGGCGCACTACAAGAAGTATTATGCGTCCTATGAGGTCGCTCTGGACAGCGGGCGTTTCCTGCGCCCCGGTCTTGCCGCGCTGGGCATACGCGGCTGGGAATATGCCGAAACCGCAGCCTCGGTCCTGCCGGACAAGATTGCACAAATCCCCTGCCGCGCCCGTCGTCGCTGGTCGCAGATCAGCGCATTCGAGCCACAATTCTCATCGCGGATTAACGCTTTCGCGAGCGCCTTCAGCCTTTAAGCAATTACCCTCTTTTATCTCCCGGAAAGCCGCCCTATTTTGGGCCGCATCCAGGGAGTTCGTCATGCGTTTCGTCACCGCTTGTCTCGTCGCAACCGCGTTCGGTTCGGACGCTTTTGCGCAGCCCGTACTGGTCGAATCTGAAGAGATCGATTTTTCAATCGTCGAAATCGCGACCGGCCTTGAATTTCCCTGGTCCATCGCGCCGATCGACGCCGGAAATTTACTGGTCTCCGAGCGCGAAGGACGCCTCAACCACGTGACGGTGGAAACCGGCGTGGTCACCGCGATCAGGGGCCTGCCGGACGATATCCTGGTGAGCGGCCAGGGCGGGCTGCTCGGCGTGGCCATTCACCCGGAATTCGCGCAAAACCGCCTGGTCTATTTCGCCTATTCAAGGGGTACGTCGCGCGCCAACCGCACCTCGCTGGCGCGTGGGCGACTGTCCGAAGACATGAGCGAGCTGGACGCCGTCGAGACCGTGTTCGATGTGAATTTCGAAAAACGCCGCGGCTATCATTTTGGCGGCCGTGTCCAGTTCATGGATGACCACTCCGTGCTTTTGACCACGGGTGATGGGTACATGCACATGAATGAGTCCCAGAATCTGGAGAACCATATTGGTACGATTATCCGCATCAATGATGATGGCAGCGTGCCGTTCGACAATCCGTTCGCCACGACCGAGGCCGCCCAGCCGGAAATCTATTCCTACGGGCACCGCAATGTTCAGGGCATCGCCATCCACCCGGAAACGCGCCGTGCCTGGGCGCACGAACACGGCCCGCGCGGCGGAGACGAAATCAACATCATCCGTCCCGGCGATAATTATGGCTGGCCCCTGGTGACGTTTGGCATCGACTATAATGGCTCGACAATCTCCGAAGACACGGAAGGCCCCGGCCTCACCAGCCCGATCTGGCAGTGGACCCCGTCGCTGGCTCCGTCCGGGATGGCCTTCTATACCGGTGCACAATTCCCTGGCTGGGAGGGCGATTTGCTCGTGACCACACTCGCCGGTTCAATGCTGCTTCGATATGATGTCGACAATGACTCTGTTCTTGCGGAGGAACGCATGCTGTCCGATTTCGGCGAACGCCTGCGTGACGTCGCGGTCGGCCCGGACGGCTATGTCTATCTCGCGGTCGATGATCTGGACGGGCGCATCCTGCGGCTGGAGCCTGTGGTCAATTAACCTCGGAAATCGAAGAGTTTGCGATCCGTCGCGATATTCCTGAGCAGGTAGACCGCGGGCGTATCCAGGAAAGCGACGGACACTTTCACCAGGACCTGGCCCAGTACAATACTGGCCACAGCGGACCAGGGCATCGTGCCGCCAAAGGCCACCGTTACAAAAACAATCGAATTGAAGATCTGCGATACAGTCGTCGAGATGTTGTTTCGCAGCCAGAGCCGGTTTTTGCCTTCCTCGCGCCTTTTGAGGTGGTGGAAGATAAAGACATCCGTCAACGCGCTCAGACCGAAGGCAATCACGCCGGCAAAATTGATCCGCGTGGACGCGCCGAGCACGCTTTCGAAGGCCGCATCACGGTCCGGCGTCCAGCTGTCGGCAATTCCGATAAAGGGGAAGACATCCTCCCCGGCCAGCGCATAGCCAATCAGGACGAACATCACAAAGCGCATGACCAGACCGGCATAAACCGTCATCAGCGCATAGGAACGACCCCAGACCTCCGAAATCACGTCGGTGGCAAGATAGGTCAACCCAAAAGCGATCGAGCCTGCGGGGACCAAGACGACAAGCGGGCCAAAGTGGAAGCTCTGGATCTTCACGGCCGTGATCGCCGCCAGGACGAGCGACACCAAGAACAGGCCGATACAGAAGAAGAGAACGAAGTCCTTGCGATTGACAGGACGATCCCGCGTCAACCTTGGATCGCGAGGATTGCTCACACGGAACCTCGCTCAGCGTCGAAATGTGAGGTCGAGATTTAATGTGATTCGAATGGCTTTATTCAGATTGACGACCGGCTCTTGAATGCTGCGGCCAGAGTGCCGTCGTCCAGATAGTCCAGTTCACCCCCGACGGGTACACCCCGCGCAAGCGATGTGACCTGCACTCCGGCGGCCTCCAGGCGGTCGGCCAGATAGTGCGCTGTGGTCTGCCCGTCGACCGTCGCGTTGAGGGCCAGCACAATCTCGGTGATTTCGGACCGTTCGGCGCGCTCGATCAGCTTGGCGATGTTGAGATCTTCCGGACGCACACCATCCAATGCCGACAAGACGCCGCCCAGCACATGATAACGCCCCTTGAAAGCACCGGCGCGCTCCAACGCCCACAAATCACCCACCGTCTCAACGACACAGAGGGCGTTGTCCGCGCGATTTGGCGCGGCACAGACTGCGCAGGGGTCGTTTACATCCATGTTGCCGCATTCGCTGCAGGCCGCGATCTTGTCTGCGGCATCCGCCAGCGCATCCGCAAGCGGTCGCATCAACGCATCACGCCGCCCCAGCAGGTGCAGGGCCGCCCGCCGCGCCGAACGCGGACCGAGGCCGGGCATTTTGGACAACAAGTTGATCAGACGCTCGATCTCGGGACCGGCAGAAGCTGTACGCATGAAATAGTCCTAGAACGGCAGAGACATGCCCGGCGGCAATTGCAAGCCGGCCGTCGCGTCCTGCATGAGCTCTTTCTGTTTTTCCTCGGCCTTGCGGCGGGCCTCATTATGGGCCGCCAGGATCAGGTCCTCCAGGATCTCCGGTTCGCCCGGATCGATCATGGTCGGATCAATGTTCAGGGCTTTCATATCGCCCTTGGCTGTCAGTGTGACTGCGACCATGCCACCACCGGACTCACCGGTGACCAGGGCGTCGTCGAGCGCCGCCTGGGCCTCGGCCATTTTTTCTTGCATGGCCTGAGCCTGTTTCATCAGTCCCATCAGGTCTTTCACGCGTGGTTCTCCGTGCTTTTGATTGCATCGACATCATCACCGGATTCGACCGGCAGCGGATCACGTATCTTCACAAGCTCAGCGCCGGGAAAGAGCTCCATGGCCTCGACAACGGCCGGATCGCGATGAGCCGCCTCAACTCGCTCCTGCTTGAGACGTTTTTTGCGCTCGGTCCAGGTCTCGCCACCCTCCTGCCCGGGATCCGCGAGAATGGCCCAGCGGTCACCGGTCCATTCCAGCAGGCGCTTGGCCAGGCGCTGGGCAAGGTCGGACGGGGCGTCTTCCAGAGGCTGGAAAGTGAAGGCACAGGTCTGCACCGCGACAGGGCGAACAAATCGCTCCACATCCGATTGCAGGCCGATATCGCGTTTGGTCTGTAACAGGGCGATCAGTTGTTCGAAATCGTGAGGCCCATTGCCCGCAGGTGGTTCCACTGCGCCCGGGTTGGGAAGGGAGACCTGTTCGACCTGAGAGACCGGTTGGACCTGTGAGAACGTTTGGGACTGGGCGACCGGTTGGGATGGCGCCGGCCTCGCCTCAGGCTTTCCCGGCGCCTCCGGTGGCACCGTGGCTGGTGGCGTTGACGCCAACAGGCGGGCGGCATCCTCGGGTGGCGGCAACATCGCGGCAGAAATCAGGCGCAGCAACGTCATTTCAGCCGCTGACAACGCGTCCGGGGCCTGGCGGATATCATCCAGTGCCGTCAACAGGATACGCCAATAGCGGGTCAGCTGGCCAAGCGTCATCCGCTCGGACAGACTGGCCAGGCGCTCGATCGTCTCTGCGGCTTCGCCCAGATCAGCGGATTTGCCGACAGCCTTCACACGGGAGAGTGAATGCACATAGTCCAGGAGATCACGTGTGATGACGATCGGGTCGCCGCCGGCATCATAGAGTGACGCCAGCTCGTTGAGTGCGTCGGATGTGCGCCCGCTCAGCGCGTGTTCCAGCAAGTCCAGCACGCGGGCGCGATCAGCCAAACCCAGCATGTTGCGAACATCTTCCGCGCCGACCGGTGCATCCTGATCGCCGCCCTGGACAATGGCCTGGTCCAGCAGCGACAGCGCATCGCGCACGGAGCCTTCAGCAGCGCGAGCGATCAGGGACAGGCCATCACGATCGACGGAGGCATGTTCCAGGCCGCAAATACGATCGAGATGGTCCGTCAGGACTTCGCGATCAATCCGCTTGAGATCAAAACGCTGACAGCGCGACAATACCGTGACGGGCACCTTGCGGATCTCGGTTGTCGCGAAGATGAATTTGGCGTGCGACGGCGGCTCTTCCAGCGTCTTCAGAAGCGCGTTGAAGGCGGAGGTCGACAACATGTGGACCTCATCGATGATATAGACCTTGTAGCGACCGGACACCGGTGCATACCGGACACCTTCAAGGATTTCCCGGATATCGCCCACACCAGTGCGTGAGGCGGCGTCCATCTCCATCACATCAACATGCGCAGAACGGGCGATGGCGTCACAATGAACGCCACGCTGTTTCAGCGCCATGTGCGGAGCATCAATCTCGTCTGTTGCATAGTTGAGGGCGCGCGCAATCAGTCGGGCCGTGGTGGTCTTGCCGACACCGCGCACGCCGGTAAGCATATAGGCGTGCGCTATCCGTCCCGCCGCAAACGCATTGGTCAGCGTGCGGACCATGGCCTCCTGGCCTATCAGATCTTCGAATGTATCCGGTCGGTATTTGCGCGCCAGCACCTGATAGCTGGCATCCGCCTCTGCCCCGGGCAGGTCGAGCCCCGGCATGAGCGCTTCGTCCGCCGCTCCGGCATCATCATTCTGGAGCAGCGTATCGTCCATGCGATCTCTCGGGCTGGAGGAACGAATAGAGGTGGAAGACCGAACAGCGACCCGAACGGAAACTCGTTACGGCTGCTTCCTTCCGGACCTGACCGGGTTGGCGAGGTGCTCGTCCACCGCCGATCTTCCACCCCCTATATCGCGCGCCGGCGTGCAGATCGCAAGGGGCTGCTTCACTGATGAGTGACAGCCCTTCCCTCGCTGGAGGCCGCCGCGGCGCGAAGAAATGCCTCATGATCATCCAGCAAGGCAATCAGACCTGTCTCGTCTCCGGCAGCCAACAGCATTTCTCGCCAGTAGGCGAGCACATTGATCTGGGTCGCCAGCCAGTCCCTGACAGCCTGTTCGGTGTGTACAGCCGCATCGGCAATGGTGGGGCGGGAAGAGTTCGCGATGTTCATCTGTTACCTCCACCTCCAAATTGTTGCGACTCACTCGCAAAAGCAAGAGGCGATGAAACGAATGGTGGAAAATGTTGCAGCTCCATCCCACATTGCGAGCGAATGAGGAGCTGCCATGAACGACCGATCCCTGCTTGCCGATGCCGGAGGCATGGTTTTCGCCGGCTCGCCGCTCGACCGGTGCGAAGTTCTGCGCCGCGACGTAGCCCGGCTCGCCGCAGAAACCGACAAGCCTGACGCGCGTATCCTCCACCTTCACCAGGGCGACCCGCAAGTTGATGACAACGGCTTGATCTGGCAGCCGCTCGATCAGGATGCGCGATGGAGTTCCGACCGGATCTTTCTGGGCAAGCGCGACGGGCAACCGCTGTTTGCGATGTCAGGCGAACTGACCGAGCAACATATCCCGGCCCGCGCCGCCGCCATGCAGATGCCGCAGCACGATGCGGCGATCTATGCCCAGGCCAAAGCGCTGCTGGACTGGCACTATCGACATTCCTTCTGTGCCCGCTGCGGCAGCGCCACTGACATGGCCGCCGGTGGCGCAAAACGCGTCTGCCCTGCCTGTGGCACCGAGCATTTCCCGCGCGTTGATCCGGTGGTCATCATGCTCGCTCAGTTTGAGGACAAGGTATTGCTCGGTCGCCAGGCCAGCTGGCCGCCCGGTGTCTGGTCCGCACTCGCCGGCTTTGTGGAACCGGCTGAGACCCTGGAAGAAGCCTGTGCCCGCGAACTCTCAGAGGAAGCCGGGCTAAGCGTGGATGTGTCGGCGACCCGGTACATCTTTTGCCAACCCTGGCCTTTCCCCTCCTCATTGATGGTCGGCTTGCTCGCCCCCGCAACAAGTCCGGACCTCACCGTGGACACAGAGGAACTGGAAGCAGCGCGCTGGTTCACGCGTGCAGAGGTCAACGCCATGCTGGAGGGTACGCACCCCCACGCCGCGCTCCCGCCGTCAATCGCGATTGCACGACGATTGGTTGAATTATGGGCCGCGGAAAAGATCTGATCGACATAAGCAGGGGGCCGGCAAACCGGCCCCCGAAAGCCCAGGCCTGAAGATCTAGTCTGCGTGCTGGAGAATCGGCTTGGACCATTTCATGGCCTCGAAAGCATCATCCAGCTTCGTTTCCGCGATATGATTGGTGTAGTTCGACAGGGTCTTCAGCGTGACACCTGTGACGACATCGAGAATGTTGGCTTTGGTGAACCCGGCCTCCATGAAGGTCTCGACATCCGAGTTTTCCACCAGGCCCCGCTGACGCACGACGGCGATCGTGAACCGGCGCAACGCTTCCAGACGCATATCATCCTCGATGTCACGGCCTTCGCGGATGGCCAGCAGGATTTCGCGATCCAGGCCAACGCTCAGCGACACGGTTGAATGCGCGGCCATGCAGTAATTGCAATTATTCTCGTAACTGGTTGTCAGCAACACAATCTGCTGCTCGATCGGCGTGAGGCTGGTCTGGCCATAGATCGTGGAGAGTGTGGTGTAGGCTTCGAGCGCGGACGGAGAGGCCGCGAGCTCACCCATGAGATTGGGAATGAAGCCGTATTTCGTCTTCACCGAACGCAGTGTCGCCTTGGCTTCAGCCGGCGCGTTGGTGTCATCGAAGATGGTGAATTTGGTCATGTTTTCGCCCTTTCCTGTTTCAACAAACGGATAATCCGCCTGAACGAGGCGCCATCGGGCGCGCGAGCTCAGAGGGGGGCCGTGTCGGCAGGGCGATCAGCCGGTGCCGAACTGAACGGCAACTCACACAGGCTACGCTATCGCGGGTCAGGTTGTTCGGGAGGGGAAATCAACTTGTTCCGCGACGCAACCATAACACAAGCACAACCCGGCTCCCAGTCCTGCGATAAATGAAAAAGAAAACCGGAGCTCCCGCATCAAGTGAACTCCGGTCACGTTTACGCAAAACCTGATGGGCTAGCCGCCGAAGCGACGGACATAGGTCAGGCCAAGCACGTTGGCGCTGTCGTCATAGTCGATATAGGTATAATCCAAACGGATCGCGTTTCGCGCGTCAATATCGAATTCGGCGCCAACGCCGGCAGCCCAGGCCCCATCATCACCCGATGCGCTGTATCCGGCCAGATTGGCCTCTACTTCCGAGTGATAATAACCCACACGACCGAAGACATTGAAACCGTCCGTCCCGGTACGGGCGACGGCAAAGGCGCCGACGCCGTAATTGAACTCGACATTTACCGGTGTGTTCGCAACCGTGACGGTATCGTCATCGAGACCGAAGTTCAGCTGACCTTCAACGCCGAAATTCTCGTTGAAGAAATAGCTGCCACGCAGAACCACGGTGTCGAAGTCTGCAGTGTCGAAATCAAACCGCTCATAACCACCCGAGAAATTGAACTCCTGGGCAGTGGACGACGCGGAAAGAGCCAGCAGGGCGGCGCTGGCGGCAAAAAGTGTACGCAACATTTTCAGATACTCGCTTGTGTAAGAAAGTCCCTCGCTCTTACACGCGCAAACTGCAAGCTAATCCCCTGCTTCGCAACGATTTTTCGGTTCATCTGCATTACGTTTCCGCTAGGTAGATGAGCGCTCGATGAACGCGCTCGCCCGGCAGGCGAAACAGGGTCCGGGAACAAAAAAGGCGGCCCCTGATGGGACCGCCTTTTTCCAACCGGCTGATCGAGCCTAGCCGCCGAAACGGCGAACGTAGGAAATGCCGTAGAAGTTCGCGCTATCCTCGTAATCAGCCCAAGTGTAGTCGAAACGCACACCATTGCGATCATCGAAGAAGAACTCGGCGCCAACGCCGGCCGCGAACGCACCATCGTCTTCGGAGACGGTGATGCCAGCCGCATCAGCTTCCAGCTCGGCATGAACATACCCCAGACGACCGAACAGGTTCAGGCCTTCATTGGTGTACAGGTTGGCAAAGGCGAAAGCGCCAACACCATAGTCGAGGCTGACATCGGCAGTGATGACACCAAAGTCGACAGATTCATCGTTGATGCCGAAATTCAGCTGTCCCTCGGCACCGAAGCGCTCGTTGAACATATAGCGGCCACGCAGAACAACCGTGTCGAACTCGACACCGTCAAAATCAGCGCGGTCATAACCGCCGGAGAAAGTGAAGTCCTGCGCCTGGGAAACGGACGCGAAGGAGAGTGCAGCCAGAGAGGCTGCCACGAGTGAACGTACCATTGGTAAATACCTGTTATTTCAAAACATTACCGGCAGTCAGGGGGAGGAATGCCGCCGGATGACGCGTATTTGGGTTTCCGGCTGTCCCGGCGCAAGGGCGTCACTGCGAAAATTCCGCACTCAGCATCAACCGCCCGTGACACCGCCTGAAATCAGGCCGCGGCTACATAACGCATGCAGTTGAACGCGCTAGGCTGTTGCTTCCATGCTCAGTGCATGTCAAACACGGGCAAATTTCAGCTGTCTAATCAATTGGGGGCGTCCATGGGCGATCTCTTCTGGAACAAGGTTGCGGGCGTACTGATCGGCGGTGTGCTGGTCGTCATCGTGATCATGGAACTCGGCCATATTCTTATCCCGTCGCATGCCGTTGCGCTCGACGAGGAACACGTTGCCTACCCGATCGACTGGGCGGCAATGCAGGGGGAAGGCGGCGGCGAAGTCGTTGTCGAGGAAGCCGGCCCGGTCGACTATGGCCTGCTGCTCGCAGCCGCAGACCTGACAAACGGCGAACGTCAGTTCCGCCGTTGTGCCGGTTGTCACACGGTTGAAGAAGGCGGCGCGTCTGTTCAGGGCCCGAACCTCTACGACATCGTGGGCCGCACCGTTGCCGCAACGGCTGGCTTCTCCTACTCCGGCGCCCTGCCGGCGGGTGAGTGGAGCTATGAAAGCCTTAATCTCTTCATCGAGAACCCGCGCGGTTACGCTCCGGGCACAGCGATGAACTTCAACGGTCTTGGCAATGAGGGACACCGTATCGACCTGATCGCCTATCTGCGCGCCCAGTCGAACAACCCGCAGCCCCTGCCGGCGCCGCTTCCGGCAGAAGCACCTGCTGAAGAAGCTGCAGCCGAAGAGGCTGGCGAGGAGTAACACTCCCCGCACACGGCACAAAAAGAACCCCGCTGGAAACAGCGGGGTTCTTTCTTAGCCGGGTTTTGCGGGTTAGCGCGGCAGGCGCACGATCGTGCGCACAGGGTTCTCGGCTTCGCGAATGCGTCGCTCGGCCTCCGCGAACGGCTCCAGCGTCACATCC
>CBFHQE010000042.1:3520-21513 GCA_965657935.1 Maricaulis sp. | reverse complement strand
CATCTTCCAGGGTATCAACACGGTGATTATTGATCAGGAAGGTCGGACTGTTCATGTGCGGGCCGGAGCGCGGTGTGAATGTGTAGCCGTGATCCCACCACTGACGGCTCGCCTCTGCGCGGGCGGCATTGTACTCGGCGAGACGCCAGGAAATCTGGGCGGAGCGGTCCAGCGCGTCAAAGTCGAAATTGTCCAGCATGTATTGGTGCTGTTCGCGGCCCTGTTCGTACTGGCGCAGCGCTTCCTCCGGTGACGGGTCGTCCCACTGGTCATAATTCGTCTTCATGCCCAGAAAGGTCTGGTACATGGGCGAGTCAGCGACACCCTGGTCGAAGACGTCCTGGAACCAGGCGTTGAGGCGGTCGCTCTCGGTCTCGACAGCATCATTGGCCGCCATTGCCGTCTCCGCAGCGATCTCAGCTTCGGCCGGTGCTTGCGTCGCGGCCGGCTGGTCGCGGTCGCTTTCCGGCTGGCTGCAGGCAGCCAGCAGGGCGGCGACGGAGGCGCCGAGTGTCAGGTGTTTTAGATAGCTCATCTGGGTCCCCTCGGAGATACTGTTCTGAACGTGAAGGTGAAGCCCGGCGCCGATTATGGCAAGGCGCCAGGCTCGGCTCAGCGTTATTGCGCAGCCTGTTTGGCGGCGATGTAGGTGTCGATGTTTTCCTCAAGCAGGGTCAGCGGCACCGAACCGTTGGAGAGGATCACGTCGTGGAACTCGCCCCAGTCGAAGTCGTCGCCCAGTGCGTCCATGGTCCGCTGGCGCAGATCGATGATCGTGTTCATGCCGATCTTGTAGGAAACGGCCTGACCCGGCCACACCATGTAGCGGCGTACTTCCGGCGTGATGTCGCCCAGCGGCATCGGCGTGGTTTCCATCATGAAGTCGATCGCCTGTTGTTCGTCCCACTGGTAGTGGTGGATGCCGGTGTCGACGACAAGGCGTGAGGCGCGGAAGACCTCGTAGGAGAGGCGACCAAAGTCCTGGTACGGGTCGGTGAAGAAGCCCATGTCCTTGCCCAGACGCTCGGAATACAGCGCCCAGCCCTCGCCATAGGCGGAGTACCAGGTCGTGCGCTGAAACATCGGAGCATCTTCCAGCTCTTGCGCCAGGCTCAGCTGGAAGTGGTGACCCGGGGCGCCCTCGTGATAGGCCAGGCTTTCCATCTGGTAGACCGGTTGGGCATCCATGTGCTGCAGATTGACATAGTAGCGGCCCGGACGGGAACCATCGAAGGAGCCGGTTTCATAGAAGGCGCCCGTTGCGGTTTCGATGCGGTACTGCTCCACGGCGCGCACTTCGAGCGGGGCCGTTGGCAGGCGACCGAAATAGTCCGGGGCAGCTTCCATCATCTGATCGATCATGGTCGTGGCCTCGTCCAGATAGCGCTGGCGGCCTTCATCGGTGGACGGGTAGTAGAATTCCTCGCTCTCGCGCAGGTGATCAAAGAAATCACGAAGCGAGCCTTCAAAACCGACCTGTTCCTGGATCGCGCGCATTTCAGCGTGAATGCGCTCGATCTCGCTCAAGCCGATCTGGTGGATGTCTTCCGCCGTCATGTCCGTGCGGGTTGTGTAGTTCTGCAGCTGGCTGGTGTAGAAGGCCTCGCCTTCGGGCAGGGACCAGGCGCCCTCGGCCCGATCGCCAACGATTTCTGCGTGACGCTCCATCATGGCCAGGAAGTCTTGATATGCGGGGCCGACACGGGTGGTCAGCGCCTCTATCGCGCGATCAACCAGCGCCTGTTTGTCCGCTTCTGAGATCTCCAGCGGTTCTATCTTGCGCCGGAAGTCGGCAAGCAGGGGACTGTCTTCGCCGCTATCGTCAAACGGTGCGCCGGTGACAAAACCGCGCGCGGTATCGGTGATGACCTGGAAGGCAAAAGCGGGCGGAAGAACACCCTGTTCGGCGCGAGCGTCCGCCTGCGCCGCAAGCGCGTTCAGCCGGTCACCCATGCCATTGAGGCGGCTGATATAGGCCTCAGCGTGTTCCGGTGTATGCACGGCGTGATAGCCGATCATGAAGCTTGGCATGTCGGAGTGCGGGCCGAAGAACTGGGTGAAGATGTAACCATGGTCCCAGAATTCGGATTGTTGCTGGTTGTTGGCCGCGATGAATTCGGCGAACCGCCAGGAGACCTGGGCCTGTTCGGTCAAGGCCTCGTAGTCAAACTCCTCATTCATCCGCCGCATGCGGTCGGCTTCGCGCTGCAGGGAGGCGCGGTAGGATTCCTCGGAGACGTCGTCCCACTGGCCATAGGCCTCAAGGTCATCCGTCATGCCGTAATAGGTCTGGCTCAGCGGAGAGCGCGCCAGCTCGTCGTCGAACGCCTCCTGGAAGAATGCGTAGAGACGATCGGTTTCGGTCTGATCATCCGCCGTTGCCTGCGGCGCGTTTTCAGCGTTTTCGACACCGTTCTCAGCCGGGGTCGGGACCTGTCCCGTGTCATCACTGGCCGGTGTGCAGGCCGTCATGAGCGTGATGGCGCTGACGCCAATGAGAAGGTCGCGAATACGCATGGCAGGTGTTCCCCGTATTTACCAGAATTGACTCTTTCTTAACGGCGTTCGAGGAATCGTAAAGATAATTAACTTTAATCGATTCTCCCGCTGCAGAAGGCGCGCCGACGGTGACCGGACCTGAAGTCCTTGACTATGCCCGCGAGGCAATCTGGCTGATGCTGGCCATGTCGGCACCGATCATGATCACAGGGCTGGCCGTTGGCATCACGATCGCACTCTTCCAGGCCCTGACGCAGATCCAGGAAATGACCCTGGTTTTTGTACCGAAGATCATTGCCATTTTCATCGCCTTGTTGATTTTCCTTCCACTGATGGGCGCCTTGCTGGGCGGTTTCATGATCACCATCACAGACCGGATCGCCAATCCATGACGGCTGTCCTGCCTGAGCTCGTGTTCGCTGCAGGTCTTGTCTTCGCCCGTCTCGGTGCGATCCTCATGCTCATGCCCGGTTTCGGCGAGCCATCCATTCCGGTTCCGATTCGCCTGGCATTTGCCCTTCTGGTCTGTCTGATCATGGGGCCAATCGTGGCGCCGATGCTGCCCGCCATGCCGACACAACCCTTGCCGCTGGCCGGCCTGGTGGTGACCGAAGTCCTGATCGGTCTGATGATCGGTGCCATGGCGCGCATTTTCATGGCTACAGCGGCGATTGCCGGGCAGATCATCGGCATGCAGAGCGGGCTGGCCATGGCGCAGAGTTTTGACCCGTCTCAGGGCACGCAGGGCGCCATCATGGCGACTTTTCTCAACCTCGTTTTCATCGCGCTCCTGTTCACCACCGGGCTTCATCATCTTCTGTTGATGGCGGCGCACAATTCCTACGAGCTCTTTCCGCCCGGAGACATGCCGTCCATGACCGATGCCGGCCAGTGGGCGCTGGGGGCGTTCGTGGACACGTTTCGGATTGCGGTTCAGCTGGCCGCGCCGCTGATTGTGTACGGCCTGATCTTCTACCTGGCGCTGGGTATTCTCTCTCGACTGATGCCGCAGCTGCAGATCTTTTTCATCGCCATGCCCGCCAATATCATGGTCGGGTTGTTCATCTTCACCATTGCTCTGGGCGCGATGAGCGCCGTCTGGCTGGAACGCATGCAGCGTTTCGCCATTGAGCTGAACTAGGGGAGACCGGTTCATGGCCGAAGGCGAAGACGACAGTCAGAAGACAGAAGAGCCGACCCAGCGGCGGCTGGATGACGCGCGCAAGAAAGGCGATGTCGCCAAATCCCAGGAGATTCCAGGCTGGTTCATCCTGGCGTCCGGGCTCGCCCTGATCGGTTTCCTGCTGCCTGCAATGATGCAGAACATGGCCGGCACCATGCAGTCCTATTTCGCACGGGCGCATGAGTTTTCCCTGAATCCCGGCGCAATCATGGCGATGATGCAGCAGACCGCGCAGGACGTTGTGATCGCTGTTGCCTTCCCCATCCTGCTTCTGGTCCTGGCCGGGTTTGCAGGTCACTACGTGCAACAGGGCTTGCTGTTCACGACCGAGAAGATCCAGCCCAAACTCTCCAAGATCAATCCTTTCGAAGGGGCCAAGCGTCTCTTCGGTGCGGAAGCCTGGATGAATTTCATAAAGGGGATTGGCAAGATGGTGCTCGTTGCGGGCGCCGCCTTCATCGTCATCTATCCAAAGCGCGAGGTTCTGGCCGGAATGCCGTTGATGGATGTTACAGCCATCCTGGCGATCGTCCAGCAATCAGCCATCGAGCTGATGATCGCGGCGCTGATCGTCTATGCGGCCGTTGCCGCGCTGGACTACGCCTATCAGCGACAGACTTTCATCAAACGCAACCGCATGTCGCGGCGCGAGGTCAAGGACGAGCTGAAACAGTCCGAAGGTGATCCGATGGTGCGCGCGAAACTGCGTCAGCTCCGCCAGGAGCGAGCCCAGAAGCGCATGATGGCCGCAGTTCCGGACGCCACCGTCATCATTACCAACCCGACCCACTACGCGATTGCCCTGAACTACGAGCAGGGCGAAACGCCTGCGCCGATCTGTGTGGCCAAGGGTGTGGATGAAGTTGCCCTGCGCATCCGGGAGCTCGCCAAGGATAATGATGTTCCCATCGTAGAGGATCCGCCCCTGGCGCGTGCGCTGTACGCGACGGCCGAGCTGGATGAGGAAATTCCGGTTGATCACTTCAAGGCTGTCGCCCGCGTGATTGGCTATGTTCTTTCGCTGTCCCAATCCCCGGGACGCGCACAATACCGCCCGAGCGAGTAAGCTCTCACTTCCGCACCTGATTCGCGCTGGAGCCGCCCATGGCCGAAATGCCTGTTTCGAACTCTGAAAACTCGAAGTCCTTCTGGGAAAAGCCCTTTGGTCGTGTGACCTTCTGGGTTCTGGGTTTCGTTGTGGTCCTGGCGGCGCTGGCCGCCGTATTTGCCCCGGTCGAGGCCGGGCGCCAGGGTTTCATCTATCTTTCGGGACTGGCCGCAGCGAGTTTTCTGGTGCTCTACACCATAGCGGCTGGCGAGACAGCAGGCCGCGGGATCCGCAATACGGTCATTCGCAATCGCGTCCCGTCCATTGCTGAACTGGGTTACGGCGCCATGGACAGTTTCCCCGAGCCGGTCCTGATCACCGACCGCCGGGGTGCTGTGCGATGGGGCAATAATGCGTACCGGGACCTGGCCAAGACTGCTGGAACCCTCGGGCAGAGCTTCGGTCTGCCGACGATCGATCGCCTTTGGGCTGGCGCCGGTGGTGGCGACGGCTCCGTTTATCGCCTGGCCCGAGCGGCCGCGCGCGGCGAAGGGGCGTGTGAACTCCTGCCACCGCTGCCGGTCGGTGACACTGAAACGCTCAATGTCCGCCTCGAGTCGCGACCATTGGCTGACGGTCTCGTCCTGTGGCGTCTGCAGCCGGTCGAACAGGCCGGCGGCGGCTCTGCGACGTCCTCTGCCGACTGGTCCCAGAATGCGCCGGTTGCCCTGTTTTCCCTCCGTGCCAATGGCGAGATTGCCATGGGCAATGCGACATTGCGCGACTGGCTGGGCCTGCAGCCGGGCGAAAAATTTCCGCGGCTGACCGACATCCTGGCCGGAGATGGTGCGCGCGCGCTGATGCAGACACGCGGCGGAGAAGGTGTGGCCCGGATCGATGCGCGACTGAAAGCGCGCGACGGTATCGAAAGCCCGGTCGCGATCGCGGTCGAGTGGGCGGCGGGCGACCCTCCCATGGGACGCGCCGTGATGTATGGTTTGTCTGCGACGGGCGCCCCTCCCGGTGTGGCTCAGGCCATGGGGGAAGGGCGTGCTGCGGGCCATACGCTTGACGAGATGTTTGCCAGCGCGCCGTTCGGCGTGGTGCGACTGGACGGTGCGGACCCGGAGACCGCTATCATCGAGGATGTGAACCCGTCCCTGGTCCAGCTCACGGGCGGCAAAGCGGTTCCGGGCGTGAAATTCTGCGAGATGTTCGTCTGGGATGATGGTCGCTCGGCGACGGATGCCTTTTCCTCCGCAATGGCGGGCAGCGGAGACCCGGCCGAAGCGCAGCTGGCAGGCGAAAACCCGGTCTATGTCCACCTGGCCTTTGCTCCGGCACGCGGCGGCAAGCGCGTGGCCTATATTATCGATGTGACCAGCTGGAAGGATATGGAGCGCCAGTTTTCCCAGGCCAACAAGATGCAGGCCGTAGGCCAGTTGGCCGGTGGTGTTGCGCATGATTTCAACAACTTGCTTACCGCTGTGCGCCTCAATGCGGACGAGCTGCTCAATCGCCACCCGGTCGGCGACCCTGACTATGGGGAGTTGCAGGCGATCAATTCCACGGTTGCCCGTGCGGCAGGGCTGGTGAAGAAGCTGCTGGCCTTTTCACGCAAGCAGACTTTCCGCACCGAGACTCTCGATGTCGGGGACATGCTGTCCGACGTCTCCGTTCTCCTGCGCCAGATTGTCGAGGAGACAGTCAAGCTGGACATTGTGCATGGACGCGAAGTGCCGCTGATCAAGGCGGACAAGGGGCAGTTGGAAACGGCAATCATCAATCTGGCGGCCAATGCGCGTGACGCCATGCGTGATCAGGGCGGTGGTGAGTTGATTATCCGAACCCGCTCCCTGGATGCCGAGGATGTGCGCCAGCGCGGTGCTCCGAACCCGCGTGAGGGCGACTGGGTCGCCATTGAGGTCGAGGATCGCGGCCATGGCATGGACCAGGAGACACTCGGCAAGATTTTCGAGCCATTCTTCACCACCAAGGAGGCCGGCAAGGGTACCGGGCTGGGTCTGGCGACCGTTTATGGCATTGTCAAACAATCCGGCGGTTTTCTCTTTGCTGACAGTGAAGTCGGCAAGGGCACGACGTTCACCATCTATCTGCCGGGTTACCAGCCGACTGAAGCGGAAGAGGTCGAGCTGGCAGAGGTCGAAGTCGCCAAGACGGTTGACCCGACGCCGGCAGACCTTTCAGGCAAGGGCCGTATCCTGCTTGTCGAGGACGAGGACGCGGTTCGAAACATTGCTGCCAAGACCCTGGCCAAGCGCGGGTATGACGTCACCGAGGCAGAAGATGGCGAGGAAGCCTTTGAAATCCTTGAGGACGAGGACGAGCCGTTTGACCTGCTCATTTCCGACGTCGTGATGCCGGGGCTTGATGGTCCGGGACTGCTGGCGAAGGCCCGCGACATGCTGACCAACACCCGCATCGTCTTCATCTCCGGTTATGCCGCGGAACAATTCTCCCAGACCTTGTCGGAAGAACAGGACATCTCCTTCCTGCCGAAACCCTTCACGCTTACGCAGCTGGCGGAGAAGGTGAAGGAAGAGCTCAGCGCCCGCGAACAGAACTGAGATTCTGTCGGAATCGCTTCGGGGTGGCTGTTTTTGTCACCCCGACTCCCTAGGGTTTGAATCACCAAATATCGTGACCGGGAACGGGGGCGAACAAGCGGCACGGACCGTGACTGTCTGATTTTGTTCCGTTTTGTTAACCATAAATGTTCCCCTTGTGTTCCCGGAACAAAATTGGTACATCAAACGTGGTTGCTCGCTGAACGGCGGCATGAAATATAGGGAAAACCGATATGAGCAGGGGCGCGATTCGACTCGTGAAGAACGAAGAGATGGATAAACAAAAAGCCATTGAGGCAGCGCTGAGTCAGATCGACAAGGCATTCGGCAAGGGCTCGGTCATGAAACTGGGTCAGAAGCCGGCCATGGACATCGAGGAAATCTCGACCGGCTCCCTGGGCCTGGATATTGCTCTGGGTATCGGCGGTCTCCCCAAGGGACGTATTGTTGAAATCTACGGTCCGGAAAGCTCCGGCAAGACGACGCTGGCCCTTCACACCGTGGCCGAGGCGCAGAAAAAAGGTGGCGTTGCGGCCTTTGTTGATGCTGAGCACGCGCTTGACCCGATTTATGCAGGTAAGCTGGGCGTTGATGTTGGCGAGCTCCTGGTATCGCAGCCGGATACTGGCGAGCAGGCGCTGGAAATCGCCGACACGCTGGTCCGTTCCGGTGCCGTCGACATTCTGGTTATCGACTCCGTTGCAGCGCTTACGCCGCGGGCAGAGCTCGAGGGCGAGATGGGCGACAGCCTGCCGGGTCTGCAAGCACGCCTCATGAGCCAGGCATTGCGCAAACTGACCGGGTCGATTTCCAAGTCCAACTGCCTGGTGATCTTCATCAACCAGATCCGTATGAAGATCGGTGTGATGTTCGGGTCGCCGGAAACCACGACCGGCGGTAATGCGCTGAAATTCTATTCCTCTGTTCGTCTCGACATTCGCCGTATCGGCGCGATCAAGAATCGCGACGAGGTCATTGGTAACCAGACCCGTGTGAAGGTTGTGAAGAACAAGGTGGCACCGCCTTTCCGTGAAGTGGAATTCGACATTCTCTACGGCGAGGGCATTTCCAAAATGGGCGAGCTGATCGATCTCGGCGTTAAGGGCGAAGTCATCGAGAAGTCCGGTTCCTGGTACTCCTACAAGTCCGAGCGCATCGGGCAGGGCCGGGAGAACGCACGGAAATTCCTGCTTGAGCACCACGACATCGCCGCAGAGATCGAACAGCGTGTGCGGTCCAATGCCGGTTTGATTGCGGACGAAATGCTGACAGGTCCCGATGCCGAGGACGAAGAGGCTGTGGCGGGCTAGTCACGGCGTCTCGCAAACTGCGGTCCGGTGCGTGTGATGTCGCGATCAGGCTGACGGCATGCATTGCCCCGCAAGGCGGGTTTTGATTAAACGGGTGTTTGGCGGGACCAAGCACCCGTTTTTCTGTTCAAGCCTTCCCGATATCAGGCGTGTATGCCTTGATGTCTCCGCACAAGATTGATGGACCTGACATGGCAAGCCTGCGTGATATCCGTGCCACCTTCCTCGACTATTTTGGCAAGAATGAACACGAGGTGGCCGCGTCGAGTCCGCTCGTCCCGCAAGACGATCCGACATTATTGTTCGTCAATGCAGGCATGGTGCAGTTCAAGAACGTCTTTACCGGCAAGGAAACACGCGAGATTCCGCGCGCCGCAACCTCGCAAAAATGTGTGCGCGCCGGCGGTAAACACAATGACCTGGACAATGTTGGCTACACGGCTCGCCACCACACCTTCTTCGAGATGCTGGGCAATTTTTCCTTTGGCGATTACTTCAAGGAACGGGCGATCCATCACGCCTGGGAGCTGATAGCGCGCGAGTTTGAACTTCCCAAGGACAAGCTTCTCGTCACCGTCTATTCCGAAGACGACGAGGCACGCCAGCTCTGGAAGAAGATCGCGGGTCTTGGCGACGACCGTATTATCGGCATCTCCACGTCGGACAATTTCTGGTCCATGGGCGATACGGGGCCATGCGGCCCCTGTTCCGAGATCTTTTTTGATCATGGCGAAGACATTTGGGGTGGCCCGCCCGGATCCCCGGACGAGGATGGCGACCGCTTCATCGAGATCTGGAATCTCGTCTTCATGCAGTATGAACAGCGCTCCAAGGAGGAGCGGATCGATCTGCCCAGACCGTCTATCGACACCGGTATGGGGCTGGAGCGCATCGCGGCGATCCTGCAGGGCAAACACAACAATTACGAGATTGACCTCTTTGCCAATCTTATCCGGGCCGGAGAAGACGTGCTGGGTGTCAAGGCGGAGGGCGATGCCCTGGGCAGTCATCGGGTAATCGCGGATCATCTGCGATCGACCTGTTTCCTGATGGCCGATGGCGTGACCCCGTCCAATGAGGGCCGGGGTTATGTCCTGCGCCGGATCATGCGCCGCGCCATGCGCCATGCGCATCTTCTGGGGGCGAGCGAACCGGTGATGTGGAAGCTTGTGCGCGCTCTTGAGGCGGAAATGGGCGATGCCTATCCCGAGCTTGGCCGTGCACGGGCCCTGCTCGAGGACACACTGAAAATCGAGGAAGCCAATTTCCAGCGAACCCTGGGCCGCGGCCTGGGACTGCTGGACGAGGCCACGTCCAGCCTGGACGAGGGCGATAACCTGCCTGGCAAGACCGCGTTCAAACTCTATGACACTTACGGTTTTCCGCTCGACCTGACCCAGGATGCCCTGCGCCCGCGCGGCATCGGGGTGGATGTCGACGGATTCGACGCCGAAATGAAAAAACAGAAGGAGCGCTCCAAGGGGGGCGCTCTCTCCAGCGTCGTGGCTCCGGACGAGGTCTGGTTCGCCGTTCGAGACAAGCTTCAGGCAACAAAATTCCTCGGGTATGACGGCACGACAGGGCAGGGCAAGCTCAATGCCATCGTTTCCGAAGGCGCCGAAGCCAAGGCGCTTGGAGAGGGGCAGGCCGCGGAACTGATTTTTGATTGTACGCCCTTCTATGGCGAAAGCGGCGGGCAGGCCGGCGATACCGGTCTGATCACGTTTGAGAACGGGGCCATTTTCCGGGTCGAGGACACCCAGAAACGGGGTGGAGACCTGCACGCCCATATCGGTGTGATGGAGAAGGGCGAAGTCACGCTGGGTGATGGCGCCGGGTTTGCGGTTGATGCCGACAAGCGTACCGAGAGCAAATCCAATCACTCTGCGACCCACCTCATGCATGCCGCCCTGCGCGATGTTCTGGGACCGCATGTGACACAGAAAGGGTCTTATGTTGGCCCGGATCGCCTGCGATTTGATTTCTCGCACAATGGCGCGGTCACGGCCGAGGAAATGGCGCAGATCGAGGCTCAGGTAAATGCGGTCATCCGCCAGAATGCTGCCGTGTCGACTCGAGAAATGGCCCCGGAGGCCGCTATCGAGGCCGGCGCCATGGCGCTGTTCGGCGAGAAGTATGGTGATCGCGTTCGCGTGCTTTCCATGGGGCATCGCCCGGGCGGAAATGACAAGGCCTATTCGGTGGAACTGTGCGGTGGCACCCATGTCGAGCGGACCGGCGATATCGCCCTGTTCAAGATTGTCGGCGAGAGTGCCGTTTCCGCAGGCGTGCGCCGTATCGAGGGGCTAACCGGCGAAGCAGCCCGTCTCTACATGGAAGAGCAGATGGGTTTTGGACGTTCCGCTGCCGAGGCGCTGAAGATACCGGCGGCGGATCTGCCGGCCCGTGTCGGCGCCATGCAGGACGAACGCAAAAAGCTTGAACGCCAGCTCGCCGAAGCCAAGAAACAACTGGCTATGGGCGGCGCGGGCGGTGCGGCTCCGGCCGGTCCGGAAGATATCCATGGCACCCAATTCATCGGCCGTGTGGTCGAAGGTGTGGGCGGCCGGGATCTGCGGGGCCTTGTGGATGAGGCCAAGAGCTCTATGGGCTCCGGCATTGCGGTCTTTATCGGGGTCAATGATGGCAAGGCGGCACTGGCCGTTGGTGTGTCCGACGACCTGAGTGGCCGTTTCAGCTCGGTCGACCTCGTGCGGGCCGGTTCGGCAGCGGTTGGCGGCAAGGGCGGCGGTGGCCGCCCGGACTTTGCCCAGGCTGGCGGTCCGGACGGCTCCAGGGCGGATGACGCCCTGGCGGCGATCAAGGCTGTGATTGCAGGCTGATGGCACGCAAGAGCAAACCTGGCAGTGAATGCCAGCTGGTAGGCGAAAAAACGGCGGCGCGTCTCATCCTGGAGGCGCGTGAGGCGTTCAACGCGGCGCTGGCGGCCCGGGACATGGCAGCAATTGCAGGCGTGCTCAGCGAGGACGTCGTTCTGGTGCCCGGTGATGACGCGCAGCTGATTTCCGGTCGCCCGGCCCAGCTGGACGCCTGGCAGTCCATCTACGCCAATATGGATAGCGTGCGTTATGTGCGTGTGCCGGCACGGATCGAGGTCGCCGAGGACGGGCATCTGGCTGCGGAAAACGGCCGCTGGACCGGCGGCTGGACCAGTCAGGGCATGCAGATATCCTATATGGGGCGTTATTTCGCCAAATGGCGACTGGACGAGCTGGACTGGAAAATCGAGGCCGAGACCTTCGTGACCATCAAGCGTACAGGCGGCATGCTGTAACGCGGCCTAGGGCTCGTTGGCGACGACTTCCGTGTCCCAGAATTGCCGCCACTGACCCCGGCGCATTTCGAAAAATCCGGAGCGGTTATCGGCCCCGAAACCGGTGACGGACCAGCGACCCAGGATAACATCGCCGCCCTGTTCGATCTTGCCGTTATAGATCACCGTGTGATCGGCGCCCTCGACATCGCAATAGGTCTTGAACAATTGCACGTCGGCACCGTCGCAATGCCCGGTCCAGTCGGCGGGCAATTGCTCGATATCCAGCTCGATAAAGGTATTCGGTTCGATCGACTCGCCGGTTATCGCACTGCCTGCCTGGCTGAAATGCACCGAAAACGGTACTGGCATTTCGTAGCTGGGATAGTGGTACAGCCCGGTCCATCGCCCGGTCAGGGGCCGGGTGCCGGCTGCTGGCCTGTTCTGCCGCAGATACTTGAACAAGTGCTGTACTGGCATGAGTTACGAGTGACACGCCCGACGCAGGAAGGCAATGTCCCTGCACTGTGCTTGGTTTTTCTCAGGCGTCGTCTCTGGGTCGACTGTTTGTGAGCCAGGCGCGGGCTTCAGCCTCGCTGGAAAAGGTCCGCTCCTCCCGACCGAGCACATCTTCTGCCTTCTTTTCCCAGTAATAGAGCAGGGCGCGGGCCATGTCGTCGCTGCAGACGAGGGCTGCCCGGTTTGCGGTTGGGGCTTCAAGAACCAAGTCATCATCCCGAGACAAAAAAGGCGGAGCTGAAGCCCCGCCTTTCAAATCATTTGCTCGATCGCTTACGCGTTGACGGACATGGCCGCCTTGAAATTCTCGTCGACCTTTTCAAGGAAGCCCTCGGTGGAGAGCCAGCCCTGCTTGTCGCCGACCAAAAGGGCGAGGTCCTTGGTCATGTAACCGCTTTCAACTGTCTTGATGATGGTGTTTTCCAGCGTCTCGGCGAATTTCATAACCTGCTCATTGCCGTCCATGCGGCCACGATGGGACAGGCCCCGTGTCCAGGCAAAGATGGACGCGATGGAGTTGGTTGAGGTCTGTTCGCCACGCTCGTGCTGGCGGAAGTGGCGCGTCACCGTGCCGTGGGCAGCTTCGGCTTCAACCGTCTTGCCGTCCGGGGACATCAGGACAGACGTCATCAGGCCGAGGGAACCAAAGCCCTGCGCCACGGTGTCGGACTGAACATCGCCATCATAGTTTTTGCACGCCCAGACAAATCCACCGGACCATTTCATGGCGGCAGCGACCATGTCATCGATCAGGCGGTGTTCGTAGGAGATGCCCTTGGCCTGGAACGCGTCCTTGAACTCGGCGTCGAAGATGTCCTGGAAGATATCCTTGAAACGGCCGTCATAGGCTTTCAGGATCGTGTTCTTGGTGGACAGGTAGACCGGCCAGCCGCGCTGCAGGCCATAGTTCAGACTAGCCCGCGCAAAATCCTTGATGCTTTCATCCAGGTTATACATGCCCATGGCCACGCCGGAGCTCGGGAAGTCAAAGACTTCACGTGTGACCGGCTCGGAACCGTCTTCCGGTACGAAAGTCATGGTCAGCTTGCCCGGCTTGTCGACCAGGAAGTCGGTGGCGCGATACTGGTCACCAAAGGCGTGACGACCGATGACCATCGGCTGCTGCCAGCCCGGCACCAGGCGCGGAACATTGGAGATGACGATCGGCTCACGGAAGACAACACCGCCCAGGATGTTGCGGATGGTGCCGTTCGGGGAGCGCCACATCTTTTTCAGATCAAACTCTTCAACGCGCGCTTCATCCGGCGTGATGGTCGCGCATTTGACGCCAACACCATAATGTTTGATGGCTTCAGCCGCTTCAACGGTGATCTGGTCATCCGTCTCGTCACGCTTGGTGACAGAGAGGTCATAATACTTCAGATCAATGTCGAGATAGGGCAGAATCAGCTTGTCCTTGATCATCTGCCAGATGATGCGTGTCATTTCATCGCCGTCGAGTTCGACGACCGGTGTATCGACTTTGATCTTCGCCATGATGTTCTGCTTTCTTTTCGGACGTGGGGTATAGGCGCTAGAACGCACCCGGAAAGATTTGCGCGCTCTCTAGCATTGGTGCGCGAGAAGGTGAAGAGGCGGCTCCATGAGTGCTGACAGACAAACCCCGGCCATTATCCTCCATTCGCCGCAGATGGGCGAGAATATCGGTGCCGCGGCGCGGGTTATGGGCAATTTCGGATTGCCGGACCTGCGTATCATTGATCCGCGCGATGGCTGGCCCAATGACAAGGCGTTTTCCATGGCAGCCGGCTCGCCGGTTCTGAATTCGGCGCGCGTCATCAAGGACATGGCTGAAGCGTCTTCAGATCTGACGCGGGTCTATGCCACCACGGCCCGGCCACGCGGCATGGAAAAGCCGGTGCTGACAGCGCGACAGGCGATGGCGGAAATCCGCCTCGCCCAGGCCGCAGGTGAAAAGGTCGGTGTCCTGTTCGGGGCCGAGAAGTCCGGCCTGCCCAATGAGGCTGTGGCGATGGCAGATGCCATCATCACCCTGCCAGTTGATCGCAGTTTCTCCTCGCTCAATCTCGCCCAGACTGTTGCCGTGATCGCCTATGAATGGACAGCGGAGGAGGGCGCTCCGGCCGAGTTCGAAGCCGTGACCGATCCGGCCAGTCGCGAGGATCTGGAGCGCATGTTTGCCCATTTCGAAGACGAGCTGGAGCGGGCGGGATTCTTTTTCCCGCCGGAGAAGACCGCGCTGATGACCCAGAACCTGCGCAGTGCCTTCATCCGTGGCCGCTGGACTGCCCAGGAAGTGCGCACCTTCAGGGGGGCGGTAAAGGCCCTGGCGATTGGACGCGGCAAGGCGCGCATTCAGCGCGATGACTAGGCGTCGTGTCGCCGCCAGAAATTGAGCTGTGCGTCAGTCAGTCCGATTGTTTCCAGAAACGCGTCACCATCCTCCGGAATTGTGGGGTCCGACGCGTTGACGGCCCAGTTGAGAATGCACTCAAACATGGCCGCGCCGGCCAAAATCTCCTCCACCTCGAGAGAGCCTGGAAGGATACGCACCTCGAATGTGTGTTTTGCGGGGAGCGCATGGGCGATGTTGAACAGGTTGAAGTCGCAGTATTTGGTCGGTTTGCACGCGGTCAGCAGTTTGCGGGCCTCCGGCCAGTGCGCCGTCTGAAACGTTTTGCTGCGAAGCAGGTCGAGTATTTCCGCCGAATTGGGGCCAAGGCGGGTACAGCGTGGATTGGTGCGCAAATGTCTGCGCAAGAAATCGCGATGCGTTTCGAGCGCCAGAATCAGTTTTGAAAGCACCTGGGCAGAACATAATGGTTCGGCGTCAAAATGGACGTGAACAGCGGCCTCCGGCGGTACCGTGAATTCCATTTCGCGCGCTGCGGTGAGCAGGGGCCGCAAAACGCCGGCCGGATCGCCGGTAACAGGCGGCGTAATTATTTCGCACGGCCGATCGCGTTCTCCAGGTAGTTCGGCCGCCATCGCCACGGAACGTTTGAGAGGGTCAACGACCTTGCAAATCCCGTCGCTGGAGCGTTCCAGTTCCGTGCCGAACAACTCTGCCAGTGGTTCCAACACCCGGTCGCGCGGTTGACCGGGGTCGCAGTGCCGTTCTGCCAGCGCAAGGATCCGGGCATCATCGCTGAGGATACGCATCCAGCCAGGCTCTGGGGGGGCTGAGCGGTTCAGGTCCGCGGTCAAGGTCAGGTCATCGGTAAACAGGGCGATCTGATTGCCGTTTACGTCGAGGACATCAAAGGCCAGGACCAGGGTCTCAAACACCGGCAATCCGGGGACAAGACTGGGTTCCGACTGCGGATAGAAACGGGTATGAACTGTGCCTCCCGCGGTGTCGGCGATGCGATCTGCCAGGTGTTTCCGACTTGACCCTGTCGGTGCCAGCAATTCGATCTCGAATCCCTTTTTCCAGTATTTGCGTTCGGCTTGGCTCGTCATGGATGTGTCGCTCGCGGTCATGTCCGCCGATGTTTATGAGGCAATACCGTCTCGAGAAACAATTTTTAGCGTGTCAGAAGTGTCTTGCGCAGATATTGATGATGCAGGGGCTCAGGGGGAATCATGTACAGCAAACCAGTTCTTGGTACTTTGGCGCTTGGCGCAATATTTGGTGGCGCTCTACCCGTTGTGGCTGAGGCCATGACCGTCTCATCGGAGAGCGTCTATACGATCCAACCCACACGTTCGGGCATTAACCGCACGGAGATGAGTGTTTTCCAGGGGATTTTCTTCAACAGCGCCTATGGATATTGCGACGCTTTGAAGGTCGCGGATGTATGGAATGTCGGTATTGGTGAAGCCAAGGCGGTCATCGGAAACAAGATCAGCAATGGCTGGACGGATCTGCTGGATGTCGACATCGCCTCTACAAGCGATTCTGTAACATGTTCCTGGCTCGATACCGGGTTGACGTTTGCGGACGCAATGGCACTGGCAGATTACTGGGGCCTGGACGTCAACAAGGCGAAGGTCCGCGCCGCCGGCGAGGCCTCGCAACTGGGCTTCAAACGCTTTACCGAAAACCTCGTCCACATCTTGCCGTCCTTGTCCCATGCCGGGCATGGCGCCCACGATCAACACGCGCAAACCCGCCAGTTCCAGGAGCTGTTTTTCCGAAGCAGTTATGGGTATTGCGATGCCAAGAAGGTCGCGCACGTCTGGTCCATCGGGATTGGTGAAGCCAAGGCCGTGATCGGCTCCAAGGTTTCCAACGGTCTGACGGATCTGGTTGATGCGGACATTGCCTCGACCGCGGCCAGAGTAAGTTGCGACTGGGTTGAGAGTGATCTGAATTTTGAAGATGCGCTCGCGCTTGCGGATTTCTGGGGCGTGGATGTCGGAGAGGCCAAATCCAAGGTCTCCATTTACATGTCACAGCTCGGCCATCACGGCTTTGTTCGCCAGCTCAGCTCGGTTCTCGACCGGCGCTAACCGGCATCTGAACTGTGTAGACGCTGTTACAGTGCGTCCGCTTCGGCTTTGGCGGGCGCGCAAGGCAACCAAACCTTAGGGTTTTTCTGTTTTTCTGATCTCTCGGATGGACGACCGGGTGAAGACAGTGACTGACACGCCGAATGCCTATGACGCAGCCAGAATGAGCGCCTTTCTATCCGAGCTCTCCAGCGAGGGTGTGCACGCCAGCGACGCCATGTCAGCCGTCGCGTCGCAATTCGCCCTCGGCGGTGCCGAAGCGCGTGACGTGATCGAGGCATCTGGTCATTGGAACGACGAGCTGGCCCAGTCCGCCGTCCTCAAGGACCTGTTTCTCAATCTTCTGGACGACGACAGCGACGCCGCCTGATTACCGGCTCATGCGCTCACGAACAGGTCTGCTAAGCTCAGGCGGGATCGATTCTCGCATGGGGCGGACGTGTCTTGATTGATTTTCTTATCGGTGTTGGCTCGGTCGTGAGCGCGTTGCTACTGGCCGCCCAGATGCGGGAACGCGGGCGGTCCGATCTCTTCTGGTCACGCGTTTGGTTTGCGCTGGTGCTTCTGTCCTTCGTCGGCTATCTGCTCGCCCGTTCTGGCAGCGAGCTGATCGGTTTTACCTCTGCGCTGATCTACACCACGGCATTGGTGGCGCTGTACCCTGTTCAGTATCTCCATATTCGTGCTGTGACCGGTGCGCCGGCGCGTATTCTCTGGCCGCATATGATAGCGCCGGGCTTCAATATTTTGATGATCGCGGGTTTGCAGCTCTTGGCGGGCTCGCGCATGGACCTGGGCATGTTGTCGATCGAGGGCGGGCCTCTGCCGTACCTCAATTATCTCACCATGTTCATCGTCGCGGCGCTGGCGGCCTACCCCTTTCTGTCGGTGCGACGCTTGCTCAATGCGCGCAAGACGACGGCATTCCGCCTCGGTAGTCGGGCCGCGACCCGGTTTGATTGGCTGATCGCGTGGTGTGGTGCGACGTTCTTGCTGGTGTTGGGCGGGTGGGTGACGGATATCGGCTCCCAGCTCGGGGTGATTTCGATCACTGCGGTGGCCTGGGTGACCTTTGGCTCCCTGGCCATCCAGCTGGTGCTGGTCGGGTTTTTTGTGACCGGCAACGACAGGGCCT
>CBFHQE010000042.1:0-3510 GCA_965657935.1 Maricaulis sp. | reverse complement strand
ACAAACCCTATCTCAAGCCGGGCCTCTCAGCCGAAATGCTGGCAGAGCCGCTGGGCTGGCCACTGGCCCGGCTGACCCAGGCGATCCGTTCGGCTGGCGCCGCACACTTCAACGACTATCTCAACCGCTGGCGGGTTGAGGATGTCATCGCGCAGATGAAGGCTGGCACAGCCGCGAATCTACTGGACCTGGCCCTGGAGGCCGGTTTTGGAAGCAAGTCTTCTTTCAACGAGGCTTTCAAGCGCCACACCGGCCTGACGCCGACAGAATACCGGCGCCGTTTGAAGACGTCCGGATAATATCCGAACGTCCGGATTTCACGCTCTGGGACTATTCCGGGCGACCCGGGCGCGAGGCCGGGTGCAGGCTCCTGTCACGTTATCAAAACCGTGACTGGAGACGGATATGTCAGAACACGCCAAGTCGGAAACACCCGACTTCGTAATCAAACCTCAGGAAGAAGACCGGAGCTGGCTCAACCAGCTCGCGGCCATCGCTGCTCTGCTGCTCGTTGTTGTGGGCATGTATTGGGGCGGCGATGTGGGTTCTCATTTCATGGCGACCAATTTCAACACCGTTTTTGGTGGTATCCTGATGGAGTTGGGCTATCCGACCGGCAACGAGGCGGCGATTGATCCCGATTTCACCCAGGCTGCGCGCGTGAATGCCGAGTTTTTTGCCTGGCAATATGGCGGCGTGATCGTTCTGCTCGTTCTGCTGGGGCTTGTGCGTGGGCGGCTAAGACGCCGCGAGCTGGGGATCAGTCTGGGCCAGCGCAATCTGGGTCAGCTGGTCGTGATGGGCGTCGTTGCCGGCGCGGTCGCCAATATCGCATCGACCATCATTTTTGCCGGCAAGGAGCTCTTCCCGCTGGGTGATGACACGCCGTTCTGGTGGGCGCTGGACCGGGTCGACTGGGATCTGGATTTGTGGATCTTCATGGCTGTGGGCAGTTATGCGCTGGTGCCTTTGGTTGAGGAATTCGCCTACCGCGGAGGCATGCTGGGTTTCATGGCGCGGGCCTTCAAGCCGGGAGCGGCGCTGTTGGGCGTTGGTATCCTGTTTGCCGCCATGCACAGCCAGTACTGGTCGCTGGGACCGATCGGCATGATCACCCTGGCCGGCGTGATCTATGCCGGCGTGATCTTCGGCTATGTTTTCCTGCGCACGGGCTCGCTCATCCCGGCGATCATAGCGCACGCCATGATCAATTTCCCGGTCGCGCTGGAGTTTGAGTGGCTGCGTGTGGGCGTGACGCTGGGTGTGATTTTGATCGCCCGCAAGCCGATCCGGCACGCCATCAGGCGGATCTTATCAAGCATGGTCGACGTCGATACCTTGCGGCTGGCCGGGCTGGCAGCGCTGACATTTGCCGGCTATTGGGCGCTGTCTACTCACTGGACAATAGATCGCAAGGTCATCGAAATCGGCATTGTTCTTGTGGCGCTGGCATTGGCTTTTCTGGTCCGCCGCAGGAGCGCTGCTGGCGACACAGCGGATTGACCGCACACACACATTGACTTTCCCTGTCAGGGCTGTAGAAACCCCGCTTCTCGCGCGAGCGCCTGCTGGCGGGGGAGGCACGGGTGATGTGTGAACCGCCGTTTCAATTGCGAGCCTCAATAGTGAGGACGCCGGGCCACATCGAAATAGAGAGACTGATGTCAAAACGTCATTCGCAGAAATATAAAATCGACCGCCGTATGGGTGAAAACCTCTGGGGTCGTCCGAAATCTCCGATCAATTCCCGTCCGTACGGTCCGGGCCAGCACGGTCAGCGCCGCGCCGGCAAACTGTCTGACTTCGGTATCCAGCTGCGCGCCAAGCAGAAGCTGAAGGGTTACTACGGTAACATCACCGAGAAGCAGTTCCGTCGTACGTATGACGAAGCGGCTCGCCGCACCGGCAACACCGCCGAGAACCTTATCGGCCTGCTGGAATCACGTCTGGACGCTGTCGTTTACCGCGCCAAGTTCGTTCCGACTGTTTTCGCAGCGCGTCAGTTCGTCAACCACGGCCACGTGATGGTCAATGGCGTCAAGACGAACATCCCGTCCTATCGCTGTAAGCCGGGCGACGTCATTGAAGTCCGTGAAAAGTCCCGCTCCATGGCCCTGGTCCTGGAAGCCCTGGAAAGCGCCGAACGCGATATCCCGGAATATGTCGATCTCGACCCGAAAGCCATGAAGGTCACCTATGTGCGCATGCCGGAATTGTCTGAAGTTCCTTACGCTGCACAGATGGAACCGAACCTGGTCGTCGAATTCTACTCCTCGTAAGCACGAGGACATCCGAGTTCAAAAGAACCCGCCTGGCTATGCCGGGCGGGTTCTTTTATTGGACCATCAATCTGCGTAATCCGGTCACGCCGAAGATGAGTGCTATTCCGATCGCCGGTGACCAAAAAGGTGCCATCGAGGCATCCACTCCAATTATTGGAAACACGAGCGCAACCAGCCAACCCGCCAATCCTACCAAGAGCAGCCCGATGAACTTAAGTGCAGTCTTCCCACCGGGTGGAATGCGCGGTTTAGCTCGCATGGACGCGTGGACGATCAATGCAACGCCGGCAAAGGTGCCGATTGCTCCGAGGACCGCAACAAGCAGCGGCGGAGGCGATGGTGCAAATATGTGCGCAATATGTATCGCGAATGACGTGATGCTCGAAAAAGCGAAAATGGCCCAACCGAGATTTTGAGTTTTCATGAGCTTTTTTGCGTCGTTGGACGGAAGTGCGAAAGACCCGGACCCTGTCATGTCTTCATTACTGTGCAGGCGTTTCTAGCCTGAGCGAGAGTACGAGATCCCAAACACCCGGTGCCCAATGAACATCAACACTGTCAGCGCCAGGGCGCTGGCGATGGAGGTGATGGTTGGCAGGTGGAGTACGGTCGACATCATCACGCGTTCGTCGTTCACCGCGCTAAGCGTCTGTTCATAGGTGCGCCAGACGAAAAAGAGGGCCGGTGCGAGGGTGAGGGCGCCTGTTCCAAGCACCAGGCTGGCGGCGCCCAGTGAGAAACGGTTGCTGTCTTGCCATGTTTTCCAGACGGCGGCGAGGCCGGTGCTGACAGCCAGCGGGGGCAGGGCCAGATAGATGAGCCAGGTCATGGGCCAGAGCAGGCTGCCGCCAAGACTGGCCGGCTGGGCCACGCTGTCCACGAGGATTGTGAAGACAACAAACAGCGCCAGATAAAGCGACGCCCCCAGAACAACATATACAGCGCGAGACTTGGTCATGTCGCGGCCCTCCGGATCTCTTTCTCCTTCGATACTGGCGGTGAATCCTATTCATACAAGCCCCGGTTGGACCGTTGTCTTGAGTTGCCTGATCCTGTGGCGTTAACGCTCAACGCTGAGGCGACTCGGCCGGCGTTTTTCCCCCGGTTGGACACAAGGGATTGATCGCGATGACTATTCGCGCTTTTCTTAACAAACCGAAATGATGAGGGGTGATTGTCTTTCGGTGTTTTGGGGTAAATGGGGAAATGGGGGCATTCATGATCTGGC
>CBFHQE010000041.1:0-21547 GCA_965657935.1 Maricaulis sp. | reverse complement strand
GGCCGCTCCAAGCCAACCGTCGGCTTCATCGCCGGCCGCACGGCACCTCCGGGCCGCACTATGGGCCATGCAGGCGCCATCGTCTCCGGCGGCAAGGGCGGCGCCGACGACAAGATCGCAGCCATGGAAGCCGCGGGCATCCGCGTCTCCTCGTCCCCGGCACGACTGGGCGTAACGCTGGAAGAACTGCTCAAGGGCTAAGGGTCGTTCCAGACCTGATTGAAAAGCCGCGCTCCGGGAGATCGGGGCGCGGTTTTTTTGTTGTGAATCAACTAAACATTGCCTTGTCTGGGGTGCCCGCTTACCGAGAACAGATGATCGCACGCATTGTTTCCTTTCTCGATGACTATGGCGAACTCGCATTTGACTCCCTGGTCTGGTTCGTTTGGCTGAACTCGATGAGCGGAGTTTCGCTTCTTGGCTTCGTTATTCTTCTACTGGTCGGTGCTGTTGGACCTATGCGGCGAGGTCGAGTGGTTTCACTACTTTTCGGCGCTGTCGCCGTCATCATTCTCGCGGCGCTGGTTCAGCCCCTTTCCGTTTTGATTGCCGAGACCCGCAATCTGGGCTTCGTTCCGATGCCCCCGCATACGCCGTGGATAGAAATACTTCCGTGGAAGCTGCCGGCCCTACTCATTTGGCTGGCCCTTGTTCTCAAACTCGTCCGTGACTACACGGCGAGGCTGGGCTGGGGGTGGGCACGCATAGCCTGGCTTGGATGGGTGCTGTTGGCCGGCGGTGTTGCCGCCTATTTCGTGCGGATAAATTCCTGGCTCTACATCTGATCGAGTTTTAATTTCGGAGCTCAGCTTTAAAAAGCTTTTTCGATTATGCAATGTCACCTTCTTGTCAGCAGACCGGCGCGCAAACCTTCTGTTTGATGGCAAAGGGGCATATCTCCTTTTTCAACCATATGGGCTTACGCCCACTCCAGACACACTCCTGACTCAGGTCTTCCCCCCAATGTCTGACAACAATCGATCTTCAGAGAACCAGGCTTTCCTGGACACGTCCTTCCTGCAGGGCGCCAACGCGCTCTATCTGGAACAGATGGCGGCCGCCTATGCAAAGGATCCGTTCTCGGTTCCCGAAAGCTGGCGCAATTTCTTCGCCGCGATGGGCGATGCCCCGGCCGAGACCGCGCATGCAGCGGCCGGCCCGGCCTGGAAACGGTCTGACTGGCCGCGGCAAGCCAATGGCGAGATGGTCAGCGCGCTGGGCGATATCGGCCCGGACGAAGCGGCCATGGTCGACAAGGTCGCGGCGCATGTCGAAAAGACCCAGCCGGAAGCAGCACCTGCAGATGTGCGCGCGGCCACGCAGGCCTCGATCCGCGCTATCATGATGATCCGCGCCTATCGCATGCGGGGCCACCTGGCAGCCGACATGGATCCGCTGGGCCTGACCGATTTCGGGCCGCAACCGGAACTCGACCCGGCGACGTATGGCTTTGCCGGTGCCGCGCTGGACGAGGACGTCTTTATCGACGGCTATCTCGGTCTGGAAACGGCAACGCCGCGTCAGATGCTGGATATTCTCAAGCGCACCTATTGCGGACCCGTGGGCGTGGAGTTCATGCACATCTCCAACCCGCAGGAGAAATCCTGGTTGCAGGAGCGTTTCGAAGGGCCAGACAAGGACATCTCCTTTACCAGCGAAGGCAAGAAAGCGATCCTGTTCAAGCTGATCGAGACCGAGCGGTTCGAGCAGTTCCTGCACAAACGTTATCCGGGCACGAAACGCTTTGGCGCCGATGGCGCCGAAGCCATGGTTCCGGCGCTGGAACAGGTTATCAAGCGCGGCGGTGCGATGGGTGTCGAGGACATCATTATTGGCATGCCGCACCGGGGCCGCCTGAACATTCTGGCAGCGGTGATGGGCAAGCCCTACCATCAGGTCTTCCACGAATTCCAGGGTGGCAACACCCAGGGCGAGGACGAGTTTGGTTCCGGCGATGTGAAATACCATCTGGGCGCCTCGTCGGACCGTGAGTTCGACGGCAATACTGTCCACCTCTCCCTGACCGCCAACCCGTCGCACCTGGAAGCCGTTGACCCGGTCGTACTGGGCAAGGCCCGCGCCAAGCAGGAAGAGAACTGCCGCAAGGAGCCCGGCACACCGCGCATGAATGTACTGCCGCTTCTGCTGCACGGCGATGCGGCCTTCGCGGGTCAGGGCATCGTCACGGAGTGTCTGGGCCTGTCCGGCCTTCGCGGACACCGCACGGGCGGCGCCATCCACTTCATCGTCAACAACCAGATCGGTTTCACGACCAATCCCAAGGACAGCCGCTCCAGCCCCTATCCGTCCGATGTGGCGCTGATGGTTCAGGCGCCGATCTTCCACGTCAATGGTGATGACCCGGAAGCGGTGGTTCATGCGACCCGGATCGCCACGGAATACCGCCAGCTGTTTGGCAAGGACGTGGTCATCGACATGATCTGTTATCGCCGCTATGGCCATAATGAGGGCGATGATCCGACGTTCACCCAGCCCATCATGTACCGGATCATCAAGGACCTGCCGCCAGTCAAGAAGAAGTACCAGGACCGCCTCATCGCCGAAGGCACGCTGAGCGCCGCTGAAGCCGAAGCGATGGAGAATGAGTTCGATACCTTCCTCGACAGGGAGTTCGACGCAGGCAAGGAATTCGAACCCCAGAAAGCCGACTGGCTGGATGGCCGCTGGTCTGGCCTGGGCCTGCCGGAGGGCGATGACCGCCGCGGAGAGACGAGCGCCACCACCGAAAGCCTGAAATCTGTCGGCCTGGCCATGACCAGCGTGCCTGAGGACGTGAACATCCACCGCACGCTCAAGCGTGTGATCGACAATCGTCGCAAGATGATCGAGACCGGCAAGGGCATCGACTGGGCAACTGCCGAGCACCTGGCTTTTGGAACGCTCGTCACCGAGGGTTTCCCTGTGCGCCTCTCCGGTCAGGATTGCGGTCGCGGCACTTTCTCTCAGCGCCATTCACACATCATCGATCAGCAGACCGAAGACCGTTACACCCCGCTCAATCACATTTCTGATGACCAGCAGAAGTATGAGGTCATCGACTCCATGCTGTCTGAGGAAGCTGTGCTGGGTTTCGAGTACGGCTTTTCACTGTCCGCGCCCAACACACTGACCATGTGGGAAGCCCAGTTTGGTGATTTCACCAATGGCGCCCAGGTCATCATCGACCAGTTCATCTCGTCCGGTGAGCGCAAATGGCTGCGTATGTCCGGCCTGGTTATGCTGTTGCCGCACGGCTATGAGGGCCAGGGCCCGGAGCACTCTTCGGCCCGCCCCGAGCGGTTCCTGCAGCTGTGCGCCGAAGACAATATGCAGGTGGCAAACTGTTCGACGCCGGCCAACTATTTCCACATCCTGCGCCGCCAAATTCACCGCAATTTCCGCAAACCTTTGGTGATCATGACACCGAAGAGCCTGTTGCGTCACAAGCGCTGTGTATCTTCGCTCAAGGCGATGGGGCCAGGATCAACCTTCCACCGCGTGTTGTGGGATGATGCCGACCCGGTCAAGAAAAACCAGGGCGAGATCTCGCACACTGAAATGACGCTGAAGCCGGACAATGAAATCCGCCGTGTCGTATTGTGTACCGGCAAGGTCTATTACGACCTGCTGGAGCGCCGCGAAGAAAAGGGCGTCGACGACGTCTACATCCTGCGGACGGAACAGCTCTATCCGTTCCCGTTCAAGGCTTTGCTGGAAGAGATGGCGCGTTTCCCGAACGCAGAAGTCGTCTGGTGCCAGGAAGAGCCGCGCAATATGGGCTACTGGACCTTCATGGAACCGAATATCGAGTTCGTGCTGACCAAGATCGCCGGCGAGACCAAGCGTCCTTCCTATGTCGGCCGGCCGCCAACCGCCTCTACTGCCACGGGCATTGCCTCGAAACACAAAGAACAGCAGGACGCGCTCGTCGAAGACGCGCTGTCCTAACGCCCGAAGATCAACAGGAAAGATATACTCATGACCGACATCATCGTTCCCGTACTCGGTGAGTCCGTAACCGAAGCCACCGTTGGCGGCTGGATGGTCAAGGCTGGTGACAGCGTCTCAAAGGACGATGTTCTGGTTGAACTGGAAACCGACAAGGTTGCAGTTGAAGTCCGCGCCGAGGCAGATGGCGTGATCACCGCCATCGTGGCCGAGGAAGGCGACACCGTCGAGATTGGCGCCAAGCTGGCCGAGATGGGCGGCGCTGGCGCCGCTGCGGCAGATGCGCCGACAGCGGCTGCCGAAGAGGCGGTCCCCGCGGCGCAGGAAGCGGCTCCGGCAGCGGCTCCGGCAGCCGCCACTTCCGGCTCCACCACCGAGGCGACTGTGCCCCAGATGGGCGAAAGCGTCACCGAAGGCACGATCGGCGGCTGGCTGGTCACTGTCGGCGACACGGTTGAGGTCGACCAGGCCCTGGTTGAAATCGAGACCGACAAGGTCGCGGTGGAAGTTCCGTCCCCGGTGGCCGGCACAGTCACCGAGCTTTTGGTGGGCGAAGGCGACAGCGTGGCGCCGGGCGACGCCGTGGCACGGATCGCTGAAGGCGCTGGTGCTGCTCCGGCTGCACCGTCTGCCACCGCCCCGGAAGCGACTGCGACAGCCACGAGCGGTGGCATAGCGATGCCATCTGCCGCACGTGTCATTGAAGAAAACAAGCTGGACGCGGGTTCGATCGTCGGCACCGGCAAGGATGGTCGCATCACCAAAGGCGACGCCAAAGCCGCTGCGGCTGCACCGGCACCCGCCGCTGCGCCGACCGCTGCTGCCCCGGCTCCGGCCGCTCCCGCCGCGCCACGCGAAACCGGCCCGCGTGAAGAGCGTGTCCGCATGACGCGGCTGCGCCAGACCATCGCCAAACGCCTGAAGGATGCGCAGAACTCTGCTGCGATCCTGACGACCTATAACGAAGCCGACATGTCGGCGATCTTGAAGGCCCGCAAGGCCCACCAGGAATCCTTCGTGGCCAAACACGGCGTAAAGCTGGGCTTCATGTCCTTCTTCGTGAAAGCCTGCGTTCACGCGCTGAAGGAGATCCCGGCCGTCAATGCCGAGATCGATGGTACGGACCTCATCTACAAGAACTACTATGACATGGGCGTGGCCGTCGGCACCGATCGAGGCCTGGTGGTTCCGGTCGTGCGGGACGCCGACCAGATGTCGCTGGCCGAGATCGAGAAGGAGATCATCTCCCTCGGCAAGAAGGCACGCGATGGCAAACTGACCATTGAAGACATGCAGGGCGCGACGTTCACGCTGTCCAATGGCGGCGTCTACGGTTCCTTGATGTCCATGCCGATCCTGAATGCGCCGCAATCGGGCATTCTGGGCATGCACAAGATCCAGGAGCGGCCGGTTGCCGAAAATGCAGGGCATGACTCTGGGGGAGTGGCTGAAAACCTGGAAGACCCGCAGCGCATGCTGTTCGATCTTTGATTAGCCTCAACCGCCATTGATTGCTTGAGCTCCGCTGGATGACCGCGGAGCTCACAATCGTTCGAGGCGGCATGGCCAAGCGGCATCTTCGCGGCCGCCCGGCAGAACAACTGGGACTGCGATCAGGCCGAACATCGATCCCACTGAATCTTGATCGAGATGATGTTCCTCGCCTTGGACATGTGGGATAGCATCAACAATCTCTCACCCATGAGTACGGGCGTATTGCGGAGCGTAACGGATGATTGATTGGAACAGCGAGACGGCCCGCACGCCGCTTTTCCGATTGATAACCATCGGCTCCCTACTGTTGGGCCTCTACAGCCTGCGCTTCCTTCTTGTAGGCTGGACCGCGCCGATTGGCGGCCATGCCATTTTCTTCAGCTCGCCAGTTGTCGCCGCCGATCTCGCCAGCGTGCCTTGGCCTGCGCAGACCTTGCGACTGGTCGTAGCCATAGGTGATTTCGCGCTACCTGTCGTCATTCTGTATCGCCCGCGCTGGGCTCTTTACTTGGCGCCTATTCTCCTGGGCGCTGCGCAGGCGGGCTGGGTGGAAGCAACCCTGTCGGGTGGAAACTATGCCGTTCACGCGACCATGACCGAGGTCGGGGGCCTGGATTGGGCGGAAATGCTAGACTGGGCCAAACTGGCGCTTCGCCTGTTCGTCGTTGCCGCCACTCTGTATTTTGTGCTGACGCGTTCTTCCGCACACCTCTAGGCACACAGGCGTTCGCGCCTGAGCGTAATTACGACAAGAAATCATTCCGCTGTAAGCGCGCAGATCCGACCTTGGGATGACAGACTGTGCGTGCTCCTTGTCGAAACACCGCTGATCGATTGGTGTTGGCGCGTGTATATGTTTATGCTGAGGCCATGCTCGTGCTTGAAAAGGCTCTCACTCTGAGATGGTTGATGCTGCTCGCTATTGCGGGCTGGGGATCCGTTCAAGCCACGTCCGCCATTACGATATTTCTCGTAATGCTTGGACAGGGAACGACAATCGGGCTGGATCCGAACAGAATTGTCGTATTGAGCTCGCTCCAGGCCTGGGAGGTCGGTGCAGCCCTGGTTAATGCCACCGCTTACTGGGCCTCGGTTGTTGGACTATTCCTGCGCCGTATGTGGGCCTTCTATGCTTACTGCCTCGCCGTATTCGTCGACCTTGCTGTCTGGCTCTCCTATTCGACCGACCCCTCTTATGACCAGATCGCGGGTGGACAGAATGTCTGGCTGGACTGGCTGGTCAATATCATCCTGCTGTCCGGCATCCTGGGCTTCATCTTCCTGCGCACCCGCAAACCAGCGCGCTGGTAGCGCAACACTGCCCTGCACAGGCGGGACATATTGGCCCTTACCTTGTCTTCATATCCCGGGCATATAGGAGATGATCCTTTCCTTCCCCAATCACGAGGCAAACATGTCGGATAGCTATGACGTCGTCATCATCGGTGGTGGCCCGGGTGGATATAATTGTGCCATCCGAGCCGGTCAGCTGGGCCTCAAGGTCGCCTGCATCGAAATGCGTGGCACGCTGGGTGGCACCTGCCTGAATGTCGGCTGCATCCCTTCCAAGGCGCTATTGCATGCCTCCGAGCTTTACGAAACAGCCAATACAGAATTTGCCAAGCTGGGCATCAAGACATCCGGCGTCGAAGTTGACCTTCCGGCCATGCTGGACCAGAAGGACGAAGCCGTTGACGGTCTGACCAAGGGCGTCGAATTCCTGTTCAAGAAAAACGGTGTTGAATACATCAAAGGCAAGGGCCGCATTGCCGGTGCCGGCCAGGTCGAGGTCGAGCTTGCCGAGGGTGGCAGCCAAACCTTGTCCACCCGCCATACAGTCATCGCCACAGGCTCCGAAGTCACGCCGCTGCCCGGTGTCGAGATTGACGAGAAGCGCGTGGTGTCTTCAACCGGCGCGCTCTCCCTTGAAAAAATACCAGGCAAGCTGGTTCTCATTGGTGCCGGAGTCATCGGACTGGAACTGGGCTCGGTCTGGCGCCGGCTGGGCGCCGAGATAACCGTGGTGGAGTATCTCGACCGCATTTTGCCCGGAATGGATAGTGAACTGGCCAAGACGGCGCAGCGCACGTTCAAGAAACAGGGCATGGACTTCAAGCTGGGGACCAAGGTCACCGGTATCGACAGTTCCGACCCGGATACCTTGAAAGTATCCATCGAGCCCGCTGCCGGCGGCGACGCGGAGACCATCGAGGCAGACACAGTCCTCGTCTGCATCGGCCGCCGCCCCTACACTGAAGGTCTCGGTCTGGAGACAGTTGGTGTCGCACCAGACCAACGCGGCTTCATAGCCAATAACCACTTCCAGACCTCGGCGGAAAACGTCTGGGTGATCGGTGACTGCACGCACGGCCCCATGCTGGCTCACAAGGCCGAGGATGAGGGTGTCGCGTGTGCCGAGCGCATAGCTGGAAAGGCAGGCCACGTGAACTACGGCGTCATACCGGGCGTGGTATACACCGCTCCGGAGATCGCATCCGTTGGCCTGACCGAGGACGAGCTCAAGGAGAGTGGTCGCAAGTACAAAAAGGGCAAATTCCCCTTCCAGGCCAATTCACGCGCACGCACCAACCACACCACAGACGGTTTCGTGAAAATCCTCGCAGATGCCGAAACCGACGAAATCCTGGGCGCCCACATGATCGGCGCCAATGTCGGTGAGATGATTGGTGAGGTGTGCGTGGCGATGGAATTCCGTGCGGCATCGGAAGACCTGGCTCGTACTTGCCATCCTCACCCGACTCTGACCGAAGCCGTCCGCCAGGCGGCCATGGGTGTTGAAGGCTGGACGATGCAAGCCTGAATCAGAATTGTAGAATCATGGCGCCACCGGGCGTCATGGTCCCCAGCCGCTGGTCACAAAATTCAATTGTGACGCGAAATTGAGCGGACAACCGGTTCCGGATCGGGCATATATCAAGGTCGGTGATGCCCCAGCTTGGGCGCGCTTGGCTTTGGGGGCCTTAGGACCGGTAACATGACGCTCGAGATTGCATCTTCCCGCTTGCGACTCATCGCACTCGACCCCGAGCTGGCCCGTTTGCAGCGTGATGATCGCCTTGCGTTCTTCCAGGCCCTTGGCGTGGAGATTGAACCGAGCTGGCCACCCGAACTTATGGACAAGAATGCGCTGCAGTGGGCCGCGGTTCGACCAACCGTGGCGCCTGAGGTCTTGGGATGGCACGCCTGGGTCTATATCTCGCCCGTGCTCAACCGCCTGGTCGGATGTGGCGGCTATAAAGGGCCGCCGGACGCCAATGGCTCAGTCGAGATAGGATATTCCATGCTACAATCCTATCGCGAACAGGGTCTGGCCACTGAGGGTGTCATGACCCTGCTCGAGTGGGCCTATGGCCATGAAAGCGTGAAAGTCGTAAAGGCCGTAACGCGGGCAGACCGGGATGCTTCACACCGCGTCCTCGAGAAAGCAGGCTTCCAGTTACTCAACACCCGATTCGATGAGGCCGAGGGTTGCGACGTCGTTGAGTGGGAACACCGGCCGGCCAGGGAAGCCGCGGCCTGACCTAGTCGCCCAACAGGGTTCGGATGTGCGCGAGATAGGCCTGCCAGGCCTTGCGACCGCCTGACGTCAGGCTTGCCCGGGTATGCGGCTTTCGGTCCACGAACTGCTTTTCGATTCGCACATAATCCGCGCCCTCCAGCTTGCGGAGATGCACAGACAGATTACCGTCGCTGGCGCCTGTCTTGTCCTTCAGCTCATTGAAACTCGCGCTCTCCACCGAGGAGAGATAGGCCATCAGGCCCAGTCTCAACTTGCCATGGATAACATCGTCCAGGCCGGACGCGTCAAACTCGTCTGCCATGATCAGCTCTTTGCGGAAGGTTCAGCGCGCAACAACAGCACACCCGGCACCACCGCGACCAGCAGCACACTCACCATGCAGAACAGATAGAGCGCCGCAGTACCGATAAAGCTGGTGCCAATGGCGCACAAAATCCAGCTGATCCACGCCATGGTTTTCATCCATCGGGGGCCGCCAAGTGCTGCGACCGTTGTAAATGCTATGCCGTAGGAAGCGAGAGAGAACAACGGAATGGTATCAAAAAGCGTTTGCTCGATGCGGCCCATGGAAAGCGCGGCGACCAATCCCAGCGTATAGGCAACAATGGAGATGAACATCGCGTTCCAGACCGCCCGGTCACCGCGATTTCCGGCCGACCCGGCTCCCGGCTTCACACTCATGCCCCGACGCAGCACCACAGAACCGATCGACCCGACCACACCAAAGGTCAGCCAAACCAGTCCGACCTGCTCGATCGGCATGCCGGCGCGACCGGTGAGAATGAACCAATGAGCCATCAGCGCCATCGAAGCCAGACTGCCCCACCAAACAAAAAAGCGGCCCGACAGGATTGGCGCGCGCTCTCCGGCTTCCGCCATTTCACGCAAATAGGACAGGTCAGCATCGCGGCTCATAGTCACTCTCCAAGTACTTTGATTTACAAAGTATGAGATTGAGGTGAGCGTGTCAATTGCACTTTTGCGGATGCAAGTGAGGGAATTGGGAACGCGGCTCAGCCCGGATTCAGGCCCGTAAATGTCGGTATGACTACCGATGTACCCGTCAGTGCTGGCTGCGAGGATGTGCCTGGTCGTAGAGCTTGAGCAGATTGTCGGTTTCCACCTCCGCATAGATCTGTGTGGTCGAGAGACTGGCATGGCCGAGCAATTCCTGGATCGCCCGCAGATCACCCCCGTGCGCCAGGAGGTGGGTTGCGAACGCATGACGCAGGGCATGCGGTGTGGCGCTCGGCGCCAGACCCAACGCAACTCGCATTTCCTCGACCAGCTTCTGGACAGGCCTCGGCCCCAGCGGACCGCCGCGAACACCGCGAAAAAGCGCCGTGCCCGGCTCGAAGTCAAATGGTGCCAGCGCAGCGTATTTCCGCACCGCCTCGACGACATCAGGAAGAACCGGTACCAGCCGGGTTTTGCCGCCTTTGCCAGTTATGCGCAGCGCCTCGCCCAGCGAGCGATCCCGCCCGGTAAGCGACAACGCCTCCGATATCCGCAGCCCGCAACCATATAGCAGCAATAATACCGCGACATCACGAGCAGCGACCCAGTCGGGAACATCACGCTCGCTGGCCTGAGCTACCATGTCTCTGGCTGCCGTTTCACTGACGGGTTTGGGTTTGGAGCGCGGAACTTTCGGGAGTTCGACAAGCAATAATGCCGCGTTGGACAATCCCCAGCGACGCTCCAGATACGCATAGAATGACCGCAGCGCCGACATCTCCCTAGCCAGTGAGCGTGCCGCGAGCCCGGTCTGGCGACGCGATGCCATGAAGGACCGGAAATCACGCACGCCAACCACGCTCAGGGTCTGCAACGAGACCGTCTCGCCAAGATGCGCGGTGAGAAAAGCGATAAACCCTGAAATGTCCCGCTGATAGGCATCGACGGTTTTCAGACTCAGCCGACGCTCACCGGTCAAGTGCTGGAGAAAGGCTGTCAGCGCGTCCGGCGCGCTGGTCTTCAGCGCTGATGCATCCATTGCACAATCAAGCGTTCGGTGACCCGCGCCAGAAAATTGAGCAATTCCGTGCCCTGGCCGAACTGAAACAGGTGTGGATCTCGAGCCGCCAGCGCAAACAACCCGTCCTGACCATGAAAATCGAGACGCACAATCGCCTGCGATCGCATGCGCGCGCCCTGCTGGCCGTAGATCTCGTGAGCACGCTCGCCATCGACCGGGCCCAGCACCTCGACACGCTCAGCCATGATAGTAGAGACCATGCCCTCAGAAGCGCCCAGGATCGATTCCGCGCTCTTCAATGGAGAATGCCCCTCGATCAACACACGGCAGACATCCACGCCCAGGGCGCCGGTCAGCCGGCTGGAGATCTTGCGATCCAGCCCAGAAAGACTGTCCACTTCCAACAAGCCCAGCACCGCCGCATGGATCTGGGCCTGGATCGCCAGATTGGCACGGGCCGTCTCGACGATACTCTCATTCATCGCCTTGTACTGTCGAAGCTCGCCCACCAGCTTGTCTCGTGCCGCATTGCCAATATCGATCACGCCGTCTGCAGACGGGTTCTCGGTGACGCGTGCAAATAGTTCGGCATCCTCCCGGATAAAATCCGGATGGCTCATCAGGAACTCCCGGATCGCCTCGATATCGAGCTTGCCGGGCCGGGTTTCCTCAGTGGTCGTGGACATAGGCTTTGCCTCTTCTGGCGCTGACGGGCAATTTGAAGGCCCGTTCAAACCGAATCATTATCGACATTCTGCCCTGTGACCGAGCCGAAAGTGAAATCCCAAACCCGAGCCGCGGTCCTTTTTCCGATGCCGCTGCCGGAGGCGTTTGACTATTGGGTGCCGGAGGGCGTGGTCCTGCAACCGGGCGATCATGTGATCGCCCCGCTGGGTCAGCGCCGCGCGCACGGCGTGGTCTGGGCGCTCAAGGACGGGCCCGGCGAGCGCGAACTCAAATCGGTGGAAAGTCGCATGGACGGCACGCCTATCCCGGCGGGCACACGTAATCTGGTCGACTGGGCTGCGAATTACCTGGTCCAGCCGCCAGGCATTCTCCTGCGCTCTGTCCTGCGCAGCCAGGACGCGCTCAAACCCTCACCGACAGAGACGCTCTATGTGCGTGGCGATACCGAACCGCCGCGGATGACCGCCGCCCGCGAAAAAGTGCTCGATGCGGTGGAGAGCCTGGGCGAAGCCAGCGCGGCTGATATCGCCCGCGAGGCGGGGGTCAGCTCGGGAGTGGTCAAGGGACTTGCCGAAACAGGCGCGCTGCGGTCGATCACCAAACTCGTTGATCCACCCTTTTCCAGACCTGACCCGGAGCTGGACGGCCTGCCGCTCACCCAGCTTCAGGCCGAGGCTGCTGGCATGTTGCGGCGCCTGGTCAAGAGCGGCGGCTTCCAGTCCGCCTTGCTCGATGGCGTCACGGGCTCTGGCAAGACCGAGGTTTATTTCGAGGCGATCGCCGAAACGCTGCGACAGGACGACACCGCCCAGATCCTGATCATGTTGCCGGAAATTGCCCTGACCGAGGCGGTTCTCAGCCGCTTTGAGAAGCGTTTCGGATCCCAGCCCGCGCTCTGGCATTCCGGCGCGGGTCCCAAGAACCGTCGCCGCGCGTGGCGCGAGATCGCCGAAGGTCGTGCGCGCATTGTTGTCGGTGCTCGGTCAGCACTATTCCTGCCCTTCCCCAACCTCAAGATGATCATCGTCGATGAGGAACACGACCCGACCTATAAACAGGGAGAAGGCCTGCACTATCAGGCCCGCGACCTCGCTGTAGTCCGCGCCAAGCTGGAAGGTGCCAATGTCATCCTGGCCTCGGCCACACCCTCGCTGGAAAGCCTGACCAATGCCCAGGCCGGGCGCTATGTTCATGTCCGCCTCCCCGCCCGGCCAGGTGCGGCCATCCTTCCCGCGGTCGATACGATCGATCTGCGCGAGACCCCGGCCGAAGATGGTCGATGGCTGTCGCCGCCCCTGATCGAGGCGATGCGCGATACGCTTGAGCGCGGCGAGCAGAGCCTGCTTTATCTCAACCGCCGCGGATATGCGCCGCTGGTTCTGTGCCGCAAATGCGGACACCGCATGGTCTCGCCCGACACCCAGTCCTATCTGGTTGAGCACCGCTATACCGGCCGCCTGGTCTGTCACGTCACTGGCTTTTCCATGCCGAAACCCAAGCTCTGCCCGAGCTGCAAGGCCGAGGATAGCCTGACTTCGGTCGGACCAGGCGTGGAACGGGTCGCCGAGGAAGCACGCCATCTCTTCCCCGAAGCCCGGGTCGAGATCTATTCCTCCGACAGCTCCTCTGGCGCCGACATTGTCGGACGCATGGAAAAGAGCGAGATCGATATCCTGGTCGGCACCCAGATCGCCGCCAAGGGCCATAACTTCCCGAACCTGACCCTGGTGGGTGTCATTGACGCGGATCTGGGCCTCGCAGGCGGTGACCCCCGCGCAGGGGAGCGCACTTATCAGACCCTGGTCCAGGTGGCAGGCCGGGCCGGGCGCGCCGAACGCCCGGGACGTGCCCTCCTGCAAACCCACCAACCCGAGCACGAAGCCATCCAGGCGCTGGTGGCCGGAGACCGGGATGCCTTCCTGGAAACCGAGATCATGGCGCGCGAGATGTTGGGCCTGCCGCCGTTCGGACGCATGGCCTCGATCGGCTTCATGGCCATGAACCCCAAGGCTGTCGAAGACGCTGCCGCCAATTTCGCCGCTGCCGCGCCGGTGACCGATGGCGTGGAAATCTGGGGCCCGGCCGAACCCCCGCTTGCCATCGTGCGCGGCTGGCACCGCCGCCGCGTTCTCGTGCGCGCTGACAAGACCATCGACATGTCCGCCTATGTCCGTGCCTGGCGCAAGCGCGTGAAAACCCCGCCTTCGGTACGCGTCTCGGTAGATATCGACCCCTACAGCTTCCTCTAGGACGCTCGCCCTCTGCCCGGGCCAGATCGAGAACACGGATGACATCACACGCACAGCGCGTTAGGAGTGCACAAAGCCCCTACAACCGGAATGACGACCCATGATGGAATTTCTCACCTCGCCTGCCGTCTGGATGTCCCTGCTGACGCTGACCTTCCTGGAAGTCGTTCTGGGCGTGGACAATGTCGTGTTTGTTTCGGTGGCCTCGCAGCGCCTGCCCGAGGAAAAGCAGGCCAAGGGCCGCGATATCGGCATCTGGTCGGGTGCGGCGATGCGCATCCTCCTGCTGTTTGCCCTGGTCTGGCTGACCGGGCTGACCCACGCCACGCTCTTCACCCTGCCGGAGATGTTTGCCGGCCTGGCGGATCCGGAGCATCCCGAAGTGCTGATGGATATCACGCTGGAGGATGTGATCCTGTTTGGCGGCGGCCTCTTCCTGTTGTGGAAGGGCACCGAGGAAATCCACGACACGATCGAGGGCGAGCATCACGGCGCCGGCGGCGGCAAGGTCTCTTCCATGTTCATCGTGGTCGCCCAGATGACCGCCATCAACATGGTCTTCTCGCTGGACAGTGTGCTGACCGCCGTGGGCATGACCCGCGATCTGGGCGGTGATGGCGCGGAAGGCATCCGCCTCGCCGTCATGGTGCTGGCTGTGGTCATCTCGACCATCATCATGGTCGCCTCGGCCAAGTCGGTCGCCGGCTTCCTGGAGAAATACGCCACCGCAAAAATGCTGGCCCTGTGCTTCATCCTGCTGGTCGGCATGGCCCTGGTCGCCGACGGCCTCGGCTTCCACATCCCGCGCGGCTATCTCTACTTCGCCATCGCCTTCTCCCTCTTCGTGGAGACGCTGAACATCCTGGCCCGCAACAAGCGCGAGGCGGACAAGGCGGCGGAGGAGTGAATGGGTCAATCTAACCTCGATTTACCTGAATGGTTTCAAGAGACCTTGGCTGCGCTCCCGGCCGGGGAGACTATTTCAACACCTGAAGGCGAGATACGACCGCGAGACGGCGAAGCCGTCACACATCACGGGCACCATCGGGTATATTGGCTTCGGACGTTGAGCGGACGATGCGCGCCCGTTCCGGATGCGGCGACTTGCGTTCACGCCTCGACTGGCGTCGAAGGGTTTGCCAGCGGTTTTAGAACCGGGGTCTTATATTGGAATCAGCCTGGCAAGCTGAAAAACCCCGGCACTCTTAGAATTTCTGAGAAAGCCGCTGTATTCGAAGAATGCTCGGCAGAGGAAGAGTATCCGGTGCCGGACTCACCGCACCTTCTGCGACAACTCTATCATAGCCCTAAGTTTCGAAGCTTGGTGGCAGACATAAACTTTGCACACGTCGCCTACGGCAACCTGCTCAACAACTTTGTCCATGATGAACATTATCTTGGTGGAGCTGGTGCAATGATCGACGCCGGAGATTTGATAGCCAAGACGCGAAATGTCGGTGAAAATCCACGTGCTTGGGAATACGGGAGTTTCGAGAGCTCCTTCAAAGCAACATCTGAAGAGCGAGCAGCACTAAAGGAAGAATTCTTGACCCTCATTCGCGAACTTGGGTGGCGACCAGTCGACCATCGGGATGTGGAGCGTATTCGCGCCGACATAGCAGCCTTCGAGGACGCGCGCGTCGGCGCAAGCTCAAACACTTAAACGAAATATATTTGAATGCCCTTCGGCGTCAACGCGGCGACTACTCTTCCACAAAATACCCCAGCAACCCCGTGCTCTTTTCCAGATCTTCGCGATCTTCCAGCTGGTCGGGATTGAAGCTCCAGAGCCCGGCCACACGCAGGTGATCATCCTCGGCCGGGGTCAGATCCTGCATCTCTTCCGGTTCACGTCCCGTGAGGTCGCCAAAGCCCAGCTCGATCTCTTCCGGCGAGGTCTCGCCGAAATTGTCGAGGAAACCGTCGCCCTGGCCCACATAGGTGAGGCCGCGGGTCAGCTTGCCGTCGCGGGCGCGATACCAGGCGATGTAGCCTGCTCCGGGAAAGGCGCCGAAATACTGCGCCTCACCGAAGTTTGTGGAGAGCTTTTCGAGCACCTCTTCCACCTCGACAACAGATAATTCGTCAACCGGGCCAAGATGACGGGTCGTCACCGCCACCCAGCCATCAATCACCGGCGTCACAAACGCCGCCGGATTGATCGCCAGCTTGCCAAACCCCGCCGCGCTCATCTCCTGCGTCATCTTGAGGCCCGAGGCCCAGTTGCTGGCCTGGACATCTTCCAGACCCAACGCATCGACCACGGCCTGCGGATCAGCAGAACGCACAGCGAGCCAGTTGGCACTGCGGCCGAATTTCGCGGGCCTGTCAGGGCGGTCGGACACCGGGTGCGCCAGGCGCACAAATTGCGGCGCGGTATTTTCACCCGCGCCCTGCGCACCCCCAAACAATCGCGCCAGAAACTCCACCAGCATGTCGGATCCCTTCTCGATTTGGCGGCAGCATGCATGTCTGGAGGGGAAGGTCCAGCGGGTGGTCGACGTGGAAAGCGGGCGAGCCACACAAATCATCCGTCATCCCTGCGAAGGCAGGGACCCAGTTCGTAAGGCTGGGTCCTGCTCCAGAAGGCGCCCTTCTCTGAAACACTCGTGCTCGACGAACTGGGCCCCGATCTTCATCGGGGTGACGGTGAGTTTGAGAGGCGGTTATTCGCTCAGGAAACAGGCGGAGGGTTCGACGCGCTGACGTGGCCGTTCAAAGATCGGCATGCCGTGGGCCTCAACTTGCTCGGATGTGACATCTGCCTCGAATTGATCGAGTTGATGGCACGCCGCCTCTGCTGAGCTATCTGCTGAAATAGAGGCCGCGTAACACTGAAAGAGCATCCAGTTGTGAGTGGCCGTCAGACCGATGTATTCAGGCAAGTCGTCACCGAATGGATCATCTGCGCCGATTGGCAGCGCCCCCACGACCATTCGTGCCTCGTCACACCTGCCGAGTTGTTCCAGGTGATTGATAGTACGTGTCAGCGCCGGCTCTATGTCCCAGTTCGGATATCTGGCGTCCGGATCAGACAGCCGAGAGATGTTGCCCTCAACAATCGGACGCCAGTATGCCAGCGCGCCTTCGAGACGCGCTCGATCAGCCAGCGCCTCCCCGAGCACAGAATTCATCGCGGCATGATGCTCAGTCAGGTCGAACAGCCCCGACACGAAAGGTTCCTCAGCATAGAGAGCCTCCAAAACCTCCACTGCCTCTTCGGCTCGCCCATCTGCAATCAGAGCTGCGACAACCATTTCAGCTACTGAGAGTCGCGTCCACGCCCAGTTGGGTATTCGCTGACCATCGACGATCTGGTGAAGCGTATCGTTGTGGCCAACTGCAGCCAGCGCCCTGTCCCAGTGCGGACTAGCCGCAACGCGCGCCGAAAACTCCTCCGACGACAAGGTAGCCAGCGCCTCAAGCCCCAGCGAAGTGACGCGCTCTTGATCCGCGGTCCGCGCAGCGGACCACACGGCTCGCTCCCACGCGTAGGCGTTGTCACTCTCCGGCCAATACGCAAAGGTGAGGTCGTCCGCCCGCGCGAGCTGCAGCCATCCGTCCAGGGCCTCTGCACCACTGCCTGCAAAGTTCAGATACAACAACCAGTGTTGCTGAATGCGTCTGCCCGAGTCGTCAAACGGGGTCGGGAGCGTTCTGGCCACAGTCAAGCAGAGGTGCGCGCGCTCGAGGCGTTCTGCGCCTCCTTTGAGCACATATCCATCGCCAAGAAAGCGGCTTTGCTCAACCACGCAGTTTTCCGCCAATAGATCGATCCAATAGCCAGGGTGCAGCGCCATCGCATACCCCAACGGCCCATCCTGCATGCGTTTCGGCACGAAGTAAGCGCCCACCAACCAAACTACCAGAACGACCAGAAATCCGCGGAACAAGAGCTTCATGCTTCCCCCAACTCAACTCATGCGCAAGCTATCAGCTGGCGCACGTTATGTCTGTGGTGATTGAGGTGTGCCCTGTCCCTCCTCGCTCGCGTCACCCGGCAGTAGCTGCGCAACGGGCGTCCGGGCGATGACAGGGCGGGGTGAGGCAATCGGGGTTCAGCCCCCTTTCCCCCTTAAACCTCATGCCGAGATGGGGCCTTACAGGGTTATGCTCCCGACCCTCCTCACTGTAGAGGTGATCCGAAACGCGGTGGCATACTCGCTACGCTCGTCCCCTTCGACCTCGCCTGCGCCTACGGCTTCGGCGAGCCCACTTCCCCGGAGGGGAAGATATCCCCTCCCGCCACCCCTCTGTCAGCAATCTCAGCAGCTCGGCATTCTCCCGGCTGGCAACGCGCGCTAGTGTTTGGCGACTCAGACGAGGGGAAGCGGAATGGCCATCACGAAACCGGTCGACGAGAACAGTCATGTCTATCTGATCGACGGGTCAGGCTATATCTTCCGCGCCTATCACGCCCTGCCCCCGCTGACCCGGTCGGACGGCACGCCGGTGGGAGCAGTGCAGGGCTTCTGCAACATGTTGTGGAAGCTTCTGGAGGACCTCAAGGGACCGGATCAGCCCTCGCACCTGGCGGTGATTTTCGATCATTCCGGCAAGTCCTTCCGCAATGACATGTACCCGCAATACAAGGCCCACCGTCCGCCCGCACCGGAGGACCTGGTGCCGCAATTCTCCATCATCCGCGATGCGACGCGCGCCTTTGGCACGCCCTCCATCGAGAAGGAAGGCTTTGAGGCGGATGACCTGATCGCGACCTATGCCCGCCAGGCCGAGGCCAAGGGCGCGGACGTCACCATCGTCTCCTCGGACAAGGATTTGATGCAGCTGGTCTCGGACAAGATCACCATGTTCGACGCCATGAAAAACAAGCGCATCCAGGCCCCGGAAGTGCACGAAAAGTTCGGCGTCGGTCCGGACAAGGTGATCGATATCCAGTCGCTGGCCGGCGACAGTGTCGACAATGTTCCGGGTGTCCCCGGGATCGGAGTGAAGACCGCGGCCCTGTTGATCAATGAATATGGCGATCTTGATACGCTGCTCGCCCGGGCCGAGGAGATCAAGCAGAAGGGCCGCCGCGAGAAACTGCTCAATCATGCCGATGATGCGCGCATCTCCCGTGACCTAGTGACGCTGAAGGTCGACACGCCGATCGATACGCCGCTGGAAGAGTTCGGCATGTCGGACCCGGATCCGGAAACCCTGGTCGGTTTCCTCAAGGGCATGGAGTTCCGCACCTTCACCCGCAAGGTTGAAGAAGCGCTGGGTGGACCGGTCGCGGACGAGACCGGTGATGCCACCGCACCGATTGACCGGTCCAAGTATGAGTGCGTGACCAGGATGGCCGATCTGGAACGCTGGATCGCGCGCTGTGAAGAGGTGGGCATTGTCGCGGTGGATTGCGAAACGGACGCCCTCTCCGCCACCGCCTCCGGCCTGGTCGGGGTCAGCCTGGCGACCGCACCGGGCGAGGCCTGCTACATCCCGCTCGCCCATGTCGACCCGCAAGGCTGCGGCGACATGTTCGATACCGGCAAGGCACCGGAACAGATCCCCATGCAGGTCGCGCTCGATGTGCTGCGACCGATGCTGGAAAACCCGACCATCCTGAAAATCGGCCAGAATTTCAAATACGATCTCGCCGTCTTTGGCCGTTATGACATCAACGTCCAGCCCTATGACGACACGATGCTGATCTCCTATGTCATGGCGGCGGGCCTGGAAAAACATGGCATGGATGCCATGGCCGAGCGCCATCTGGGCCATACCTGCCTGTCCTTCAAGGATGTCTGCGGCACCGGCAAATCCCAGATCTCGTTCGACAAGGTCGCGCTCGACAAGGCCACGGAATATGCGGCGGAAGACGCCGATGTGACCCTGCGCCTTTGGGAGATCCTGAAACCGGCCATGGTCGCCAAGAAAAAGGCGACGGTTTACGAGACGCTGGAACGGCCCATGCCGCAGGTTCTGTCTGACATGGAACGCGCCGGCATCAAGGTCGATCCGGACCAGCTGCACCGCCTCTCGTCTGACTTCGCCCAGAAAATGATGGCAGCCGAGGCCACCGCCCACGAAGCGGCGGGTCGCGAGTTCAATCTGGGTTCTCCCAAACAGATCGGCGAGATCCTGTTCGGCGAAATGGGCCTGCCGGGTGGCAAGAAGACCAAGACCGGTGCCTGGTCGACCGATGCCGCCGTGCTCGACAGCCTGGCCGCCGAGGGACATGCCCTGCCGGTGGCGCTGCTGGAATATCGCCAGTTCCAGAAGCTCAAATCCACCTATGCCGACGCGCTGATCTCGCACATCAATCCGCTGACCAAGCGCGTGCACGGCTCTTTCTCGCTGGCCTCGACCACGACGGGACGCCTGTCCTCGACCGATCCGAACCTGCAGAACATCCCGATCCGCACCGAGGAAGGCCGCAAGATCCGCGAAGTCTTTATCGCCGAGCCCGGCAATGTCCTGGTCGCGGCGGACTATTCCCAGGTCGAGCTGCGCCTGCTCGCGCATATTGCCGGTGTGGATGCCCTGAAAGACGCCTTCAGGAATGGTGTCGACATCCACGCCATGACGGCGTCGGAAGTCTTTGACACGCCCCTAGAGGGCATGGACCCGATGGTGCGTCGCAAGGCAAAAGCGATCAATTTCGGCGTTATCTATGGCATCTCGGCCTTTGGTCTGGCCAATCAGATCGATGTCTCGCGTGAGGAAGCCAAGGCCTTCATCGACGCCTATTTCGAGAAATTCCCGGGCATTGCCGACTATATGGACCGCATGAAAACCGAGGCCAAGGAGACCGGCTATGTCGAGACGATCTTCGGCCGCCGCGCCCATTTCCCGTCCATCCGCGACAAGAATCCCAACATGCGCATGTTCGCGGAACGCCAGGCCATCAACGCCCCGATCCAGGGCTCGGCTGCCGATGTGATCCGCCGCGCCATGATCAGAATGCCGGACGCCCTCAACCAGGCCAATCTGGATGCGCGCATGCTGTTGCAGGTGCACGACGAACTGGTCTTTGAAGTCCCTGAAAACCAGGCCGATGACCTCATCGCCCTGACCAAGAAGATCATGTCAGAAGCCTGCCGCCCGGCCCTGGAACTTTCCGTCCCGCTGGACGTCGACGCCAAGGCCGGCGCGACCTGGGGTGAGGCGCACTGATGCTGCTGGCGCTGGCACTCCTGGCACAGGCCGGTGATTTGCCGGCGTGTCCGGAGGTGTTGCCGGAACCTATCGAAATGATCTCACCAAGAATGGGATGGCATTGGGAGAGCGGGATCGACCTTCCAGTGACCGTCGATGCCGTTTTCGATGTTACGGAGGTGGGGGAAACCGCCAACATCACAACAGACGCACCGACTCGATTGATTGAGATTTCAATCATCAGAGCCGTTGAACGCCTTCGTTTCCCTGACCAACCGGCCTGCCGAGGCGGTCGGTTCACCTTCATCCTGGACGCAGATGAACCGTCACCCTGATGACGATCAGGGCCCAGTTCGTCGAGCGCGATGTTTCACGCGCTAGCGCTTTCTGGAGCCGGACCCAGCCTTATGAACTGGGTCCCTGCCTTCGCAGGGATGACGTTTGGAAAGCCATGGGGGCTAAAGCGCCTCGCAGCCAAACCGCCTGCGGTGTTCATCGGCGTCCTCCACAGACACACCACCCGAAAGCACGCGCCGCAACAGGACG
>CBFHQE010000040.1:0-21697 GCA_965657935.1 Maricaulis sp. | reverse complement strand
ACGAGTAGAGGATGGCGAGCTCGTTTTTTATCGCGATCGAGATCAGATCGAGCGTCTGGATCGAGGTGACGTCATTGCCTGGGGTCGCCCGATCGACGTTTTTTTTCTCCAGATTCAGGGCTCTGGGCGATTGGTGTATCTGGATGGTCAGCAGGAACGCGCAGCGTTCGCAGCACATAATGGCCTGCCCTACCGTTCGATCGGCAGAGAACTGATACAACGCGGAGAACTGGAGCGTCACGCGGCATCCAAACAGGGGATCGAACGCTGGCTCGACGAAAATGGTCCGCAGGCTACCGCCGAACTCTTTGCGGTGAACCCGCGTTATGTCTTCTTTCAGACCCAGGCGTTGAACGCGCCGGACCTGGGGCCGGCCGGGTCGTCCGGCGTATCGCTGACACCCATGGCATCCATTGCTGTTGATACGGCACATCATGCGCATGGCGTACCGGTCTGGTTGACGGCAGACTTACCGGAACTGGACACCTGGTCCGGATTGGTTGTCGCGCAGGACTCCGGTGGTGCAATCAATGGCCCGATCCGGGGTGATTTCTTCTGGGGTTGGGGTGATACCGCTGAACGACGAGCTGGCAGGACCCGTGCTCAGGCCAGTTGGTACGTCCTGTTGCCGACCGCAGTTGCTCAGCGCATCATTGATGCGACCCCGCCAGCCTAGGCCGCGCCGATGATCCGCAAACGTGTACTCAGCCCGGGTGAAAAGGCGGAATGGCGCAAGATCGCGCGATCGGTCACACCGATCGATGAAAGCCGGCAACGCGTGTTTGAGGATGAATCTGCAGATGCGAAGGCCCGGCCGACAAGGCCCGGCCCGAAAGCCAAATCGGCGATGCCGGCCAGGAAGACAGCCAAAATCCCCACGAAACGCACCGTTCATCCTCATCCGCCGCACCACCATCAACCCGTTCCTGTTGACCGGGGTGCAGAGCGCCGCCATCGCCGAGGCAAGCTGGAGCTGGATGCGCGGATTGATCTGCACGGTCTGACCCAGGCCCAGGCTTTGAGTGCACTTACACATTTCCTGCGCATGGCGTGGCGTGAGGGATATCGCAATGTGCTTGTTATTACGGGCAAGGGAATAAAACCCAGAACGGAGGCTTCCGAGCCTTGGGAATACCCAGAAGAGCCCGGTGTTTTGCGCCGTAAACTACCAGAATGGTTGTCAAATTCGACATTACGTCAGTGGGTGTCAGGGTATTCGAGTTCTCACGCTCGTCATGGTGGGGCTGGCGCCTTCTACGTCACCCTCAGGGCGCGGCAATCAAAACCGTAACGGTTAGCCCCCGGCTCTGTAGGTTGGCGCTGAGCACGAGGACCAGGTTCATCGCATCCTGCCCTAGAGGATGAACTTGCTCAGATCTGCGTTCTTGGCCAGTTCGCCGACATGTTCACGGACATAACCCGCATCGATTGCGATCGTTTCGCCATCACGATCGGAGGCGGTGAAGGAAATGTCCTCCACCAGCTTCTCCATGATGGTCTGGAGGCGCCGGGCGCCGATATTCTCGACAGTAGAGTTGACATCGGCGGCCAGGCCGGCAATCGCATCAATCGCGTCTTCGCTAAACTCCAGCGTCACGCCTTCGGTTTCCAGAAGGGCTGTGTACTGGCGGATCAGGCTGGCTTCCGGCTCGGTAAGAATCCGACGGAAATCGGCTTTTGTCAGCGCCGACAATTCAACACGGATCGGCAGGCGACCCTGTAATTCCGGCAGCATGTCGGAAGGCTTTGCGACATGGAATGCGCCTGATGCAATGAAGAGGATATGATCAGTTTTTACCGCTCCATGTTTGGTCGAGACGGTGGTCCCTTCGATCAATGGCAGAAGATCACGCTGAACGCCTTCCCGGCTCACATCACCGCCACGGGCATCGGATCGTGCGGCGATCTTGTCGATTTCATCAAGAAAAACAATGCCTTCATTTTCCGCTAGTTTGATCGCTTCAGCGGTGATCTGGGCGTCATCGATCAACTTGTCGGCTTCCTCGTTGATCAGCGGTTCATAGGCATCCTTGACTTTCATGCGGCTGGTCTTGGTTTGCTGGCCAAAACCCTTGCCAAGCAGATCGCCGAGATTGAGGACGCCCGCACCTCCACCGCCACTGGGCATTCCCGGAATGTCGAGCATTTGCAACGGGGAACTGGTCTCGGAGATCTTGATTTCGACATCCTTGTCGTCCAGTTCGCCGGCGAGCAGGCGCTTGCGGAAGATTTCGCGTGTAGACTCGCTTGCGGTCGGTCCAACAAGGGCTTCCAGAACGCGGTTCTCCGCGGCCGCATGGGCCTTGGCTTTGACTTCTTCCCGCTTTTTCTCGCGCACCAGGCTGATGGCGATTTCCACCAGATCGCGGGCAATCTGATCGACATCGCGACCGACATAACCGACTTCCGTGAACTTGGTCGCCTCGATCTTGATGAAAGGCGCGTGGGCCAGTTTGGCCAGGCGACGGGAAATTTCGGTTTTGCCAACTCCCGTCGGGCCGATCATCAGAATGTTTTTCGGCGTTACTTCCTCCGCCAGGTCCGCGTCCAGTTGGCGCCGGCGCCAACGATTGCGCAGGGCAATAGCAACGGCTTTCTTGGCCTCGGCCTGTCCCACGATGTGGCGGTCGAGTTCGGAAACGATTTCGCGGGGCGTGAAGTCAGTCATTGGGCGAGCCATTTGTTGTTCGGTGATAAGGATGTAATCAGAGCGCCGATGCAAAACCAGTCCTGATGTGAGATCCGTTATGACCCGACCCCGTTTCCATCTCGCCTTTCCAGTTGATGATCTGGAGGCAGCCCGTGGATTTTATGCGGGTCTGTTGCAGTGCCCGGAAGGGCGGTCTTCCAAAAGCTGGATTGATTTCAATATGTTCGGGCACCAGGTTGTGGCGCATCTGGCGCCGGAGGAGTGCGTGCCGGCCCAAACAGGCCAGGTTGATGGCAAACACGTCCCTGTTCGGCATTTCGGTGTCATCCTGGAGTGGGATGACTGGGAAGCTCTGGCCGATCGTTTTCGTGAAGCCGACAGTGACTTTGTAATCGAGCCCTATACCCGGTTTGCTGGCCTTGCAGGTGAGCAAGGCACGTTTTTCGTGCGTGATCCGGCCGGAAATACCCTGGAGTTCAAATGTTTTCGCAATGACGACCAAGTCTTCGCCAAGTCATAAACCAATGCCTGGAAGGCTTTAACAACGTAGGACAAAAGCGACAGATTCGGGCGATGATGAAGCTTGATTCAACAGGGTCCAAGGAAAAGCCCCGAACATCCAAATCCACTGCCTCGGTCCGTAACCGCCGCCTGTTCGGCTTTGCCTTGGGGCTGCTTGTCGCCATGAGTGTCTACTCGACCGGCTGGGCGCTGATCGAGCTACTGGGCATGATGCGTGTTTGGCCAGAGGGTTTGTGGAACTGGGATGCTTACGGCTTCTTCGCTTCGCTGAACTGGCAGCAGCAAGTTGCGTTTTATTCTTCGCTCGCGCTGTCCTGGATCAGTGTAGGGCTGATGTACCGCCGCAGCGCACTGGCCGTACCGGTTTTCCTCATCTCGTTTATTCTGTACCGGATCGACAGCCTGATCCTGTCAACAAACGTCTTGTTCAACGGAATTGCCGGCTTCCCGACATTCGGGCCTATCTTGATTATCCAGCTGTTGTTGACGACGCTTATCATCAATTTATGGGCTGAAGGCGTGCTTGATCGCGATCAGTTCTGGAAGAAGCCGACCTAGTTTTCCTCGATTGTCTCAACTGTCAGGTTGTCATTGGTGTAGACGCAGATGCGTGAGGCGATGGCCATGGCCTTGCGGGCAATGATCTCCGGATCGTCTTCATAGTCCATCAGCGCGCGAGCGGCCGACAGCGCATAATTCCCGCCTGATCCAACCGCCACCACACCGTCTTCGGGTTCCAGGACATCACCCGCTCCGGTTAGCAGAAAGGTGGCCTCTGCGTCGGCCACGATCAGCATGGCTTCAAGGCGGCGCATATAGCGATCCGTACGCCAGTCCTTGGCGAGTTCCACGCAGGCGCGGGCAAGCTGTGCGGGGTGTTGTTCCAGCTTTGCTTCCAGGCGTTCGAACAGCGCAAATGCATCGGCGGTGGCTCCGGCAAAGCCTGCAACGACGCGGCCACCTGCCAGGCGGCGGACTTTCTTGGCATTGCCTTTCATCACGGTGGGGCCGATCGAGACCTGGCCGTCACCTGCAATAACCAGCCGTCCGCCCTTGCGAACTGCGCAGATTGTGGTTCCGCGCCATTTAGAGGCGTCTGCGTAATCCTGGGTCATGCTGGCAGCTCCGTTTCACGTGAAACCAAGCATTTGGCCAATCCGGCCCTCGGGATCAACCCCATGAACCAGAACGGTGTGCGGGATCAGGTCCTATTCACCCACGGCTCGCGGTACAAATGCGTCCTCGGCATAGTCCATGAACTGGTCATACGGCATTGGTCGACCGAAGAGGAAGCCCTGGGCCAGGGTGGCACCCATGGCCTTGAGCATCGCCATCTGTTCAGGTGTTTCCACGCCTTCGGCCACTGTTTCAAGCTTCAGGGACTTGGCCATGGCCAGGATCGTCTCGACGACGATCCGTGCGTGCGGATCCGTGGTCATGTGACGCACAAAGCTCATGTCGATCTTGAACACGTCAAATGGCATGCGCGTCAGATAAGCCAGCGATGAATGACCGGTGCCAAAATCATCGATGGCGAAATTCACGCCCTTGTCACGCAGCGGCTGAACCTGTTCGATCACGCGTTCCGGGTTTTCCATGGCAACGGATTCGGTCAGTTCCAGTTCCAGCAGGTGCGGCGGCAGATCCGCGTCTTCAAGGGCCTCCAGAACGCTCTGGGAGAAGCCTTCGCGCTCGAACTGCATGGCCGAGACGTTCACAGCGACGGGGATTTCAAGGCCGGCAGCACGCCAAGCAGCGGCTTGATTGCAGGCCCGGCGCAGGACCCAGTCGCCGATTTCGCCAATGAGTCCGCATTCCTCGGCCGCCTCGATGAATGCGCCCGGAGACAGCAGGCCAGCCGTTGGGTGTCGCCAGCGAACCAGCGCTTCGGCACCTGCAATTGAGCCATCCTTCATCAGGACTTTCGGCTGATAGAAGACAACGAGCTCGTCTTTTTGGACAGCATCCCGCAGCTCGTTTTCCAGCACCAGGCGCTCAAAAGCGGACTGATTCATGGTTGGTTCAAAGAATTGCGCGGCAGCTCCGCCGGCCCGCTTGGCATGAGCCATCGCCAGGTCGGCATGGCGCATCAGCGTTTCCGGGTCAGCCCCATCCTGCGGGAAGACAGACACGCCGATACTGGCGCCCAGGAAGACCTGGTGACCACCGATCTCGAACGGCAGGCGGATGGCATCGACCAGTTTGTTTGCGACGCGGGCCGCATCTGCGCTGTCATCAATCTTCGGCAGGAGTGCGGTGAATTCGTCGCCCCCAAGGCGCGCGACCATGGATGGATCATCCATGCGACCGGCGGCCAGATCGCAACCTCGCACAACTTCCTTCAAACGGCGTCCGACCATCTCCAGAAGGCGGTCTCCTTCCCCGATACCCAGACTGTCATTGACACGCTTGAACCTGTCGAGATCGATGAAAAGAACGGCACCTGTATGATCTTCTTCCAGGGCACGGCGCGCGACCCGTTCGGTTTCCTTGCGGAAACGTTCGCGGTTCGGCAGCTCGGTGACCATATCCACATAGGCCAGGCGATGAATGCGTTTCAGATTGCCATCGAGGCGAGCAAACATGCGGTTGAAGGCGTTGGCCAGTACTTCCAGCTCGTCGCCGGTATTGATGCGTATGCGTGTATCCAGCGTCTTGGAAGAGGCATGACGCGCGGCTTCGGTCAGGGTCTGGATCGGGCGCAGTGCACGACCAACCAGCAAGGCCGCCAGCGGCAGGAATATGCCCAGAGCAAAGAGGGCCAGCAGGGCCTGGCGCTTGATCATGTCATTTCGGGAGGCAACCAGCTCGGTCAGCTCAAGCCGGGCATAGATTACGCCCGAAAGGCGACGCTGGCTGGTGTAAGCGGGAACAGCAAGCTGAAGGGTTGTTCCATCCAGCTCGTGACGAATATCACCTGCGCCCAGAGACGACACGGCCAGTGCGGACGTGCGGATTGTCTCGGCGCTGGCCGGATCAGCGAGTGCCTCCACGAACATCTCGCGCCGATTGTTTACCGCATAGATTTCGTCTGCGCTCATGTTGTCGCGCAATTCAGTCAGGAAAGCGCCAACAAACTCGACATCGCGGGAGCTGAAACTGTCCGCGAGCCGACTGGCGGCGGAACTGAGTGTCGCGACATTGCGATCAATCAGAAGGTTACGCGTCTCGCGCTGCGCGGACACGCTTTCCAGCGTCATCAGCATTAATGTCGTTGCGAAAATCAGGGCGCCGGTGAGAAGTGTGAACTTCATCACGAGTGAACGCATGACTCTCGACACCGCTTTGCGGATGGGTGCCATTTTTACCCCACACCACGGTCTTTTTGACCGTGTTTACTCCACCATTATTCGGGGCTGATTTTGTAATCGGCCCCTTTATCACGGAGTAATCTGTCACCAACCATTTGAGGTGTGGTTAATAGCCCTGATTTTTTTCGCTAAATTTGAGTTTACGCGTTTAGACCTTCTTTACTCGAGATCGATTCCGCCTTCCTCAATTAGAGATTTCAAAACAGTCTCCGGACGCGCACCGAAGTGTGAAATGATCTCTGAAGCGCAGATAACACCCATCCTACCCGCCTGTTTGAGGGTCAGATCACGGGCAAGCCCTAACAGAAATCCGGCGGCAAACAGATCGCCGGCACCTGTTGTGTCGACCAGTTTTTCAACCGGAGCAGCGGCTACCGACACGACTTCCGTTCCGCGCACCATGACGGCGCCCTTTTCACTGCGCGTGATGGCAGCGACGTCAACGTCCTGGCCGACAAGGCGTACTGCCTCGTCAAAATCATCGGTCTCGTAGAGCGCGGTGATCTCTGCTTCGTTGGCGAGCAGGATGTCGATGTGATTGGCCACGAGATGACGGAAGGCCGCCCGATGGCGATCGACGCAGAACAGGTCTGACAGCGTCAGCGCTGTGCGCTTGCCCGCTGCAGCGGCGAGCTCGGCTGCATGAACATAGCCTCGTTTCGCCTCCTCGCGATCAAAGAGATAGCCTTCCAGATAGATGATGGAGGAGGCGCGTAATTTGTCAGCGTCTGCTGCAACGTCTTCTTCGGTGACGAGAGCGGCCGCGCCCAGAAAAGTCGACATGGAACGCTGGGCATCCGGGGTTACATTGATAAGACAGCGTGCCGTAGCTGGACCATCCTTGAGCGGAGGTGTGTCGAAATCAACGCCGATGGCCCGAATATCATGCGAGAAGATATCGCCCAGCTGATCATCAGCGACCTTGCCGATATAGGCTGCCTTGCCGCCCATAGAGGCAATTCCGGCGACAGTGTTGGCCGCAGAACCGCCCGAGGCTTCCTTGCCCGGTTCCATAACCGCGTAGAGCGAGGTCGCGCGCGCCTCGTCGATCAGGTTCATCGCACCCTTGGGAATGCCCTGACTTTCCAGAAAGGTATCAGTCGCTGGGGACAGAACATCGACGATGGCATTGCCGACAGCGAGGACATCATAACGAGATTGGGACATTCGGTTCATCCGGAGCTGGCGCCTGGGCGCGATGGAACAAGTGTGTCAGAGGGTTAATCGCAGCGTGCAATCAGGGCAAGCCTTGCAGGCACGAAGATGAAGGCGTACGGAGCGTTCGTCATTGGATCCAATTTGAGGTCAGCTCATGCGTATCGCCTTCCTCACTGCTAGTTGCATGTTCAAGTCCAGCCCCGATGCTCGAAAGGACCATTGGGAGCACGACCTCGAATTCGACGCCTTGCAGCCCGCCTGCGCAAACGCCGGCATACAGCTGGAAGCACGTATCTGGGACAGTCCGGATTTCGAACCGGCTGTCTATGACGCCATCGTGGTTGGCACGTGTTGGGACTATATGGAAAAGCCGGAGGCGTTCGGCGATTGTCTGACCCGCTGCGCAGAGCACAGCCGCCTTCTCAACCCGCTTGATGTTGTGCGCTGGAACAAGCGCAAGACTTATCTGAAAGACCTGGCGGATCGCGGCGCGCCCATGATCCCGACCGTTTGGGCGGATTCAGCGACGCCGGAGATCATCAACCCGGCGTTCGCAGCACTGGGTTGCGACGATGTGGTTGTCAAACCGGTCCTGGGTGCCGGGGCCTGGCGTCAAGCCCGGGTTCGCAAGGGCGATACATTGCCGAGCGCAGACAAGCTGCCGCCAGCAGAGTGTATGATCCAGCCATTTCTGCCTTCGGTCTCGGAAGAAGGCGAATACGCATTCCTGTTTTTCAATCGACAGTTCTCGCACTGCGCCCTGAAGCGTCCCGCAAAAGGGGATTACCGCGTACAGTCGGAATATGGAGGCTCCGAAAGCATCCACCATCCGAGCGACGATGAACTGGCGCTGGCACAATCCGTCCTGGAGAGCGTTGAAGGAGAGCTTCTTTATGCTCGCATTGACATGCTGCGCGGACTGGATGGCAAGCTCGCGCTCATAGAGCTGGAGCTTATCGAGCCCTATCTCTACCCAGAACAGGGCCCGAAGATCGGTGAGAATTTCGCGATCGCGCTCAAGGCGCTGGTATCAGGCTAGTCGGCATCCGGCTGGAAGTCGGAACCGTCCGGATTCAGGCGCTCCATCCGACGAGCGCCATGTTCGTCCGTGCCGAAACGAATGATCGCCGCGCCACCCAGCGCGGGATGGCTGACCGTTCGGCCATCATCTGACAATGCCCTGATTTCCTCCGACCGGAGCGTTTCCTCATTGAAGCGGTAGCGCAGGTGCATGCCCTGCTCTCGCTGTGTATTGAACGTACGATAATCGGTTCGGAAACCCCGGCTGTCGTATTCGTTCAGGGAGTAGAGCTCGCCCGACGCGAAGGGGATTTCATTGCCATAACGGTCAAAACCGCGCAGGCCGATCTTGTTGCCGTCATCGTCGTAGAGGTGCTCACCCAGATGCACCATCGGGCGGTTGCCCTCAACCGGATTGCCTTGCGTGTCGTAGACCTGCCAGCGCACGAAATTGCCATCGAGATCATAGGTGATGCGGTCGATACCGGCACCACTGTCGTTGTTTGTCGGGGTGTGGTCCGTCCCATAGTTCCTGACAAAGGCGATACGGCCGTCTGTATCGTATTCAAGTTTCACTTCGTAAAAGTGGAAGACGGGGCGGATGGGCTGCATCTCGCCCGCCAGATTGTAGCGGCGTTCGAAGATGTGACCGTCATCCGACGGGCGCCAGTCATAGGAATGCACATTCCATGCGTTTTCGCTTGGCTCGCCGTCCTCGTCGAAGAAGGCCAGCGCGACCCGTCGCCCGTCAGCGTCCAGGGTATATCGCGCTTGCCAGACGCGACCATGAGCGTGGATCTGCTCGCCTGTCGCGTTGAAGTATGTATGGGTCTCAGTATTGTCGCCATAGGCGATCCGCACCTGCGGAGCGAACCAGATGAAACTGTCCCAATTGCCGTTATTGGCGATCACGACATCCCCCATCTGGTGGGTTATGGCGACCAGGCGGCCCTGTTCATCATGGTCGAAATCGAAATGCGCCACCTCGTCGGAGAGATTTGGGTCGAGCTCGTGAATACCCCGGTAAGGGGCATATGGGCTCTCACGGAACATGATGTGACGATACAGATCAGCGGACGCCGGTGCGGCTATGAATGGCGCGATCGCTGATACGGACAGTAGGCGGCACAAAAAGTTTCGCATGGGCTCCTCGACAAGGTGGCGCGGGGATAGAGCCAACGAGAGGAAGGTCGCGCTGGCTGTTGTCTTCCTGAAGCAGATCGCCGGACCAGTTGATAATCTGGTTTGAGTTTGTCGTTTCCAGCTGTTGGAAGGGCTGAAACTACCGCTTAGAAGACAGGAATGACCTCTTCACTTCTGCCCATTGTTTACTTTGCAGCGTTCAGCCACGCGCTGTTTCTGGCGGTCTCGCTGGTCCGAAAATCGGGTGCGGAAGCACCCGGGCTCCTGTTGGCCATTGTCATCGGGCTTCTGGCCTACAGCCTGTTCGAGGGCGGTGTCATTCACGGTGGTCTTTATCCGGTGATGCCACACGCAGTTGGCTGGCTTCCGATGATGGTTCTCTTCCTGGGTCCCGTCTTTTTTCAGTATGTGCGTCGCATGACAGGCCAGTCGGTCTGGGATCTCAGGACCTGGGCGCTGAACTTGCTGCCAGCGATTGTCGTCTGGCTCTATTACGCGCCCTTTCTCTTCCGCTCTGCCGCGCAGAAGCGTGCTGCGGATGAAGCGGCACAGGCATCCACGACCGAATACGTCATGCCGATGGGCACGATCATGCTCTTCCTCGCGGTCAAGGTGCATTTAGCGAGCTATCTTTACGCAAGCTGGCGCGAGCTGGACCGCTTTGCGGTGACGATTGATGACCTGCGAGCCGATGATTCCGGGGCCGTCCTGCGCCAGATCCGTTTGTTGGCCGCTGCATTGATCCTGCTGGAGGCGGTCTGGGTCGTGCTTTTTGTTGCCAAGCAGTTTTTTGGCCTCGGAGCGCTGGATCATGTCAGCCAGATCTGGCTCCTGTTTATTGCCGGCATTGTCATGGCGATGGGATATCTGGGGCTGCATGTCTCGCGTTTCCTCGTCTCGAGGGAGGAGCGGTCGCTGGCGGAAACACGCCTGGCGGCGCCGGCGGCGGTCGCTTTGGATGAACCGGCGACGGTAAAGTATCTGCATTCAGCGCTTCCGGAGAGCGCAGCGGGTGAGGTCGCTGAAATGATCGATCATGCGTTGCTGGAAGATCAGCTCTATCTCGATGAGAAGCTGACGCTGACACGACTTGCCGCTCGCATTGATATCAAGGCCCATACGGTCTCGCAGGTGATTAACCAGCATATGGGCACGAATTTCTACAAGCTGGTGAACCGTTATCGGATCCAGCATGCCTGCGCCTTGATCGAGGACCCGGCTTGCCACCTGTCGCTGGAGCGCATTGCCATGGAATCCGGCTTTTCCAACCGGGTGACCTTCAACAAGGCGTTCAAGGAGGAGCATGGCTGCACAGCGCGAGATTACAGGGCGAAGCAAGGAGCCGTGAAACGGTCAGGGTAAGTCTGCTTCACACCGTTCTTCAGCAATCGCTTGCTCAATCATTTTTTGGGCGTCGTCGATAATCAGATTTCGCGCGGCTGAATCAGACGCGATGAAATGGGCATTGTCAGTCTCCGAAAGCGTCAAAGAGCGATGTACGAGCGCATGTTGCCCGCTGGTTTCCTCTAGTCGCGCAATAAGACGTTCAGCCATAATATCAGCTGGCCAGACCGGATCTCCGGGCGATGAATACAAAACCGTTGGAACATCGATCCGCTCCGCCGGGATCCTGGCGCTGTTTTCGGCGGCCTCATTGCGCAAGCCGTCAAGCAATAGTCGGCGCGTCATCCGGATGTCAGAGAACGCCGCGGCGATACCGCTGGAGAGCCAAGGGTAGGGTGCGAACGCCATCTCCTCACCTGCCAAGGACCAGCTGGACCGCCGGTCAAAGCGTATGTGAGGTGCTTGCCAAACGACATGAGATGGTGCGAGCGCGATCACTCCGTCAACGAATTTGCGATCTGAATGATTGAGCTCTGTTTCATATGCAGCGAGTAATAGCGCGAGCTCTGCCCCTTTCGATGTCCCAATGATTATTGCGCAACCATCACCATCGTGATGATTGGCTGCGATCACCTGCGAAACAGTATCGAAGACTGGTTCAAGCGGGCGCCCCACCAGCTGATCCGGTGTTCCTTCAATCCCGTGATACGCGATCGAAACAGTCGAGTAGCCTTCATTCACAAACTGCCAGAACAAGGGCCCTGCCCAATATCCCCCCTCGGTACCGCCAAGAAAGATGATCAGCGTGCGCGGGGTTTCACCCTCGCCATTCCACCGGATGGCTGAAAAGCCTACACCTGTATCCAGCATGGACTGAGAGTGTGTCCAAGATGACGGCCTGTCGTCCGTCGAATCTTGTGCGATAAGCCCCAGAGCAATGCCGAACAACACGAATTTCATAATGAGGTATTTTTGTCTTGTTCAACCCCTGGAAGAGTAACACTGGTAGCATCATAGGCAAGGCCTAACCGGGCGCCGGCGTCTTTTCCTTGAACTGGCAGATGTCCTCGATCGGACAGCGCCAGCATTCCGGTTTGCGAGCCTTGCACAAGTAACGTCCGTGCAGGATCAGCCAGTGATGGGCGCCCAGTTTGAACGTGTCGGGCGTGATTTTCTCGAGCCGCGCTTCAACTTCGTCCGGATTTTTGCCCGGCGCCAGTCGGGTGCGGTTCGAGACGCGGAAAATATGCGTGTCCACGGCAATGGTCGGCTGTCCAAAAACCTCGTTCAGGACCACATTGGCGGTCTTGCGGCCAACACCGGGCAGTTTGACCAGACTGTCGCGGTCAGCAGGAACCTCGCCGCCAAAGTCCTCGATCAGCATGTTCGATAGGGCAATGACATTCTTGGCCTTGTTACGGAACAGGCCAATCGTCTTGATCCGGTCGCGAACGTGATCCTCCCCCAGATCCAGCATTTTCTGCGGTGTGTCCGCTTCCTCGAAAAGTTTCGCGGTTGCCTTGTTCACCCCGACGTCCGTTGCCTGGGCCGACAGGGCCACGGCAACCACCAGTGTGAAGGGGTTGGTGTAGTTCAGCTCGGTCTTGGGGTCGGGGCGGTCCTGGGCCAGGCGGGCGAAAAGGTCGAGCGCTTGTTCGCGATTCAGGCCACGGGGCGCGCGTTTGGTTTTTTTGCGGGGTTTGGTGGTCTTGCGGGTCATGCCGGCAAACAAGCAGAGCCGTTGATCGCTGTCATCCCGTTTGTTGTGCACTGGCGCAGACCGTATCGTGCCCTAATTTAATGGTCATGAGATCGATTGTGGAAACCTGGCCGGCAGAAGCCGAGGCCGTAGAGCGACATGAAGGCCCTGTTTTTATGGAGGCCGAGCTGGCCCCGAACCGGTCGTTGCGCAATCCGGCCTTTGTCGCGTTGATGGTCGCGATTGCGCTGATCTCGTTCACTGCCGGCATATTGTTTATAACCATGGGGGCCTGGCCGGTGACGCCGTTCTTCGGGCTGGACGCACTGCTGGTCTGGATCGCTTTCCGCATTTCCTATCGGGATGGCCGGGCGCGTGAATGGGTGCGAGTCGATGCGCGCGACATAGAGGTGGTTCGGCGCCACCCCACAGGACATCTGCGCCGTTACCGCGTGCCCACAGCTTGGGTGAAGCTGGATCTGGTCAATGCGAAGGAACATCATTCCCAGATCGCTCTTCGTGCGCATGGAAAAGCGCTGATCCTGGCCTCATTTCTCAGCCCGGATGAACGCGGGGAGTTTGCCGACGCCCTGGCCATCGCCATTAACCGCGCGAGAAATACAGGTCGTGCGCAAGAACCGGGTGGAGCGGTGCACTAGTCGCGCTAGTCTGGGGTCATGACGGCACAGATTTACACCCTCGACGAAGCCAGCCGCGATTATCCTCGCATCACCGAAGTTCTGGATTTTATTGGCGAAAACTGGCGGGATCACCCCGACCTGGTCACGCTGGCGTCCCAGGCTGGTCTATCACCGCACCATTTCCAGCGCGTTTTTCAGCGATGGGTGGGTGTCAGTCCGAAGAAATACATAAGTGCCCTGGCGCACGGCGCAGCCCGGGAGGCCATCGACGCTGGGGCCTGTATGCTGGACGCGAGTTTCGAGGCTGGATTGTCCGGACCCGGGCGATTGCATGACTTGTTCATAGCCCATGAAGCGGTCACGCCTGGCGACGCAAAACGTCGCGGCGAGGGGCTCAGCTTTCGTTGGGGAGTGGCGCCCTCGCCTTTTGGCGATGCGATTTTGCTGATTGCACCCCGCGGATTGTCAGCGCTGGCTTTTGCCGACCCTGGTATCGCGGAAGGATTTGCAGATCTTCAGGCGCGTTATCCAGCCGCTCGCTATCAGCGCGATGACGGGTTGTGCCGGGAATGGGCGGAACGAATTTTCGTGCCCGGCCGTGAGGAGAAAATTCCGGTCGCGCTCTATGGCACACCTTGGCAGCGCCAGGTCTGGCGCGCCTTGCTGACCATCCCGACCGGCGCGACGACCAGCTACAAGGCGATTGCTGAAATTGTTTGCTCAGCCAAGGCTTCACGGGCTGTCGGGGCCGCGGTCGGCGCCAATCCCATCTCCTGGCTTATCCCCTGTCACCGCGTGCTTGCAGGCAATGGCAAGCTGACCGGGTATCACTGGGGTGTTGAACGCAAGCGCGCAATGCTCGCCTATGAGGCCGCGAGGCGTTAAACATAGGCCTCATGTACTCGACCTATGTCTATGCGGCCGTTTCGGTCCTCATCGCCTCGCTCGTCCTTTTCGGATTCTGGTTTCATCGCCGTCAGCAATTGTCGGCTGAGGCCAAGGAGGAATGGGGCGAACGTTCCCGTACACGGACCCGGACGGTCAAAGGGGTCGAACGCGAGACATTCCTGCGCATCTACGTCTCCGGCCACGAACCACGGTGGGCGCTTTATGCCTGCGGAACTTTGATTGCCGCCCTGCTGGCAACGCCTGTCATCGGTGTGGGTCTGATGTGGCTATGGCCGATCATCGTCCTCGGTCTTGATGGCGGTCCCTGGTATGATGTCGGCTATTATCCGTGGATGTTCTACATGTTCTTCGGAATGTGTTTCAGCTGGGCGGGTGTGGCCTTTGTGATGGCGCGACTCCACCATGCTCGCCGTCCAGAGCCCTTCAATGCCGCCCTGATGCGCGCGCGAGGTGAACCACTCGACGAGGTGGTCGTTCCTCGCAAACGACCGGCCTGGGCGAAGAAGGCGCGCCCGCTGGCGACTGACCAGAGTGAGAATGACTAATGCAATACCTCCACACAATGGTCCGCGTTTCGGACGTCGACGCCAGCCTGCGCTTTTATCGAGACGGGCTCGGTCTGAAGGAATGCTCGCGTTATGACAGCGAGCCGGGGCGTTTCACCCTGATTTTCCTGGCCACGGACGAGGATATCGCTCGCGCCGGTTTCGAGCCGGGTTCCGGCAAGGTTCCTGACGGCATCCCCTGCGTGGAGCTGACCCATAACTGGGATCCTGAGGCGTATGGTGGCGGCCGGAATTTCGGGCACCTGGCCTATCGCGTCGAGAATATCTACGAGATTTGCGCCCATCTCGATGCCATGGGCTATACAATCAATCGTCCACCACGAGATGGCCGCATGGCCTTTGTTCGTTCGCCCGACGGTATCTCGGTTGAACTCCTCCAGCGCGGCCAAAGCCTGGCGCCGGAAGAGCCCTGGTCATCGATGCAGAATACGGGCAGCTGGTAGGGCGCGTCAGACCGAACTTTCACTATAGGGGTCGCGTGCCTTCATGTCGGCAAAGGTCTTTCCGGGCTCGTCGTCGAAGGACTCGGCCAGAACCGTCAGGCGTTCAATTCGATCTGCCCGGAAGTGCCTGAAATCACTCCGCATCTCGCACCAGGCAGACAACAGCCAAACGCGACCGAAACAGGTCAGGGCGAGCGGCCGAACAATCCGGGTCGTGCTGTCATCATTCAGGGCGGTATAACGAATACGAAGCTTGCGTCTGTCAGCGATCGCATTGCGAACCGGAGCAAAGGCTTCCGGGCGCACCGTTTCATCCAGCATGGTTGCAAACAGCGGCGCCGAGCGCAGGCGCTGACGATGCGTATCCGGCAGGGCGTGTTCGATCTTGGACAGGGCCTCCGCAGCGGCTGATGCCAAATCCTTGTCGCCTGTTGCCCGTACAAAACGCGCGCCCAGGGCCAGCGCATCAAGCTGTTCAAAGCTGAATGTCATCGGCGGCAGGTCGAAACCGGGACGAAGAACATAGCCAACGCCCGCCTCGCCATCGATGGGCGCTCCGGAGCCGATCAGGTGGGCGATATCACGGTAGATGGTGCGTTCCGAGACCTCGAACTTTTCGCCCATTTCCTGAGCCGTCACCGCTCCGGGAGCGGCCTCACGCAGGGCCTGGACTATGCGGATCAAACGTTCGGCGCGCCTCATGACGTCTCCTGACGAAAACCAATGTCTGGAATATGTCAAGATTTGTAAAGTTGGGCAAGAGGACCCTAATGGCAGGATCTTGGCAAGAACACTGCGTGATCACGCCATCGATATTTCCGGATCAGAACCGTGCAGATGTCCGGCCGTATTGAAGGTCGTAACCAATACGATCGAGCAGGCATCCAAGGCCTAACCCGCAACAACATCCTGCATCGTGTAGAGCGCTGGTTGCCGACCCTCGCCTGCGGCGAAGATCCAACGGGCCGCCTCCAAGGCTCCATTGGCAAAGATACGACGATCAAAGGCGCGGTGTGAGATTGTGATTTCCTCAAGCTCGGCGATGAAACGCACGGAATGTTCGCCGACGATCGAACCGCCACGCGATGTTGCGAATCCAATTGTGCCGGTTTCCCGAGGGCCCATGGAGCCTTCCCGGCTCCAGACCGCAGCCTCTTCCAGGAAAAGACCCCGCTTCTTCGCCGCTGCCCGTCCCAGCATGACGGCAGTCCCTGAAGGAGCGTCGGCTTTCATCTTGTGGTGCGTTTCCGTGATCTCGATATCCCAATCCCGTGCTGGCAGGGCAGCGGCCTGTGCAACCAGGGCCTCGGCAACGGCCACGCCCAGCGAGAAATTGCTCGCCTGTAGAAGCGGAATACGCTGGGCCGCGGCCTCCAGCATTTCTTCCTGTTGGGCGGTCAGACCGGTAACGCCGGAAATCATCGCCGGGCCGCCCAGCGCCGCCAGACGCTGCGCGGATGAAACCGTGGTCGCTGGCAGGCTGGAGTCAATGACCAGGTCGGCATTTTCGACGGCATCCTCTAGATGCGTTTCTGCCAGAACCCCGATAGGGCGCCGCTCCAGGATTTCACCGATATCGTGCCCTGCAAACCTTGATTCACCGCGCACCACGGCGCCCACCAGCTGGCAATCGGAGCTGTCCATAATCGTAGAGGAAATGGCACGACCCAGGCGACCCGTGGGTCCAAGTACAGCAATACGGATCGGTCGGGTCATCAAGGGGCTCCAAGAACGAGATCTGCGACCTTCTCAAAGAGATAAGACGCGACAATGGGCAGTACCGGAATGAGGATGTACAGCGCAAACCTTTGAGTCACCGACGGAGACAAGGGCCATTCCGGACGTTGTTCAATCCAGATCTCGTAATCGGTCAGGCCGGCCAGAGCAGACGCAGCCTCGACATTTCCGTCCAACGCAGGTTCCCGCAACAAGGCCATGCGTTCATGGATGCGTTCGAGCTCGACCGCCTTGGCTTCTCGGATTTGTTCGTGCGCAGACCTGACAGCGCTCCAGAACACCCACATACCACCAGCGATCGAGATGGCTATGGCGATCAGTCCAACGGTGATCTGGGTCGGGTCGACCACGAACAACAACAAGACTGCCGCCATTAACAGCCAGGACAACGCGGCGCGCAGGCCGATGCGGCCCAGAACATGGAGCCGGTCGAGATGATAGAGGTCCACCTGCAGGTGTTCCCGCACGAGCTTCTTCAGCTCTCCGCTTTCCCGCGCCACATCCACACCAGCGCGTACACCAAGCCCATAGAGGAAGGGCGCAAATATGATGAACCACAGCCCAATTGAGGAGAGATAGACTATTAGCGATCCGGCATTCACGACGATCATGAAGACATTAAAGCCAAGCCCGGCAAGCGCACCCGCGAAGAAAAAGCCGAGATACCGGTTACGCCAGCTCGTGGGAACACCGGAGGAGAATGCCCGAGCAGCGTTCTCACCGGAGGGTTTGAGGGCACGTACCAGGTCGTCTTCCACGGTGGCCCACAGCCGAACGCCGTTCTCACTGAGTGACAGGGCGGCCGTCAGGATCATGGAAAGGACAAAGCCGATCCAGACCACACTTGGGAAGCTGATGGTGCCATCAGCTGCGACTTCATAGATCGGAGGTCGTTGGGTGACTTGGCAGATCAGCAGGAAACTGCCGAAACTGATAACGAAAATCGCGATCGTCGTGCCCCAGAAGCCAAGCGGGGATTGCCGATAGAGAAGATTCTCCATCGGCGTGAAACGATCGGCCTTCGGGTCTTGTGTGATCTTGGGCATTGGCGCGACCCTAATCCGAGCCGCGTGGCGATGTCACGATGCAATTTGCTTAGAACTCTAGGCGCTCGGTCGGCCGTCTTCGGTGGTCACATCGTCCCAGAATTGCTTGACGCGATTGAAGAAACCGGCGCTGTCAGGGTTGCAGCTCTCACCCGAGAGATCGCAGAATTCCTTCAGGAGCTCTTTCTGGCGGTCGCACAAATTCCGAGGCGTTTCGACAAAGAGCTCAACAATCATATCGCCACGACTACCGCCGCGCAGACGGGGCATGCCCTTGCCGCGCAGACGCATGCGACGGCCGGTCTGGGCCCCTTCCGCGATTTTCATCTCGGCTTTGCCGCCTTCGATTGTCGGGACCTGGATGGTACAGCCCAGCGCGGCCTGGACCATGGAGGACGGCGCGCGACAATAGAGGTTCGGACCGTCGCGTTCGAAAATCTCATGCTGACGGACGGAGATGAAAATGTAGAGATCGCCACGCGGCCCGCCGCGGGCACCTGCCTCGCCTTCGCCGGCCAGGCGGATACGTGTTCCATCCTCTACTCCGGCGGGTATGGAGACCGAAAGTGTCCGATTTTTGCGGACCCGGCCGACGCCATCACACTCCTGACAAGGGGTGACAACGTATTTGCCGCGACCACCGCACTGCGGACAGGTCTGCTCCATGGTGAAGAAACCCTGGCTGCGGCGGATGCGTCCGGCTCCGCTACAGGTCGGGCAAGTCTCGATCTCGGTTCCCGGTTCGTTGCCTTCGCCATCACAGCGCTCGCACTCCATGGCGGTTGGAACCTCGATTTCAGCTTCCTTGCCGTTGAAGGCATCCTCCAATGAGACTTCCAGGTCAAATCGCAGATCGGCACCGCGTGCAGGACCATTGGAACGACCGCCACCGCGACGACCGCCCATTCCGAAAACCTGTTCGAAGATATCTGCAAACTCAGCGGCCCCGGCGCCACCGCCGAACGGTCCCTGGCCGCCGCCACCCATACCGCCCTGTTCGAAGGCCGCATGACCCATGCGGTCATAGGCCGAGCGTTTGTCCGCATCGGAAAGTACGGCATAGGCTTCGCCGACTTCCTTGAAGCTCGCTTCGGCCGCCTCGTCGCCTGGATTGCGGTCCGGGTGGTATTTCATCGCAAGCTTGCGATAGGCGCTTTTCAGCTCCTTATCATCAACACCCTTGGAAACTCCGAGGATTTCGTAGAAATCGCGCTTGCTCATTTATCTTCACCGTTGGGCAATACCAGCACAGCGTTCTGACGCATTTGCTGGGACACCTCGTATCCATGTTCGAGACACAAGCCCGGAGCACCATCGGTAATGGCAGCGCCAGCATGCAGGGTCTCTAGCAATATTGTTCGTGGCCATTTTTTGCGTGGCCACATCTTGAAGAAGGCTGAGAGCACGGGCTCCTCGAAACCTTCGATATCCATTTTCATGATGTCGACATGATCGACACCGGCTTCTTCCAACACCATCGACAGGGGTTTCATCGGGATCGTCCCGTCGTCATCCGTGTCATTGATCCGAACCTCACCGCGATTCCGGTCGTCCTGGATCAGGCTGATCAGCTTTTCCTCCGCGCCCAGTGCGAAGGGAGCGACGTGAACATGCTCTGCATGTGATGCTTGCAGATTGAAATTCAAGCGCCTGCGATTTTCCTCATCCGGCTCCACGGCAACGACGCGTACCGGGCGATCGAATTTTCGAGCATCGGCAAGCACTGAGAGGGTGTACAAACCCGCATTGGCGCCAGCATCCAGAAACACAAGATCGCGATCTCGCGGGATATCACGGATAGCGTTGCGGATTGCCGCGCGTTCGCCGCTGTCCCAGGTCTTGGAGCCGACAAAGGCGCGTTTCTCGCAGCGATTATCCCGCATGTGCAGGCGCGCGTGCTGGCCCGGAAAGACTTCGATATCGGCTATATCCCGACCATCGGACATCAGCATGCGCCGGACAACGGATTCTGCTGCTCGACGTAAGCGGTCACTGGGCAGTTTCATGGCCGCACGCCGCAGCCATTCCCCCGAAGGAGAAAGAGAAAACGCCCCATAGGGCGAGGATACCGGGTCGAGTTCGCGCATGACCGCCCCCAAAAGCCTGACCGGCCGGGCTTACACCCGGCCGGCTTGATCAGACCTTAAGCGTCTTTTTTGGCGTCGTCGTCAACTTCGGAGAACTCCGCGTCAACAACATCATCTTCGCCCGTGGCCTCGGCGCTGCCCTCTTCAGAGCCGCCCTCAGCCTGTTGAGACGCGTACATGGCCTCACCCAGCTTCATGGCAGCCTGGACGAGCGCCTGGGTCTTCTGCTGGATGGCTTCGAGATCTTCGCCATCCTTGACCTCTTTCAGCTCGGTCAGCGCGGTCTCGATCGCTTCCTTGTCGGCAGCGGGAACCTTGTCGCCAAACTCCTCGAGCTGTTTCTCGGTCTGGTGGATCATGGCTTCGGCGCCATTGTGGGCCTCGACCAGTTCACGCTGTTTCTTGTCCGCTTCGGCATTGGCCTCGGCGTCCTTGACCATCTGGTCGATATCACCGTCGGACAGTCCGCCAGAGGCCTGGATGCGGATAGCCTGTTCCTTGCCGGTCGCCTTGTCCTTGGCGGATACATTGACGATACCATTGGCGTCGATGTCGAAAGTGACCTCGATCTGGGGAACACCACGCGGGGCGGGCGGAATACCTTCCAGGTTGAACTGACCGAGTTCCTTGTTGTCTGCAGCCATCTCGCGCTCACCCTGGGCGACACGAATGGTGACGGCGTTCTGATTGTCGTCTGCCGTCGAGAAGACCTGGGATTTCTTGGTCGGGATGGTCGTATTGCGCTCGATCAGGCGGGTGAAGACACCACCTAGTGTTTCGATGCCCAGCGACAGCGGGGTGACGTCGAGAAGCAGGACGTCTTTTACATCGCCCTGCAGGACGCCGGCCTGGATGGCTGCACCCATGGCAACCACTTCATCCGGGTTTACACCCTTGTGCGGATCCTTGCCGAAGAAGGACTTCACGGCTTCCTGGACTTTCGGCATGCGGGTCATGCCGCCGACCAGAACCACGTCGTCGATGTCGGATGCGGACAGGCCGGCATCTTTCAGCGCCTTCTTGCAAGGCTCCAGCGTGCGCTTGACCAGGTCCTCGACCAGGGCTTCCAGCTTGGCGCGGGAGAGCTTGATGTTGAGGTGTTTCGGTCCGGATGCGTCGGCGGTGATGAAGGGCAGGTTCACTTCATAGGAGGTCGCAGAGGAAAGCTCTTTTTTGGCCTTCTCCGCTTCTTCCTTGAGGCGCTGAAGGGCCAGCTTGTCGGCCTTCAGGTCGATGCCGTTCTCTTTTTTGAACTCGTCAGCAAGGTACTGAACGATGCGCATGTCGAAGTCTTCACCGCCCAGGAAGGTGTCACCATTGGTGGCTTTCACCTCGAAGACACCATCGCCGATTTCCAGGACAGAGACGTCGAACGTACCACCGCCGAGGTCGAAGACAGCAATGGTCTTGCCGTCATTTTT
>CBFHQE010000039.1:0-22146 GCA_965657935.1 Maricaulis sp. | reverse complement strand
GGCGTGTCATGTTTGGTGGTCGAGTCGGGGTGGCTGACCATCTCGACATTGCAGATGATGTGATTTTGGGCGGAGGTGCTGCCGCTATGAAGAGCCTATCCGAGGCGGGTGCCTATTCGGGAATGCCGGCTCAGCCGCTGCGCGATTATATGCGCGAGATCGCTGAAATCCGGCGCCTTGTCCGTTCCAAAAACAAGAAGACTTAGGACACATCATGAATGACCGTATCGAGAGCGCTGAGATCCAGACTCTCCTGCCTCATCGCTATCCCTTTTTGCTGATTGACGCTGCGGAAGACTATGTCGAGGGTGAGAGCATCACCGGCATCAAGGGCGTGACGTTCAATGAGCCTTTTTTTCCGGGACATTTTCCAGGCAACCCGGTCATGCCGGGAGTGTTGATGATCGAGGCGATGGCGCAGGCTGGAGCGGTGTTGATGTACAAGACGCTCAAGGCGTCTCCTGCCGATGCGACGGTCTTTTTCATGGGCGCCGACAAGGTCAAGTTTCGCGCGCCGGTGCGCCCGGGCATGATGTTGCGCATGCCGGTCAGGGTGAATGTCGCACGTCACGGAGTTTTCAAATTTTCCGGTGAGGTCTTCGCTGACGGCGTCAAGGCTGTCCAGGCCGATTTCGCAGCCAAGGCTATGCCAAACCCATGACCGCCAAGATCCACCCTTCCGCCGTCGTCGATCCCGCAGCACAGCTGGGCAATGATGTTGAGATCGGACCGTTCTGTGTCATCGGGCCCAAAGTGGTGCTCAAGGACCGGGTTCGGGTGATTTCCAATGCGACAGTCTCCGGCCTGACTGAAGTGGGCCATGACTGTGTGCTCTATCCCGGAGTGCATCTCGGCCATCCGCCGCAGGATTTCAAATATCAGGGCGAAGACACGATTTTGACGGTCGGTGATCGCAATGTCATGCGTGAAAATGTCACCATGCATCCAGGCACGAGTGTCGGCGGCGGGATTACTCGAATCGGCGACGATGGCTATTTCATGGTTGGTTCGCATGTCTCTCATGACAGTCAGGTTGGCAATCGGGTTGTCTTCGCGAATGGGGCAGCCATCGGCGGCTGCAGCCATATCGCTGACCATGTCATCCTGGGCGGTTATGCGGGTGTGCATCAATTCAGTCGTATTGGGCGCCACGCCTTTATCGGGGCCATGGCCATGGTAACGGCAGATGTCATTCCCTATGGCTCTGTGATCGGCAATCACGCCCATCTTGCCGGACTCAATGTGGTCGGCCTTAAAAGACGGGGCATGCCGCGCGAAACCCTGCGGGAACTGAGAACGGCCTATCGTGTTCTGTTCGCCGAGGAAGGGACCTTCCAGGAGCGTCTGGACGATGTGTCCCGGGATTATGCGGAGAATGTACCCGTTATGGAAATCATCGATTTTATCCGTGCGGCAGACGCCAAAAGATCTCTCTGCATGCCCAATGGCTGACCTGTCACGATCCTTCACGCGGTGGAACCGTTTGGGTGTCCTCGCCGGCGGCGGGGATCTGCCAGTTCTTGTTGCGCGCGCGGAAGGTGATCGAAACCCACTTGTTGTGGAACTGTCAGGGTTCGCTGATCGGGATTTTTCTGCCTTCGAGACGTTATCCTTTTCGGTCGGACAAATTGGTGGGATTGGCAAAGCATTGAAAAACGCGGGCTGTGATGCGGTTTGTTTCGCCGGTTACATCCAGCGGCCGGACCTGAAATCCCTCAAACTGGACGCTCGTGGCGTGAGTATGGTCCCGAAAGCCTTGGCGGCTGGGCGCAAGGGTGACGACGCCTTGTTGCGTGTCGTTGTGGGCGAGTTCGAGAGTCAGGGATTTACGGTTGTGGGGGCGAATGAGGTTCTGGAAAGTCTGACGCCGGATATGGACGGTAGTTTCGCCGCGGATCGGGCCGTTGGATTCAGCGATGATATTGCCAAGGCGGCACGAATTGCGCGAGAGATCGGTCGGCTCGATATCGGGCAGGGCGCTGTTGTTGCAGACGGGCTGATCCTGGCAGTCGAAGCGCAGGAAGGCACCAATGCCATGCTCGAGCGGGTCGCCGGTTTGCGGGCCGAACTACGGGGTAATCAAGAAGAGCGCCGCGGCATTCTCGCTAAAATGCCCAAACCGATACAGGAACGCCGCATTGACCTGCCAACAGTCGGGGTCGAGACCGTCGAGCGCGCATCCGCCGCGGGCCTGGCCGGTATCGCTTTGCAGGCGGGAGCGGCCTTGATTGTCGATCGCGACGCCGTGGAGGCCGCGCTGCAAGAGCACAGCATGTTCCTGGCCATTGTGGGGCCGGATGATGAGTGAGGACAGCCCGCTGATCTATGTGGTGGCTGCGGAACGTTCTGGTGATCTGCTGGGGGCGGGCCTGATCAAGGCCATGCGCTCGCGTTATGGCAACGAGATCAGCTTTCGTGGAATGGGTGGTGAGGCCATGGACGAGGAGGGGGTGCCCTCCACTGTCAGTATTGAAGGCCTGTCCATATTGGGTTTTTTTGACGGGCTGAAGGCGTTTTCACGCATCAAGGAACGTGTCGCGGAAGTGGTTGAGGATATCCTCCGCCACAAACCCGATGTGGTCGTTCTGATCGACAGCTGGGGATTCATGCTCCGCGTTGCACAGGGCGTGCGAGAACGCGATCCGACAATCAAGCTGGTCAAATATGTCGGACCGCAGGTATTTGCGACCCGCCCCGGTCGCGCCAAGACCCTTGCAGCTTCTGTGGACCATTTAATGTCCATTCTCAGCTTTGATGAACGCTACTACGAGCCACATGGGCTGCCCGTCACATTTGTGGGCAATCCAACCTTGGACCGCATTGAAGCCGGTGACGGGGCCGTTTTCCGGACCCGGCACAAGATTGGCGCGAACGAACACACACTGCTGGTCTTGTTTGGCAGTCGAAAGTCGGAGGTCGACCGAATTGCGCCTGCCTTTGTCAAAGCGCTTGAAAAACTGAGCTCCGAGCGCCAGATAACCCCGATCATGGTTGTGTCCGGCGCCGTGAAGGAACAGCTCGCACCTGTGCTGGATCGTGCACGCATTGAGTTCGGCGCCGTCATCGTAGACGAGAACGAGAAGACTGACGCCTTTGCGGCAGCTGAGGTCGCCTTGGCCTGTTCAGGCACGGTTGTCACCGAGTTGGCGACGGCTGGCGTTCCAACCGTTACGGCCTACAAGCTGGGCTGGCTGACCTGGGCCATCATCCGCGCGTTTGGCGTGATGAAAGCGCCCTTTATCAGCCTGGTGAATATCGCCGCAGATGAAATGCTGGTCCCGGAATTTGTCCAGACCCGCTGTCGCGGCGGCCTGCTGGCGGCTGAAGTTTCCGCGCTTCTTGATCATCCGGAACGACGACAGCGCTTGGAGGGTGACCTTGTCGCGGCAACAGAAAAACTGCGTGGCGAAGGCGATGCGTGTGAGAACGCGGCGCAGACGGTGTTTGCCCTGACCCAATAAACAAGGCCGCTCGATTGAGCGGCCTCTTCCTTGAAGCAAGTATCGCTTAGCGCTTGCCGAGAGCCACGTAGTCACGAGGCTGGGCGCCGGTGAAGAGTTGGCGCGGCCGCCCGATTTTCTGGGACGGATCGCCCAGCATTTCCGACCATTGAGCAATCCAGCCGACCGTGCGCGCCAGCGCGAACAGAACGGTGAACATCTCGGTCGGAAAGCCCATGGCTTTCAACGTGATGCCCGAATAGAAATCGATATTCGGATAGAGCTTCTTCTCGACGAAGTATTCGTCCTCCAGCGCGATGCGCTCGAGCTCCATGGCGACCTGCAGTGTCGGGTCATTGCGGACGCCGAGCACGTCGAGAACCTCGTGACAGGTCTCGCGCATGACGGTCGCGCGCGGATCGTAATTCTTGTAGACGCGGTGGCCAAAGCCCATCAGACGGAACGGATCCGACTTGTCCTTCGCTCGCGCGACGTATTCCGGGATCTTGTCGACGGAACCGATCTCGTTGAGCATGTTCAGTGCGGCTTCGTTGGCACCGCCATGCGCCGGCCCCCAAAGGGAGGCAATGCCGGCCGCGATACAGGCAAACGGATTGGCGCCGGAAGAACCGGCCAGACGAACCGTGGATGTCGACGCATTCTGCTCGTGATCGGCGTGCAGGATAAAGATCTTGTCCATCGCCTTGGCGAGAACGGCATTGCTCTCGTAATCCTCGGCCGGAACGGCAAAGCACATCCGCAGGAAGTTTGCGGCGTAGTCCAGCTCGTTGCGTGGGCTGATGAAGGGCTGTCCGGTTGCATATTTGAAGGCGCGTGCCGCTATCGTCGGCATTTTTGCGATCATGCGGTGGCTGGCGATCGTGCGAGCTTCGGGATCATTGATGTCGGTGCTGTCGTGATAGAAAGCGGACAGTGCACCCACAGTACCGACCATGATGGCCATCGGGTGAGCGTCACGCCGGAAACCGCGGAAGAACATTTCAAACTGATCGTGCAGCATGGAATGGCGGCGGATGGTCCAGTCAAAACCGTCCAGCTCTTTCTGGTCCGGCAGTCGGCCATTCATCAACAAATAGCAGACTTCGATGAAGCTGGATTGATCTGCCAGCTGGTCGATCGGATATCCGCGGTAGAGCAGGGTGCCTTTATCGCCATCAATATAGGTGATCTGGCTTTCACAGCTCGCGGTCGAGGTGAAACCCGGATCATAGGTGAATGCACCGGTCTGGGCGTACAGTTTGCGGATATCGATGACATCCGGACCGATCTCACCGCTGAAGACCGGTAGTTCGATGCTCTGGCCATTATAATTAAGGGTGGCGGAGCCGTTGGGCTTTGCTTTGCTTTCCATGACGTCTTCCCTCTACGCGTGGCGGGCAGTTAGCTGCCCTGCGACATTTGATCTTTGATGCGATCGAGCGCTTCGTCGCGGCCAAGGAAGACCATGACTAGTGCAAGATCTGGGGCGGGCGCCCCTCCGGTCAATGCCGCGCGCAGCGGTTGACCGACTTTACCGAAACCAACCTCTTCAGCGTCGGCGAAATCCTGCAGGGTCTTTGCCAACACGTCTTCTGTCCACTTGGTGGTTTCGGACAGAGTAGTGAAAAGGCGGTTAAGACGTTCTCTTGCGTCTTCTTTCAGCGCCTTGGCGGCCTTGCCGGAAAATTCGAATGGACGAGATTTGATCAGAAAATAGCCTTGCTCGGCCAACTCATCCAGTCTTGATGCGCGGGTTTTCAAAACCGGCATCGCACGCGCGTAGCGCGTCTTGATTTCATCCAGGTCCTCGAGACGGTTGTCGAGACCTTCAATCCAGGCCCAGCTCAACTCCAGCAATCGCGCATCCTCGGACTGAGCGATGTGGTGGCTGTTGATGTGAGCGAGTTTATCGAAGTCCATGCGGGCCGGGGCCTTGTTGAGGCCGCCGAGGTCGAAAGCGGCAATGGCTTGCGCGTCGGTGAACAATTCCTGGTCACCATGGGCCCAGCCGAGGCGTAGCAGATAATTGCGCATGCCTTCCGGCAGATAGCCCATATCGCGATATTCCTGGGCACCCAGAGCACCATGGCGCTTGGAGAGTTTCTTGCCGTCATCGCCGTGGATCAGCGGAATATGGGCAAAGACGGGCTGGTCCCAGCCCATGGCATCATAGATCTGACTCTGACGCCCACCATTCACGAGGTGATCATCCCCCCGAATGATATGGGTGATTTCCATGTCATGGTCATCAACAACAACAGCGAGATTATAGGTCGGCGTCCCATCACTGCGCAGGAGGATAAGGTCATCGAAATCCTTCGCGGCCCACTTCACCCGACCCTGGACTGCGTCTTCAATCACTGTGTCGTCATCTGACGCGCGGAAGCGGATCGTAAACGGTAAGCCGTCTTGTTCAGCTCCGGGTTTCTGGTCGCGCCAAGGTGAGCGAAGCGCACGGCCTTCCTCAAACGCCTTGTCGCGCAGTAGCTGTGTCTCATCCGCGGTCAGATAACAGCGAAACGCCTTGCCGCGCGCCACGAGTTCATTGGCAATCTGGACATGGCGGTCTGCCTGGGCGAATTGCGAAATCGTGTCGCCGGTCCAGTCCAGACCCAGCCACCCCAGCCCTTCGCCAATTGCATCGATCGCTTCCTGGGTCGAACGCTTGCGGTCCGTGTCCTCGATTCGCAGCAGAAACTCGCCGCCATGGTGTTTGGCAAAAAGCCAGTTGAACAGGGCAGTGCGGGCGCCGCCAATGTGCAGAAAGCCCGTCGGAGAAGGTGCGAAGCGAGTTCGGATCGTCATTTGGTTTTGTTGCACATGCGAATTCATGTTGCGCTGCAAGGAAGGAAAACAGGTGTTAGCATGATTAACTGACCGAGCGATAGAGCGAAGGCACAGACATGTCTCCTGGTGTGCACGGGTTCAAGCGTTTGAAAGCAGCCATTGATCCGCCGACACCGACGGTGCCGATCGCGCCTGCGCTGCTGCTTTCTCTCGGGCTGGCGGCGGGGGCTGTGCTCTTCTTCTGGGCAGAACAACGCCGGATGCCTTCTGGTACTGGGGAGCATGGACAACAATGCTGTGCGGGATTGTCGCACTCCGCCTGTTACCAAGATTTCGCAAGGTCGCGCTGATCGTTACCGGTGTCGCGCTGGGTCTTCTGGTTTCGGATGTTCGCCTGGCATCGATCGAGCGGGCACTGCCCGACAGCGAATTGGTGGGGCGGGTCGAGGTGACGGGCTGGCTGGAGCGTGTCGAGCGTAGCGGATCCGGGCGCACGAGGCTGGTCGTTCGCATCGAGGAGGGGACTAGCTGGTATCGGGTGCGGGTTATCGGGCGTCCGGCTGAGGCCCGGCCTGGCGACAGGCTCTCCATTCCAGCGATGCTTGCGCCACCGCGCGGCGCCGTCGTCCCGGGCGGGTATGATGGCCGATATTATGCCTGGTTCCAGCGGATTCGCGCCACCGGGTTTGCCGTCTCTCAACCGGAAGTCTTAACGGACAATGGCCGTCGTGGGCCGCTGCGCTCGCTTGCCCGCTGGCGTAATAACGTGGCGTTGGCCATTCGCAGCCGCCTGGAAGGGCCGGCTGCGGGCATTGCCGCAGCTTTGTTGGTCGGCGACCGCTCTGGCATTGACCCGGAAACCGCAGAAAGCCTGCGGATTGCCGGACTGGGGCATATATTGGCCATATCTGGCTTGCACATGGCGTTGATGGCCGGCGGGACTTTCTTTGCGGTACGCTTGGGGCTTTCTTCGATCAATTCCCTGGCGCGCCGCCATGATGTCGCTCGGCTTGCAGCGGTGTTGGCTCTGGCGGTTTCTAGCGCTTACTTGATCATCTCCGGCGCCGGCATCCCAACCCAGCGCGCCTTTGTCGTGACTTTTGTCGCTTTAGGGGCTGTCATTGCCGGACGACGGCCGTTTTCTCTGCATTCGTTTGCGTTGGCTCTTGGTGCGGTTGTGGTCATCCAGCCGGAGAGCGTGGTGTCTCCCGGTTTTCAGATGTCGTTCAGTGCGGTCGGAGCCTTGATTGCCGTGCATGAATGGCGGCGCGCCCGGATGCAGTTTTCGGAGCGACGATTGCCCGGGTTTTTGCGTCCGTTCTGGGAGCTGGCGCTAACAAGTTTCATTGCCGGGACCGCCACAGCCGTCATCGGTGCGTTTCATTTCCATCGTCTCGCCAGCTACGGATTGTTGGGTAATCTGCTGGCCATGCCGGTGTTTTCCTTCCTGGTCATGCCAGCCGGCGTTCTCGGCCTGCTGCTGATGCCGGTCGGTCTTGACGGGCCTGCCTTTGCTGTCATGGAAGCCGGCCTCAATGTTATTCTCAATATATCTCGCTGGATTGAAGCCCTTCCGACGGCCGCGCGGGGCGTGCCCGCAGTGCCGGGATGGTGGTTGGCGCTCTATGTGGTACTGGCCGCCGTGCTGGTGCTGGGCAGAGGCCTGACCGCCCGTCTCTTGGCGGGAGGGCTTGCCGCAGGTCTGATCGGCATCTGGGCCGTTTGGCCCCAGCCGGATGTTTATATCAGCGCAGATGGTGTCGTTGTAGCCAGAAACGGAGAGAGCTGGACGGCCAATACGCTGCGGCGGGGACGGTTTGGCCGTCAGGTATTCCTGGAACGCTTGGCCATGCGTGGAGCGGATGGGGAGCGCGCGGCTTGTGATGAATTGGGCTGCTTGTTGGATACAGGCGGAATGCGTATCGCCGTGCCCACACAAATCGAGGCCCTGCAGGAGGATTGTGAACGCTCAGATCTGGTCGTTCTGTCTGCTGATACGCCAGACTGGATTGCTCGCCGCTGTGAGCGCCCGGTCATCGCCCTGTCCGAACTGGCCCGACGGGGCAATGCGCTTGTTTGGCTGGGCGCAGACGGAATTAGCCGCATCCGCTATGTCGATACGGCTGAAACCAGCTGGCCCTGGCAGGGCTGATATCTAGTGATAACTGCGGAGCAGACCGACCAGCTTGCCTTGCACTTTCACGCGGTCTGGCGGAAAAATACGGGTCTCGTATTCCGGGTTGGCCGCTTCAAGCGCAATGGATCCGCCCTTTTTCCGCAGTTTCTTCAGCGTCGCTTCCTCGTCATCGACCAGGGCGACGACAATGTCTCCGGTATCGGCAGCGTCACCGCGACGAATCAGGACGGTGTCACCGTCAAGAATGCCGGCCTCGATCATCGAGTCTCCGTGGACTTCCAGCGCAAAATGCTCGCCATTGCCCAACATGTCGGACGCCACCGGCAGGCGGTCGGTCTCGTGTTGGATGGCAGAAATGGGCACACCCGCGGCAATTCGGCCGAGCAGGGGCACATCGATTGTACCGCGATCTTCCGACGGAGATTCGCTCTGACCGGTGAAATCAGCCCGGACCACATTGGGGCCCAGGTCGGGGGGCGTGTTCTCAGTCTTTTCCGCTGCCGCACTTTCAGGAAGCTTGAGCACTTCGAGCGCGCGAGCGCGATGGGCGAGGCGACGGATGAAGCCGCGTTCTTCCAAGGCCGTGATCAGACGGTGAACACCGGATTTGGAGGCCAGGCTCAGCGCGCCCTTCATCTCATCAAAGGAAGGCGAGACACCGGTTTCCTTGATGCGCTCATGAATAAACAAAAGCAGCTCATGTTGCTTGCGGGTCAGCACAGCTCGACTCCCTCAATTTCGCCGGAACAAACCAGCAACTTGATGGGTGTTCTACATGTGTTCTATTTTGTCGTCAACTGACGCTAATAAGCTGCCATAAGCGTTTTCGTTGCCCGTTCGACATCAGTCTGTCGCATCAAGCTCTCACCCACCAGCAAGGCGCCTGCGCCTGCACGCTGCAGACGGGCGGCGTCATCAGCCGTGAAAATCCCGCTCTCAGCGACCATGAACTGGTCGGGTGGCACAAGTTCGGATAGCCTTTCAAACGTTGCAAGTGACGTTTCAAAGGTTCGCAGGTCCCGATTATTGACGCCGATCAGAGGAGCTTTTAGCTCCAGCGCTCGCCCAAGTTCTGCTTCGTCGTGAACTTCGACAAGCACATCCAGGGACCATTTAATCGCTTCCTCGATCAGGGCGCGGGCGCAGCCATCGTCGACCGCGGCCATGATGACCAGTATGGCGTCGGCACCAAGCGCGCGAGCTTCGGCGACCTGGTACCGGTCATAGAGGAAATCCTTGCGCAGGGCAGGCCGTTGAGTGGCATTGCGCGCGGTGGCGAGGAAAGTGTCATCGCCCTGAAAACTTGGCTTGTCAGTCAACACAGACAAACAGGTGGCGCCGCCGGCCTCATACGCCCTGGCCAAAGCCGGCGGGTTGAAGTCCTCGCGGATAAGACCCTTTGAAGGGCTGGCTTTCTTGACCTCGGCGATCAATGCAAGGCCACGATCCTGGGCATCGCGTTTCAGGGCGTTGAAAAAGCCCCGCACGGGAGGTTGATCTGCAGCCATCGCGGCGATGTCGTCATAAGGGCGTTTCGCCTTGCACGCCTCGATATGGTCGAGCTTGTAGGCGGTGATGCGCGCGAGCGCGTCGGGCATCTGGTTCATGCGTCAACGCCTTGGTTCGTTATTGAGATCATCTGGTCGAGCGTCGCCTTGGCGCGTCCGTCCGAAATGGCGGCCTTGGCCCGAGCAATTCCGTCTGCCAGGTCTTTGGCCAGATCCGCGATGACCAATGCAGCGCCGGCATTGAGAGCAACGATGTCGTGGAAAGCACCGGGTTCGCCGTTAAGCAGAGACCGAATGGCCCTGGCATTGAAATCGGGATCGCCGCCCTGCAGGTCTTCCTCGCTGGCCAGGGTGATCCCATATGCCGACGGGGCGATGACAAATCGCGTAATTCTGCCGTCATTGAGTTCAGCGATCTGGGTCGTTGTTGTTGTTGTGATTTCGTCCATGCCGTCATCGCCGACCATCACCCAGGCGCGTTCGCAGCCCAGATCCCGCAACGCTTCCGCCATGGGCTCAAGCCAGCGCTGATCAAAAACTCCGAGCAACTGGCGTTTGACTCCGGCCGGATTGGACAGCGGGCCGAGCAGGTTGAAAATCGTGCGGACTCCCAGGCTCTTGCGGGCGCTGGCCACGTGGCGAACAGCACTGTGGTGGGCCGGTGCAAACAGGAAACCGGCTCCGGCCTTGTCCAGGCTTTCCTCGACCGTGTGCGGGCCGACATCAAGACGCACTCCCAGCGCGGCGAGTACGTCAGAGGACCCGGACTTGGAACTTGCCGCCCGATTGCCGTGTTTGGCGACCTTGGCTCCTGCGCCGGCCGCGACAATGGCTGCAGCAGTGGAGATATTGTAGGCACCTTTGCCATCACCGCCGGTGCCACAGGTATCAATGGCGCCATCGGGCGCTTCGATACGTGTCATGCGGCTGCGCATCACACGCGCGCCTGCAGCGATGTCGGACGGACGTTCACCCAGGGCTGCGAGCCCCATCAGGAAGCCGCCAATGGCCGCATCAGGTGCATCACCTTCCATCAACAGGTTGAAGGCGGCTTCGATTTGTTGTGTGTCCGGTCGGTGCCCGCGGCTGATGGCTTGCAGGCAGATAGCGAGCTCATTCATGGGCTCTCTCTTGTTCATTGGGGCTGGAGAAGGGGCTTAGCAGGGCAAGCTGCGCCATCGCCGTTCCAGCATACGGTATCGAACGCGCGATGAAGACAGGACTGAGGCCACCGCCGCAGGGGCAGTACAGGCATTCAGGACATGTCGGTTCTGGATCGGCATACCGGCTGGCTCAGGTTGAACTTCGCGAACCCGACAAATCTAGCCGGACGCTGGAGAAATTCAATCGTTCGCTGTGTGTCTCACGCAGCGGTTTTCAGCGCGGTGCCGGCGAGTTCCAGGAAATTGCGCAACAATTGGTGGCCGTGCTCGGACGCGATGGACTCCGGGTGGAATTGCACGCCGTGAACCGGGCGTTCGACATGATGCAGTCCCATAATCTCGCCATCCGCCGTCCAGGCATTGGCCCTGAGTTCGGCCGGCATGCTCTCCGGCTCGATCGCCAGGCTATGGTAACGCGTTGCCTCAAAAGGCGAGGGCAAGTCTTTGAAAACACCAGAACCGTCATGGGTGATAGGACTGGTTTTCCCATGCATGATTTCCTTGGCGGAGGCTATTTTTCCGCCAAAAACCTGACCGATGGACTGGTGCCCGAGGCACACGCCAAGGATCGGCATGTCCTTTGGTGCACGGGCAATCAGGTCGAGACAGATTCCCGCGCGATCCGGGTCGCAGGGGCCGGGCGACAACACAATAGCCGAAGGGCGCATGGCAAGCGCTTCATTGACGCTGAGCGCGTCGTTCCGGTGCACAGCAATATCAGCGCCGAGTTCCTGGAAGTAGTGCACCAGGTTGAAGGTGAAGCTGTCATAATTGTCGATCATCAAGAGCATGGTCGGCCTCCGCGTCCAAACTAGGCGTTTCGCTTGTAGCGGCCAATCCCCGCGACTGCTTAACGGATGATTCACCGACTCCCTTCGCAGTGGCAGCATGAGACGACGCCACCCGAACCGCTTCCGTATTCTGCAATCCGCGACACCGGCATTTGCCAGCGTGGTTGCGGCCGCGGCTTATGCCGTCGGCGCCATTGTCTTCTCTTTCGCAAGCAAGGCAGGGCCGGTTGATTTGCCGGAGTTCTCGCTGAGTTATGACCAGCCCAGCCTCTACGCCCGTGAGTATGCCGAACCGGCTGAAACGGGTCTTTCCGTTCTTGGTCCGCCCCGGGAAGTCGCTGTACCAGAGGTCGTTGCGCCGCAAGTTGACAGAATGATGAGCGCGCAATCCGCCAATTCTGCACCACCCGTTGAAACCAATGCGCCGCGGATCGCCCTGGTTATTGATGATGTCGGGCTCAACCTTGTGGCTGCGAGCCGCGCCACCGCGCTCGGGGTCCCGATCTCCATGGCGGTTCTGCCCTACGCTGATGCGTCTCGGGATGTGGCTCGTCAAGTTCGTGATGCCGGCCATGATCTGCTTGTGCACATGCCGATGGAACCGCTCGGCTTGGCGGACCCTGGCCCCCACGCACTGAGGGTTGGACAGAGCGAAGACGAGCTGCGACTCAGAGTGCGCTGGGCTTTTGCCCGCGTGCCGGGCGCGATCGGTATGAACAATCATATGGGTAGTCGTTTAACTCAAAATGCCAGTACGTTGCGGCCGGTTCTTGATGCGGTTTCTCAGGAGGCGGGCCTGTTCCTCGATTCCATGACGACCGCCGAAAGCCGCGGCGCTGCGGTTGCCCGCGGCATCGGACTGACCGCTCTTGAGCGGGACATCTTCCTTGATCACACCATCGAGGTTTCCGCGATCAATGCTCGGCTGGATGAGGTCGAGGCCCTTGCCTCGTTGCGGGGCTGGGCTATCGCAATCGGACATCCCCATGATGTTACGCTGGACGCTCTGGAAAGCTGGATCTCGGAGGCAGAGGCACGGGGTTTCCAGTTCGTGACCCTGACTGAGCTGGCCCGTTCCCTGGAGACGCAGTCCCAACAGGTTGTTGAGGCGTCAATTCGCTAGCGAATCTTCGGCGGCCCGGAAGAGTGCGGCCGCCTTGTTGCGACATTCCTCATGTTCGGAGGCTGGGTCGGAATCCAGAACGACACCAGCTCCAGCCTGGACATTCATGCGACCGTCCTTGAACACCGCTGTGCGCAGGGCGATACATGTATCCATGGAACCATCCGCTCCGAAATAACCGACGGCGCCGGCGTAGACCCCACGGCGGTGGGGCTCCAACTCGTCGATGATCTCCATCGCACGCACCTTGGGCGCGCCGGAGACAGTGCCGGCCGGGAACCCTGCGAACAGGGCAGACACAGCGTCCTGACCATCCGCTAGGTCACCCTCGACATTGGACACAATGTGCATGACGTGGCTGTAGCGCTCGACAATCTCGCGCGAGGTGATCCGTACGCTTCCCGGCTTGGAAATGCGACCGACATCATTGCGGCCCAGATCCAGCAACATCAGATGTTCCGAGCGCTCTTTCGGGTCGGCCAGAAGATCGGCTTCCAGCTCGTCATCTTCGGCAGGAGATTTGCCACGTGGTCGCGTCCCGGCAATGGGTCGGATGGTCGCCACGCCGTCGCGCAGGCGAACAAGGATTTCAGGGCTGGACCCCACAATCTCAAAGCCATCCATGCGGAAAAAGAACAGGAAGGGTGAAGGGTTCAGACGACGCAGGGAGCGATAGACCCAGAACGGGTCCGCCGGGTATTCGGCGCTGAAACGCTGGCTCGGGACAATCTGGAAGGCATCGCCGGCGCGGATATAGTCACGCGCCGTGTCGACAGCCGCCATATAGGTGTCCTGTGTCTGGTTGGAGCAGATGTCACCCAGCTCCCCTTGGGCGCCTTCGATCTCCGGCATCTTGCCGGCCAGCGTTTTGAATACGGCATCAATTCGCTCGCACGCCGCGTCATAGGCTTCACGCGGTGTGAAACCATCCGTGCGGATCGGGCAGAAAACCTGGATCTCCTGTTTCAGGGAATCAAAAACGACAATCGTGCGCGGCCGCATCAGCACTGATTCCGGCAGGTCCAGCGGTTCTCCTGCCGCTTGTTCCGGCAAGCGCTCCATATGGCGCACCATGTCATAGCCGAGATAGCCAAACAGGCCGGCTCCGATGGGGGCCGAGCCTTCAGGCAGCGTGCAGCGCGCGCTTTCGATAACGTCGCGCAGCGCTTTCATGGGGTGGTCGTCCAAGGGCTCGAAAACCTGATCGACAAGGTTTTCACCTGTGCAGACGGCCGCCTTGCCGTCGCGGCAACGCCAGATCAGATCCGGGTCGAGGCCGATGGCAGAATAGCGACCTCGCCAGGCCCCGCCTTCAACTGATTCCAGCAAGAAGGTATGCGGGTTCGAGCCCGCGAGCTTGAGGTAGGCACCTACAGGCGTCAGCAAGTCGTCCGCACGACGCGCGGTGACCACAAGGGTCTCACCGTTCTGGCAGGCGGCTTCGATGCTGCGAAAGGCCGGGGTTACGACCGGTGATCGGGTCGGGGTCACCGTTTGGCGTTGGTATTGCGCCCCAGCGCCTGGTCAACCAGACGGGCGTCAATTCCACCTTCTCCGTCCTGACCATATTCCGCCATCAGGGCGATCTGGGTCATGATCAGCATGTCGCTCTGCATCTCTCCGAGAATGCTTTCGCTGAGAACGCCGATTTCTCCCAGTGCTGCAGAGGCAGGGTCGGCCTGCACGATGTCATCGACGATCAGAACAACACGCAGGCTCTCGCCCGTGCCCGAGACTATTACCGGCTGCCCACGTTCCGCGAAGAACGCTTCCTGAACCACTGATCCGGCGAACTGGCCCGCGCTTTCGTCACGCTTGAGCATCGCGGTTTCGACGCGGCCACCAGCTGTCAGGGCAACAATGTCCATGTCCTCGCCAGCTTCAAGCTGGGCGAGGGCTTCCTCGGCGCGCGCCTGAAGCTGGATACCAATCTGCTGCTGGCGCCAGAGAATTTCAGCCTCTTCGCGCACTTCGGTAAGCTCCAGATCGCGCTCGGCGATGATGCTGTCCACCCGAACGACAAAGAAGTCTGTGTCGTTGAATTGTTGCATGCTGGTTGCCAGGCCCTCGAACTGATCGAAGGCGGAAGGCAGGATTTCGGTGGACAGGGCGGAGTAGCGCGTGAAATTCAATTCGCGATCGGCGCCGCGAGCGAGGCGGTCCATGGGGGCAAACATCTCCAGCGGGCTGCCGGATGCCGCGGCGGCTTCCTCAAGGGTCGCGCCCGTATCCAGCGCATCCTGGAAATGCCCCATTTTGCCGTACATGGCATCGAGCGCCTGTTCGCGCGCCTGCGCCTGGCGCAGTTCCGGGAGTTGTTCCTCAAAGCTCGGTGTCACCGCATCTGTGCCGCTGGTCACCTGAACGGCATACGTGGCAAACGCACCTTCCACGACAATCGTTTCTCCAACCGCGGCCGCGAAGACAGCATCGGCAAGTGCCTGATCGGGAACCTGATAGGCGAGCGATTCTGTCTGCTCGAAGGGAGCGGGAAGTCCAAGCTCATTGGCGATGTCCAGCGCAACTTCGCCGGCAATGAGGCGATCAACGACCTGGCTCGCTGTTTCAGTGTCTTCGGTCACCAGCTGCAGGAAGCCACGCGTAGCCGGTGTGCCGAGCTGGCCCGTTTCCAGCTGATAGTCATACAGTTCCCGAAGCGGTTCCTCATCGATGGTCTCATCGACCGTGAAGTCCTCGAGTTGAAAGCGTACCAGCGTGATCTCACGCATCTCCATCGCCGTGAACAGCGGCAGGCCGAGCTGATCGGTTGCGGAGCGGTTCTCATCGATGAAGGTCTGCAACGCCTCGTCCGTCGGGGCGTCGATGGCGTCTGCGGTTGAGGCGTCAATAAACAGGCCGCGCATGCTGCGACGTTCCTCGGCCACACGGTATCGGTTGCCAGCGAAGTCGGACGGTACGGTGATGCCGCTCGCGAGTGTTGTGGTGAACTGATCGCGCAGGACGTCGCCGGCGAGCTCTTCCTCAAACTGACGCGGTGTATAGCCGGCCTGCCGAAGAGCGACCTGACCTGCTGCAAAACTGTATTCGCCCGTCGCCGGGTCCTGGAAAATGTCGAACTGGGACGCGGCTTCAAGCAGGGCCTGGTCCGATACGGCGAGGCCGAGCTCTTCTGCCTTGGCGGAAAATGCAGCGCGGACAACCAGGCCATTGAGAACCTGGCGTTCGAGGCCAGCGGCCTCGGCCTGCTCCCGGGTGAAGCTGGTATCCTGCAGCTGGATCGACCGGATTTCGTTCTCATAAGCCCGCGAGAACTGACTGACGCTGACCTGCTGATTGCCGACCACCGCGATGGCGGTACCAGAACCGGTAAACACGCCGCCCACGCCGGTCAGGGCGAAGGCTAGAACAAGAAGTCCAATGATAACAATCGCCCACGGTGATTTGGCGAAAGCTCGTAGCAGGGTCAACATTGTACACAGGCCTTAAGAATAGTGAGAGCTGGAACCTAGCGATACACCTTCGGGGATACAAGCGCTCAGGGCTGTGGTTGAAGCATTGCCTCGCATGGGCTCCCGCCGTAATGAGGGCGCGGTAATCCATCGGCATCGCGACAACTTGGGGGAGACATGGCGCGGCAACTTATTGCTGGAAACTGGAAGATGAACGGGCTGGGCGCTCAACTCGGCTTCTTTGACGTCCTGGCAAGTGCGGTCGGGGACAGCCCGGCCGAGCTGCTGATCTGTCCTCCTGCGACCCTCATCGAGCGGTGTGCCAGAGCTGTGAAGGGCACGTCCATTGCCATTGGTGCTCAGGACTGCCATGCGCAGGAAAGTGGTGCTCATACCGGCGACCTTTCTGTCGCCATGCTGGCGGATGCGGGCGCACGATTCGTGATTCTCGGTCACTCTGAACGCCGCGCCGATCATGGTGAGACGAGCGCGGATGTGAAGGCTAAGGCCGAAGCCGTTCTGGCAGGCGGATTGACGCCAATCATTTGTATTGGCGAGACCCTTGAAGAACGCGAACAGGGGCGCGCCGAAGCTGTCGTCACCGAACAATTGCTGGCATCCTTGCCCGCCGATGCCGCTGGTGGCTGCGAGGTCGCCTATGAACCGGTTTGGGCGATCGGGACCGGCCGCACGGCATCTTCTGCCGATATTCTCGCCATGCATGGGGCGATCCGGAATGCGCTGCCGTCTGGCGTCACGGCGCGCATACTCTATGGCGGCTCGGTAAAGCCCCAGAATGCAGAGGAGATCCTGCAGCTCGATAACGTCGACGGCGCCCTGGTGGGCGGGGCGAGCCTGAAACCTGAAGATTTTTCGGGGATCATAAAAAATACAAAGCGCTGAGGGGCTGGTAAGGCGATTGAAACCAATTGGATCCATGGTGTTCGTTCGATTGTCCTGAATCCTCGCCTTCAACGGAGCTCCACAGCGCATGGCCGAACCCGACTACGCCCGAGCCCCGGTTCTTCTCTTCGACCCTGTACATGCCAATCAGCGAACGACGCGATATGCGCTGTTCGAGATCGGTTTCCGGCAGATCGAGTGCGTGTCGACTCTTGAGGATCTGAAGTCCGGGCTTTCGGATGGTAATCCGCTGATGGTCGTGGCCGAAAGCAGTGCGACCGACGCGGACGTCTTCAGGATCGTCCGCTCGATACGGCGCTCGGAACTGGGCAGCAATCCCTTTGTTGTGATCCTGCTGACCACCTGGAGCCGCGATACGGTTCATATTCGCAAAGCCATTGAATGTGGCGCCGACGATTTAATCGTGCGGCCGTTCTCCACCATGTTTGCGGAAGAGCGCGTGCGCACTTTGATCAAGGGGCGAAAGAACTTCATCGTCACCAGTGACTATATCGGTCCCGATCGGCGTAAAAGCGCGGATCGCTCTTCCTCAGCCCAGGCACTGGATGTGCCCAATATTCTCAAGGCTGTCGTGGAAGGTGACACCGAAGCGCTCGCCAAGGGAAGCCAATGGATCCAGGCGGCCAAGTCGACGGTTATGGCTGAACGAATTCGTCGCGTTGCCATGCGAGTTGTTGTTGGTGTCGAGCTCTATCTATCCGGATCGAAAGACGGGGCCGCTCCGAAACTTGACCTGGAAGACATGGCCAAGGCTGCTCGCGAGCTTCGCGCTCAGATGATCAAGGCCAACCGCGCCGAGGCCGCTGAAGTGGCTCAGGCGCTGATCGATCAAATTGGTGCGGTCAAGGCGGATGATGTCGCGCCGGGCACGCTCAAACTGATCAAGGAATTGTCCATGGGTGCCTATGCAGCCTTTGCCAATGGTGATGGGCTCGAAAAGTCCCGGGACGAGATCGACCGCACGGTTGCAAATCTGCGCAAGCGTCTTCAGGCGGGCCGCGGCTGTTCAGGCCCAGCAAGCAGCGCAAGCAGCAGATGATGCTGGTCAAGGTCAGCAAGCTGCTATAAAACGCGCCGCCATGTAAATTCGTCCCTATATGGTGGACGAAGACAGGCAATGGCGAGTTTTATGACAACGGTTCTGCTCATTATTCAGCTTCTGGTCGCGGCGTCGCTGATCGGGGTAATTCTCCTTCAGCGTTCCGAAGGTGGCGCACTCGGCATGGGTGGCGGTGGCGGCGGCGGTGCCGGCGGCATGATGACGGGCCGGGGAGCTGCAAATCTCCTGACCCGGACCACCATGGTGCTGGCTGCGGTCTTTATCGGAAATTCCATTGCACTGGCCGTTCTGACAGGGGCCGATTCCGGACAGGAACTGCGTCTGGACCAGGAACTCGAGGCGCTGCCACTCGAGGCCGAGGAAACCGATCAGGTCCCGACTGACGGCTAGGCCGTATCAAATTTTACCTGAAAAGCTCACATCGCGCCTTTCGGCGCGAACGAATCTCGGATACTGAGACGGCCCATGCCGCGTTATATCTTTATCACTGGCGGCGTGGTCTCCTCGCTTGGAAAAGGCCTCGCCTCCGCCGCTATGGGCGCATTGCTGCAGGCTCGTGGATATAAAGTCCGCCTGCGCAAGCTTGACCCTTACCTCAATGTCGACCCGGGCACGATGTCGCCCTACCAGCATGGCGAATGTTATGTGACCGATGATGGTGCGGAAGCGGACCTCGATCTCGGCCACTACGAACGTTTCACCGGCGTGCCGGCCAGTCAGTCTGACAACATCACGACGGGGCGGATCTATTCGCGCATCATCGAACGTGAACGCCGCGGCGATTATCTCGGTGCGACTGTGCAGGTCATTCCGCACGTAACCGACCAGATCAAGCAATTCGTCCTTTCCGATGCCGGTGATGTGGATTTCGTGCTCTGCGAGATTGGCGGAACGGTTGGCGATATCGAGGGCCTGCCCTTCTTCGAGGCCATCCGCCAGCTGGGCCAGGAACTAGGACCTGACAATGCGGTCTTTGTTCACGTCACATTGCTGCCCTACATCAAGGCGGCGGGCGAGATGAAGACCAAGCCGACGCAGCACTCGGTCAAGGAATTGCGCTCGATCGGTATCCAGCCGGATATACTGTTGTGCCGCTGCGAGATTCCGATCACGCCGGGTGACAAGCGCAAGATCGGCCAGTTCTGCAATGTGCGCGAAAGCGCCGTCATCGAAGGGCGCGATGCGCGTTCGCTCTACGATGTCCCTCTGGAATATCACCGGCAGGGTCTGGATCGCGAAGTCCTGCGGTGTTTCGGTCTTGAAGACGCTCCGAAACCGGATCTGACGCGTTGGGAGACGATTTCCCAATCGATCGCAGAGCCGGATGGTGAAGTGACCATCGGCGTTGTCGGCAAGTATGTCGGCCTGCTGGACGCTTACAAATCCCTGATCGAAGCGCTGCATCACGGCGGCATCGCCAATGGTGTGAAGGTCAATCTCAAATGGCTCGACAGCGAGCAATTCGAGAATGACGGCCCGATCGAGCCACTTGAGGACGTCCATGCGGTTCTGGTGCCGGGGGGATTCGGCGAGCGCGGCGTTGAAGGCAAGATCGCTGCGGCCAAGTTCGCTCGAGAGCGCAAGGTGCCATTCTTCGGAATCTGTTACGGAATGCAGATGGCGGTGATTGAAGCGGCTCGCAATCTGGCAGGTATCGACGACGCCATGTCCACTGAATTCTCCGAAGCGGGGACCTCCATCATCGGCCTCCTGACGGAGTGGACGCGTGGGAATGAAGTCGAGCTGCGCTCCAGCGATGGCGATATGGGCGGGACTATGCGCCTTGGTGCCTATCCGGCGGTTCTGGGCGAGGGCAGCCGTGTGCGCAACATTTATGGCGCAGCACACATCGAAGAGCGCCACCGTCACCGTTACGAGGTCAATGTAGCCTATCGTGCCCAGCTCGAGCGGTCCGGGCTCAAATTCTCCGGCCTGTCACCGGACGGCGTATTGCCCGAGATTGTGGAGATCGAGGACCACCCCTGGTTCATCGGTGTTCAGTTCCATCCGGAGCTGAAATCGCGTCCGTTCGAACCGCATCCGCTTTTCGCAAGCTTTGTTGGTGCCGCGCTCGAACAAAGCCGCATGGTGTAATTTTTTCACAGGGGACGCATCCAAACGGCGTCCCGGATGCATCCAGTTGTCAGCTGCACTAGTTTCACGCGTGCAGACAGGACAAATGTCTATTACGACAGGGATGAAAAAATGAAACTCTCAGCTTTTGTGGCAGGTGCGGCTGCCATCGCGATGACGTCCACGGCTTTGGCCCAGGACGCGCAGAATGTTGATGTCGAAAGCTTCTCCCGCATCAATGCAGGCGGCGGATACCGTCTCGTTGTTACCCAGGGTGATTCCCACACGCTACGGCTCGAGGGCGACAGCAGTGATTTCTCCAAGGTGGAGATCGATGTGCGACGGGATGGGCTCTACCTGGAGCAGGAAACCCGGCTGTTCGGTCGTAATCGTGGCCTGGATGTGACTGTGCATGTAACCGTGCCGTCGCTTGACGAGCTGGATTTTTCGCGTGGCGTGCGTGCCGATGTGGAAAGTTTCGAGTTTTCCTCCCTTGAGATCGACATCAGCACGGGGGCCTTTGCCTCGGTTGCCGGCAGTTGTGGCGAACTCGACGTCAGCGGCTCCACAGGCGCCGCTTTCGACGGTCGTGACCTCGAGTGCCAGATTGTCGACGTATCGACGTCCACGGGCGCCTCAGCGCGCGTACACGCCGCACAGTCCGTCGATGCCAGTGCATCGCTGGGCGGCGATGTCGTCGTCTATGGCAGCCCTCGCTCCCATGACAGCTCCGAGACGATGGGTGGCAATGTCCGCTTCGATCGCAACGGCTGATCATCATTGCTGACAGCCTGGAGCGCAGGCAGGTGCTTGCGCTCCCTCAACGAAGCAGCTATACGGCGCGGCTCGAATGGATGGCAAAGTGCCGTCCCCAGACAGTTTTCTTCACGGTGGAGGGGCTCATGGCCGTCCCTAAGAGTAAAATCACAAAGATGAAGCGTGGCTTCCGTCGTAGCCATGATGCCCTTACGGCATCTGCCTATGTCGAGGACAAGGACAGCGGTGAGCTGCGTCGTCCGCACCACGTCGACCTGAAGTCCGGCATGTATCGCGGTCGTCAGATCCTGGATCCGCAGGACGACTAAGGCTACGTGCCCTGAAAGTTCAAGAGCGCGGCTGGTTTAGACCGGCCGCGCTTTTCTTGTATGGGCTTACAGCCGCGCCGCGATTTCCTCGATGACGGTGATGGCCGCGTCGACGTCTTCACGCCGGGTCTCGAACTGGCCCACCTGGAAACGAATCACAAATTCGTCCCTGTGTCTGGTCTGGGTCAGATAGGTGCGTCCATCATCATTGATCGCCTCCAGCAGGGCCTTGCTGGCCGTATCGCCGTTTTGCCCCTCTGGTTCCCATCGGAAACTGAACAGGCTGAAGCGACAGCGTGAGGTGATACGGAAGCCGGGCAGGGCGGCGATCCGTTTTTCGGCCTGACGGGCCCAGTCGATGTGATTGCGAATGCGAGTGCGCAGGCCTTCAAGTCCGTAACTGCGGACCAGGAACCACAGCTTCAATGCCCGGAAGCGTCGTCCCAGAGGCACGGTCCATTCGCTGTAATTGACGATTTCGTCCTGCCCCAGCGTTTCCAGATAATCTGGACGCAGGCCCAGCGTTCGAACCTGTAGCTCCGGTTGGCGCAGGAACTGGATCGAACAATCAAATTGTGCGCCCAGCCATTTGTGCGGGTTGAAGACGATGGAATCAGCGCGCTCGACACCCCGCCAGTGATGGCG
>CBFHQE010000038.1:0-22209 GCA_965657935.1 Maricaulis sp. | reverse complement strand
ACCAAGGGCCAGGGCACCGCCGGTCTCGCCCGTCGTGTTGGCAAAGGCATTGGTGCCGCTGGAGCGGATATTCGGATTGAACTCGGTGATACCGCCTACGAGATAAAGATCGGCGCCCTCCATTTGTCCCTGTTGAACCGTGCGCAGGACATTTGGCGCATCGCGCAGCAGACCGCTCTGGGCATAGTCCAGCTCGACCTGGACCACGCCCATGTCGAAACGTTCAACAAGGCGCATGCCGGCTTCCGACATTGCTGTAATTGCCATGAGCGTCGCGCCCTGCGTCAGACGACGCCCCGAGAGATAGTCCTCCGCCCCGGTGAGGTCGGAGATGTGCCCAACGGCAACGCGCGGTGCTGGATAGGGCTGCGCACGCGCATAATCTGCCAGGCATTGCAAAGCGGTGCTGTAATCACTGGTGACTTCCATCACCGGGCTTCCGGACAGGGGCTGGACATGGGCGACCGGCTCGTTCGGGTCAATGCTCGTGGCACAGGCGGACAGGGTGAGCGCGCCCAGCAGCGGTGTAATCAATCGCGACATGTCAGCTTCCCCCGCCCAATCCGGTGCTACCTATATTGACGGTCTGCGACGCGTTATTGGTCTGGTTGATGATGATCGTACTGCCATAAGTCCCATTGATCGAAACACTATTGCCTATGCTGACTGCGGTGACACCGGCGGCGCCGAGTGTCGAGTTTGGCAGGGTGGAGCCGCCCTGGCTGGCAAGGCTACCGGAGCGGCGCGCCGGATTAGAAGTGCCCGAACCGATCACCTGGCCGTTGATGACTATGCGATTGCCGTTCTCATCGCGGGTGAGCGGCGCGTAAGGTTGTGATGTTTCGCCCGGCTGCATGCCGTAAGGCTGCGTTTGCGGTGTTCCGGGTGCACCGGTCTGGGCCTCGACGGCCGTGCTGACGGCTAGCGCGCTCAGAAACGCTGTATAATAAAGTCGAGAACTCATCCCACGCTCCTAGATTCAAACATGCTCAGCACTTTGCAATGTGGGTGCCAACAGGAGCGGCGTTCAGCTGAATTTTGATTCAAATTTTAATAAAAACATATACCTAGGATATTTCGACAGATTTGGTTAAGAATAAAAATGTAAATATTCGTCCAAGGTTTGTTTAAGAAAATAAAATTCCGGAGCTTTTATCGCCTAATAAGCGAGTTGGATGATCTTATTACTGCTATGAATTGAATAAGAAAAATATGATTTGGTTCAGGTTGGCACGGTCGAATTATTAAGGGGCCATTAACCGGGATTTGTGCCCTTGTGAGACAACACAAAATAATATGTGCCAGATTTTTGGTTAATTTTTTCGTGAATATTTTATCTTCTTAACCGTAGCCGCAGCAGCGAATGAAACCGCAAAAAATTCGCATTTGTTTTTAATGCGATAAAGTTTCTTAACTTGCCATAAAGCTTAACGTTTCGGTTACGGTTCGGGTGGGCCGTAATTTGCGACTTCCTCGGTATCGCCGGACGAGGGTTCGGTAAATATCAATTTGGAAGGATCATGAAATGACGACCAAGACACTTTATAAGTATGCCGCCTCAGCGCTCGCTTTTGCCGCTTTTGCCGGAGTAGGCATCGCACAAGACAATACGATCAATAATATTCAGGCAAATTGGGCTCAAGCGCGAGCCGTACTGAATTCGGATATTGACGACATTAATGGTGAGATCTCGCTCACAGCCGCCGCCATCAACAATTCCTTCTCAGCAGACATGGTTGGGGATGTTGATATTGACAATCGTCAATTTACCCGCGCCAGTGCCACCGCTGTATTGAACTCTGACATTTACGACGTTACGGGTGATATTTCTGCAACGGCTGCTGCTATCGGAAACTCTGCTAGCATTGCAGTCACTGATGGTGATGCTAACGTCGACAACATTCAAAGCGCTATTGGGAATTTCCGTGCGGTGGCGAACGTTGGAATCGAGGACGTTGCTGGCGATGTTAGCGTTACGGCTGCCGCCATTGGCAACTCACTTTCCGTAGAAGCTGCTGGTGCCAATGCAGATCTGAACAACTATCAGTTTTTCCGGGGTGATGCAGTATCTCACTTGAATTCGCACGTTGAAGACGTCGCCGGAGAGGTAGCTTTGACATCCGCAGCAATTGCCAATTCTGCGTCATTCCAAATCGACTCTACAAACTCAGCAAGTCTCAATAACTTTCAGATGACGAATATTGACCCGCGAGCTTATTCCAATATTGGCGTAGAAGATGTATCCGGGGATGTCACCTCTACGACCGCCGCGATTTCGAACTCCCTGAGTGTATCCTCTACTTTGGATAATCCTGCGCTATCGCTGAACATCAATTCTACCCAGCTGAATAACGCTTATACTGGATCAGTGGCCAATACCACCATTGCTGACGTCCAGGGCGCCGTTTCTGTAACCTCTGCGGCAATTGGCAACTCCGTATCAGTCAGTAACATCTTAGACGAAATGTAGTCCGACCGATACTAGGTTCAGTTGACATCTTGTTACCCGACCAATCCGGAGACACGTTTGTAGTCTCCAATAATAAGGGCTTAACTTGAGCATTTGGTACCTGTTTTTCGGTGAGTTTTTTCACCGTCTTCTGGCGCCTTGGTATTTCAGAAAAGGATGCGAAGACAGCCCTCAGCGACCCTCGCATCCGCGGCAGTCGGCTCTGTCCCAACAGGGCCGGCTGCTGGTTGTCTGTGGCTTGCTACAGCGTGACCTCAAGCCAGGGCAGTTCCCGCCCCTTAAACACGTCGGACGGGCGCATGGCGACCCGTTTTGCACCCATGTGAAGATAGGCCGGTTCGGCATAGGGGTCGGACAGGATCGTCATGACCGTTTCGCCCCGCGCGCGAAGCAGATCCTTGGCGTGTTCAAACAGGAGCTGGCCAACGCCCTGGCCGATGGCTGTTGGCGAGATGAACAACAGGTCCAGCGATCCATGCGCGCTGCCGGGTTCAATCTGACAGACGCCCAGGACTTCTCCCTCGGCGCTTTCGGCGACAGTTGCACGTCCCTCGCGAATGGCTTCGGCAGTGACGCGTAGGTGCGGCGCGACCGCGTCCATGAATTCGGCGTCATAGCCCCAGACGGCTTTCGATTTGAGGCAGAGTTCGGAAAGCTGGTCTTGCTCGCCGGTGCGGGCGGGGCGGAGTTGCGGGGTGGTCACGGGGTGCGGGCTCCAAATAACAGGCGTGAGGCATCTTGCTCGGCCGAGCGCGGGATAAAGGTTTCACTGGCGCTACCGTGGCAGTGCGTGATCTCGCCGACGAGGATGGCCTGGCCGTCAGTATAGAGGTCGATGCGGACAAATTCGAACGGCATGGCCAGCTTGCCGGCGATCTCGAGCAGGGCGTCAAGATTGCCGGGGCGCGGATGATCCGTCGCGTTACCCGTGTAATTCAGCGAATAGGGCTGGCGCCTCCAGGCGGTGTCAAACAATTGCCGGGTATGCCGGGTTCGCCGGTCCAGATCGCACTGGATCATCCGTGGTTCGCCTCGGAAACAGAATATCTTGTAGTCGGTGGGTTCGGTTTGATCGAAAATCAGAGGTTCCACGATGACACGCCTTGGCAGGCCCAGATAATTGGCCTCCCGGCTGATCCGGTAATAGTCCTCATCAAGCCAGCGAGCGATTTCGTCGCGATCGATCTCCTCGCCTCCCAGGCGCAGGATGACCTGCTGGCTGGAATGTGCCGGCTTGATCGCACAGCTGGCCGGGAAGTCGAAACTGTGGATCTCGTCTGCGGTGTTGAGAACGGCAAGGGTTGGTACGACATGGCGCTCGCCAACCAGCTGGGCGATGTAGGCTTTTGTGTCCACCTTGTCTGTCGTGCGTTTGCGCAGCGCGTCGCGCAGGCTTCCATCGGTCTTGAGCCGATAGAGCACGTCATTGAAAATCATCTGCTCGCGCGGCAGTCGACTCTGGGTCCAGACAAATTTGAGCGTCCCCGCCAGCCAATCGCCGAAATTGCTGGCCGGCAGGAGGCGGAACAGGACTTGCCGGATACGTTTCTTGATCGATATGCGCGGACTGCCGTGGCGCGTCGTGCCTTCGCTTTTCGGCCATTCGCTTTTCGGCCATTCGCTTCTCGGCCCCTCGCTCGGCCTCCCGTAGGCGCCGCGGATGCGGGCGTCATGCCGAGTGTCTGCGAACATCAGGCGAGACATCTCTGCTTCGGCCTCCGGCGGGAAGAACTGCTCGGCCGCATTGCCGTGCACATGGGTCAGTTCCCCAAACAGGTATTCCGTGTCGCGGCAGAACACATCAATGCGTACAAAATAGAAGTCCCGGGCGAGCGTTTCCACATCGCGCAGAAGGTCTGGCAGACAGGCGGGGGCCGGGCGTTTTGTGTCGAGGACGGGCATGCCCAAGGAACACTCAAGCGGCTGCCAGTCGGGCGTGTAAAAACGGGCGAGGTCCAATGAGCGATTGGGCTCGTGAAGGATGGCCCTGACCTGGCCCTCAAAACAGAAGAAACGGAAATCTTCCGGGTCCTCTCTGCCAAAAACGAGGGGCTCGACGATGATCTTGCGTTCCAGGGGGCGGTATTGGGGCTCGCGGCTGCGCAGGTAGAAATCATCGGCGAGCCAGCTGGCAATCATCTCCGGATCGATCGGGTCGCCCTGGTGACGAATATAGAATTTGCCGCTCGAATGCGTCGCCTTGACGACACAGACGTCAGGATAGTCGAAGGCCCGGACTTCCTCCGGCGTGCGCAGTACGGCCAGCGTCGGAACGGTATGGTCCATGCCAACCCTGTCGGCGACATATTGTTTGGCCAATTCCTTGTCCGCGGTAAGGACCTGTTGCGGTGACGGGAAGTTCGAAGCGATTTTCTGGCGGTACAACACATCGTTGAAGCGCATGGCGTTGCCGGGCAAGCGACCGTTATTCTTCACAAACTTCGCGTAGGCGAAGAGGCGGTCCCAAAGCCGCCCGCGTGGCAAGGGCCAAACATGTGTGTGCGACCCGCCCTGTTGCATGCTCTTCCGTCCGCCCCTGTAATCTCAGTGCGAATGTTGTGGGGCATGGCCAAGCCTGAATCAACTCCAACTCCGCGCAACTGCCCGATTTCCGGCGTGGAATGCAAAACAGCCGCTCCCCGGGGGGAACGGCTGTCGCGATGCTGAGGCGAGGCCAGGGTTAGCCGCTGATGGCGCCGTGGCAGTGTTTGTATTTCTTTCCGGAGCCGCACGGGCAGGGCGCGTTGCGGGCGACCCGGCCCCAGGTTTCCGGCTTGTTCGGGTCGAGTGCCGTTGGTGCGCGACGATGGGTCGGCGCGACACGGGGAGCCACGGGCTCGCCACCGGGGCCGTCCATCTCGTTGCGACCGGTGCGCGGATCGATATGCGTCTCGGTCAGGCCCTGCGGCGGCTGCGGCGGGGCCGGTGCGCGCTCAAAGCGGACCATCATCAGGCGCGTGGTCACCTCGGAACGAAGACCGTCCATCATGCGTTCGAACATGGTGAAGGCTTCGGTTTTGAATTCGTTGAGCGGGTTGCGCTGCGCGTAGGAGCGCAGGCCGATCATGGAACGCATGGCATCGAGACCCTGAAGGTGTTCGCGCCAGTTGAGATCGATCGCGCTGAGCAGGAAACGCTTTTCGATGGTGCGCATCAGTTCAGGGCCGGCCTCTTCAAGCTTGGCGGCGTAGACCTTGTCGGCCTCAGCGCTCAGGCGTTCAAGGATTTCCTCGTCGGCAATGCCGTCTTCCTGGGCCCATTCCTGGATCGGCTGTTCAAAGCCGAACACTTTCTGGAATTCCTCCTTCAGACCCTGGATGTCCCAGGAGTCTGCATAGGCCTTGGGCGGGATGTGGCGCTCGATCATGTCCTCGAGTGTCTGGTGACGCATGTCGCTGATGACATCGGACACATCTTCGGAGGTCATGAAATCGATGCGTTGTTCAAAGATCGCCTTGCGCTGGTCATTCATCACGTCATCGTATTTGAGGACGTTCTTTCGAATGTCGAAATTGCGCTGTTCGACCTTGCGCTGGGAGGTTTCGAGCGCCTTGGACATCCAGGGGTGCTGGATGGCTTCGCCTTCCTTCATGCCCAAAGTGCGCATGATCCCGTCCAGACGCTCCGGCGCAAAGATGCGCAGCAGATCATCCTGGACGGAGATGAAGAACTTGGAACGGCCCGGATCGCCCTGGCGGCCGGTTCGGCCGCGCAGCTGGTTGTCAATCCGACGGCTCTCGTGGCGCTCCGTTGCAAGAACGTAGAGACCGCCAGCGTCCAGCGCGAGTTTCTTCTTCGCCGCAATATCGTCGATGATCTTTTCGCGCTGCTCGGCAATCTCGCTCTCGGTGAGCACTTTGCCGGCCTTTTCCATCTCGGTCTGCCAACCGGACAGTCGCATCTCCACATTGCCGCCGAGCTGGATGTCGGTGCCGCGGCCGGCCATGTTGGTCGCGATGGTGACCGCGCCCGGAACACCCGCTTCCGCGACGATCAGGGCTTCCTGCTCGTGATAGCGTGCGTTGAGGACCTGGTGGTCAATCGGAATCAGCTTGAGCATTTCCGGCAGCGGGCGGGCGTCCGGGCGGCCGGTCTTCTTGAATTCCTCGACGGACTTTTCGTCCTTCGGATAGAGGTGTCCCAGTGCCTTGCGGAAAGCGGCCTTGTCGCTGAGCAGCATGGAGAGTTGCTCGGACTTTTCGATCGAGACCGTGCCCACGAGTACGGGCTGGCCGCGCTTTTGGCAGTCGACAAGATCATCGATGATGGAGGCGTATTTTTCTTCGTAGGTCCGGTAGACCTCGTCTTCATTGTCAATACGCGCGATCGGACGGTTTGTCGGGATCTCGACCACGCCGAGCTTGTAAATGTCGTGGAACTCGTCGGCCTCTGTGGCTGCCGTACCGGTCATTCCGGACAGCTTGCCGTACAGACGGAAATAATTCTGGAATGTGATCGAGGCCAGGGTCTGGTTTTCCGGCTGGATCTGAGCGCCTTCCTTGGCCTCGATGGCCTGGTGCAGACCTTCGGACAGGCGGCGGCCCGGCATCATGCGGCCGGTGAATTCATCGATCAGGACAACGGCATTATCCTTGATGATGTAGTCCTTGTCGCGATTGAAAAGCTTGTGAGCCTTCATGGCCTGGTTGACGTGGTGCACGACCATGACGTTGTCGACGTCATAGAGGTCGGCCTCTTCCTCGATCATCTCGCGCTCTTTCAGGATGCGCTCGATTTCCTCATTGCCCTCTTCCGTCAGCAGGATGGAGCGGGCCTTTTCGTCAATCTCGAAACACTCGTCGCCGAGCAGCGGAATGAGTTCGTTGATCTTGAGGTAGAATTCAGTCTTGTCCTCGGTCGGGCCGGAGATGATCAGCGGCGTCCGCGCTTCGTCGACGAGGATGGAGTCGACTTCGTCGACGATGGCATAGGCATGGCCGCGCTGGACCATGTCCTGCGTGGAGTGCTCCATGTTGTCGCGCAGATAGTCGAAGCCCAGCTCGTTATTGGTGCCGTAGGTGATGTCGCAGGCATAGGCCGCGCGGCGGTCATCTTTCTGCATGCCGTTGACGATCACACCGGTTGTCATGCCCAGCTGGGTGAAGACCTTGCCCATCCACTCGGCGTCGCGGCTGGCCAGATAATCGTTGACGGTTACGACATGAACGCCCTTACCTGGCAGCGCGTTGAGGTAACAGGCCAGGGTCGCGACCAGGGTTTTACCTTCACCGGTCTTCATCTCGGCGATCGAGCCCTGATTGAGGACCATGCCGCCCATCATCTGGACGTCGTAATGGCGCAGGCCGAGCGCGCGCTTGGCGCCTTCGCGCACGGTCGCGAACGCTTCCGGCAGCAGGGCGTCGAGCTTTTCGCCCTTTTCCAGGCGGTCGCGAAACTCATCGGTCTTGGCCTTGAGATCGTCGTCGGACAGGGATTGGAGGTCCGGCTCCATCGCATTGATTTTCTCCACCGTCGGTTTCATGCGACGGATGAGACGATCGTTTGCGGTGCCGAAAAGTTTGCGGGCGAAGGACAGCATGAGATTGTGCTTTGCGAACTATATAAAAGGGCCAGCGCTCCCTACCACGGATCTGCAAGAAGTGGCACTGACACTAGCATTGCTTTGAAACCTTGAGCTGACTTAAGGATGGGGCGAGTGTGTGTCAATCAATCGGCGCGGTTATCAGTCTCTGAGATAGGGCGGTAAGTGATGAAAATTTATACCTTTTCTGCGGTTTTGGCCTCACTGCTACTGGTTGCATCCCTGACCGCGTGCGGACCGCAGCCGCGTCAAACGGCCGAGGAAATCGTCAGCGAGAGTGAAATCGTCCAGCCGGATGAGATTGATCCGGTCATGGCGCGCGTGAATGACAGCATGATCCGCTTGTCCGATGTGCACCGTGAATTTCAGGCGCGGGGGTATGAGGAAACGGTCATGCCCGAGCGTGGTTCCGTGTTGTTCGACGAGGTTGTGGGCGAGCTGATTGATCAAAAACTCCTGGCTCTGGAAGCGCGCAGTCGCGGTCTGCATCGCAGCCCCGAGGCCCGGCGCCGGATGGCCCAGGCCGAGGAGCAGATTCTGGGCAATGTGCTGCTGGAAAGCGAAATCAACGAGGCGACCACGCCGGAGATGATCGAACGCATCTACCAGGAACAGGTGCGGATGATCCCGCGTGACGATGAAATCCTGGCGCGCCACATCCTTGTTGAGACACGCGAGCAGGCCGAAGCAGCCCGTGCCCTGCTCGAGGCCGGCGAGGATTTCGCGGACCTGGCAGTTCGCATCAGCCTGGATCATGCGACACGGCTTGATGGCGGCAATCTTGGGTATTTCACCCGGGACGGTGTTTCCGATATTTTCGGCGAAATCGCGTTTGCCACGACCGTGGGCGAGGTGTCGCGGCCTTTCGAGACGGAATTTGGCTGGCATTTGCTGACGGTCGTTGACCGCCGCCGGCAGCCCGCACCGTCCTTCGACGTGTTGCAGGCAGACATCGTCGAGATCCGCATGTTCGAGCGCATCAATGAACTGCTTGTGGAACTGCGTTCGGGGGCCGAAATCTCGATCACTGAAACCGCCCCGACTGAGGTCGAGGATGAACCGTCCGAGAGCGAACGCCTGGACGCCCCGGAATAAGACTTGATTAACCGTGTTCCTGCACCGGTCCTTAAGGGAGATTTCGCATAATGAACGACCAAGGCCCCAAAAAGGTCCTCTATGTTGTCGCGTGTGCCTTGCTGGATGCGGATGGACGCATCCTGATCACGCGCCGCCCGGAGGGCAAACCAATGGCGGGGCTGTGGGAGTTTCCGGGTGGCAAGATCGAGCCCGGAGAGACGCCGGAACAGGCCGCAATCCGCGAGCTGAGAGAGGAATTGAGTGTTGAACCCTGTGAGAGATGCCTGCATCCCTTCGCGTTTGTTTCGCACCCCTATGACGATTTCCACATCGTCATGCCGCTCTTCCTGTGCCGCACGTGGGATGGTTTTCCGCAACCCAATGAAGGTCAGGAATTGGCCTGGGTCCGCAAGGAAAACCTCCGCAAATACCCGATGCCTGCAGCGGACATGCCGCTGGCAGCGGAACTGAGGGACCGGTTATGAGACAGCTCGCACGTAAATTCCTGGCCTGCGAACACGGTGGAACCGCGATTGAATATTCGCTTGTGGCCGTGATTATCTCGATTGCGGGCGTCGCGGCCCTGGCCCTGATCGGCCCTGCCGTCATGAACATGTTCACGGACGCTGGCAGCGCCTTCTAGCCACCCGCTTTTTCACCCGCTGATCGTTCCGCAACGCCGAGAGCGTCTGCCAGCCGTGTGGTGGCAGACCCTGGCCGCTTGGCCTTGGGCTGGTCCGGATGTGGCGCCCAGCCACCAAAATGGACAATCTCGAAACTGGCCCGAATACGGCCATCGGCATCGGTGAAGCGCTCGGCATAGATCTCTGCCGTCCGCATCATCAGCGCGCGTGTCGCCGGCTTGCGGTTACGCGCCGCAAGCATGTTGGTTTCACCCATGCCGCGCAGGTCATGCATCAACTTGAAGACAGTGTCATAGCGAACCGTCACCCGGTCGATATCGGCGACCGGCATGGCAAATCCCGCCCGCTGCAGAAGGGCGGCCATGTCGAAGGTCCCGGCCAGCGGAGAAACCCGCGCACTGACGCCGCCCGTCAGCTCGTTTTCCGCCGTCATCAGGGCCTGGCGCAACTCGGTCAGCGAGGATCCGCCAAATAATGCGCCGGCAAAAAAACCATCCGGTTTGAGGGCGCGGTTGATCTGGACAAGCACGCCGGGCAGGTCATTGGTCCAGTGCAGGTTGAGCGGAGCCAGCACCAGATCCAGCGACTGGTCAGCAATCGGTAGCTGTTCCTCATTGATAGCGAGCGCCGGGCGGCCAAGCCCGGCTGCAACGGCTGGCGCCACGTCGCTCTGGGCCAGCCAGCCGATCTTTGCGGCTGCGGGGCGCAGAGCCAGATCTTCAAGCAGACCAGGGCCGCCGCCCAGGACAAGCGCGCGATCAAAATCGCGGGTGATACTCTCCACGCGGTCGAGCATGTCGTCAAATGCACGCTTCGCGAGAAAGCTGTATTGCGATAGATTGCTCGCAGCGCGGTTACGCCGCTGTTTCAGCAGCGCGCGATCAAACAGCTGGGGAGGACGTTCGGTCATGCCTGTGCATATACCGTCTTTGCGCGCGATATGAAGCTGCCGACGCCGTGGCGTGCAGTTCTGGGTGAGGCCCAGAACCTGGTTTGGCCGCCGCTATGTCCCCTGTCCCACAAGCCCGTTCGGGCGCATGGGGAGTTGGCGTCTGACGCCTGGTCGCGCCTGCAATTTGTTGCAGATCCGCTTTGCCTGACCTGTGGGCGGCCCTTTGGCTATGCCTTCGCCGGGGTCGATGCGACCGGAACGTTGTGCGCCGGCTGTATCGCCAGCCCGCCACGTTATGACCAGGCCCGGGCGCCGCTGGTCTATGACGCGGTTTCGCGCGATCTCGTCCTGCCTCTAAAACACGCGGATCGGCGCGAAAGTGTCGAGCGCTTTGCCCGCTGGATGCGTCTGAGCGCCGGTCGACATGTGGGCGCGAAGACCTTGATCGTGCCGGTGCCCTTGCACTGGAAACGCCTGATCCATCGTCGATACAACCAGGCCGCACTCCTTGCCCGGGCCCTGGCGCGCCTCGTCGGGGCGCGGTTCGAGCCGGATTTGCTATTGCGCAGGAAGGCGACGCCCAGCCAGGGCGGGCAGGGCGCGCGCGCCCGCAAGCGCAATGTCACAGGCGCGTTCGACGTGATCCGCAAGCTCGACGGTCAACACATATTGCTGGTTGACGATGTGCTCACGACCGGCGCGACCGTTAATGCCTGTGCCAGCCGGCTCAAGAGATCGGGAGCGGGGCGTGTGGATGTCGTGACACTTTGCCGAGTTGTAAGAGAAACAGATCTGACTATTTAGGGGGCAAAGGAGAATTCTATGTCCCACGTAACCATCTACACGCGGTCGATGTGCGGCTATTGCGCCCGCGCGGTCGCCCTGCTGAAAGAGAAAAACGCTGATTTCACAGAGATCGACGCCGGCATGAATGCTGCTGCGCGCCGGGAAATGTTCCAGAAATCCAATGGCGGCCGGACCTTTCCGCAGATTTTTGTGGGCGAGACCCATATCGGCGGCTGTGATGAAATGATGTCGCTGGAACGTGCCGGCAAGCTCGACGCCATGCTGGCCGCGGATCTCTGATCCATGCGCTGCGCCCTTGTCCAGATGCGTTCGGGTACCGACCCGCAGGCCAATATCGAGACGGCCTGCGAGATGATCCGACGCGCCGCAGCGGACGGCGCGGAGATTGTGGCCACGCCCGAGACGACACACCTGGTGCAAAAGGACGCGGACCAGGCTTTTGCAGTCATGCAAACCGAGGCGGACGAACCAGCCATTCCCGTCTTCGCCGCACTGGCCAGGGAGCTCGGCATCACCGTGTTGATCGGCTCGCTTGCCATTCGACTGGCAGAGCGCAAGGCGGCCAACCGTTCATTTCTGTTCGGCCCGGGCGGCGAGATTCTGGCGCGTTACGACAAGGCGCACATGTTTGATGTCGGTCTGGGGCAGGGCGAGACCTATCGCGAGAGCGCCAACTACCAGGCCGGTGAGACACTCAGCGTGACCGATCTGGGTGGATTAAAGCTGGGACTGTCGATCTGTTATGACGTGCGCTTTGCCTATCTTTACCGGGCCCTGGCCAAGGCCGGGGCGGCGGTCATCTCGGTGCCGGCAGCGTTCACCCGCCCGACCGGTCGGGCGCACTGGGAAATCCTCCTGCGCGCTCGAGCGATCGAAACCGGGAGCTATATCATCGCCCCGGCCCAGGGTGGTCTGCATGAAGATGGCCGCAAGACGTGGGGTCATTCCATGATTGTCGGGCCCTGGGGTGAAATCATTGCCCGGCTGGACGATGCAGAACCCGGTATTTTGCACGCCGATCTGGATGTGCGAAAAGTGACCGAGGCGCGCAGGCGTATCCCTGCACTGGAGCATGATCGCGAATTAACGCTCTAGCCAGTGTTTCGCGAGAGAGTGGACCGATGATCAAGTACGCCCTGCTGTGCGACCAGGATCATGAATTCGAAGCCTGGTTTTCAAATTCAGATTCCTATGATGACCAGGTCGCGCGCCATCTGGTTGAATGCCCGCATTGTGGTTCGCTGGATGTGCGCAAGGCGCTGATGGCCCCGGCCGTTCGGACCTCGCGCAAACGTGCAGTCTCGCCGGAGGAACAGGCCAAACAGATGGCGTCCAAAGTGCGCGCGCATATCCGGGATAACTACGACTATGTCGGTGATGACTTCGCATCGGAAGCGCGAGCCATGCATAAGGGAGAGAAACCCGAGCGTCTGATTTATGGCGAGACCTCTGCTGAGGAGAGCAAGTCGCTCAAGGATGACGGCGTACCGGTGACGCCCTTGCCCGATGCCCTGGCGCCAACACCTCCAAAGAAGGTGAACTGACCGCATGGGCGCCAATGTCGAGATTGAGCGCAAGTTCCTGATCGCCGCCGAAGACCTTCCATCACTGGCCGGCCTCGAGACACAAAAGCTGAGCCAGTTCTATCTGGGTGAGGGATTCGATCCGGCGATCCGTGTGCGCATCGTTGAGGAAACCAAGGCCTGGTTGACCCTCAAGGGCAAACCCAGCGGTCTCAGTGCGCCGGAGTTCGAATACGCAATACCACTCGCGGACGCGCTCGAAATGGCCAGGGTTCTCAACACCAGCGCAGTCGTGGAGAAAACCCGCTATCTTCTGCCACTTGGCGAGCTGGTCTGGGAGCTGGACGTATTTGCCGGCGCCAATGAGGGGCTCATCGTGGCTGAGATTGAGCTGTCCGACGAGGATCAGTCCGTCGATCTGCCCGCCTGGTGCGGCCCTGAGGTCAGCACGGATCCGCGCTTCAAGAATATCAACCTGGCGCTGAACCCGTATCGGGACTGGCGTGATCCGGCCTAGGCCGGCTTGCGCGCGACCATCATGTAATTCACCGAGACATCGCTGCCCAACGAGAACTGGTCATTGATCGGATTGTAGGTGACGCCGACCGGCGGTTCCGTTTCCATATCGCCCTGGGAGAGCGCGGTGCGGATCTCTGAAGGGCGGACCAGCTTGCCAAAACGGTGGGTTCCACGCGGCAGCCAACCCATGATCCACTCCGCTCCGACAATGGCCAGGGCAAAGGCCTTGGGCGTGCGGTTGATCGTGGCGCATATCATCAGCCCGCCCGGTTTGACCAAGTGGGCACAATCGATCAGGAAAGTGTGTGGATTGGCGACATGCTCCATCACTTCCAGATTGAGCACGACATCGAAGTGTTCACCGGCCTCCAGCAGCTGCTCGGCAACGCCATGGCGATAGTCAATCTCGAGGCCGACTTCCTGGGCATGGACGCTGGCCGTCTTGATATTGGCCTCCGCGGCATCCACCGAAACCATGTCAGCGCCCAGGCGGGCCATCGGTTCCGACACAAGTCCGCCACCACATCCAATATCCAACACACGCAAGCCTGCAAACGGGGTATCGCCGGACCGGTTGAAATGCAGATTGATCGTGTCGCGAATGAATTCGAGCCGGACCGGATTGAACTTGTGCAAGGGTTTGAACTTGCTGTCCGGATCCCACCATTCCGCGGCGATGCGCGAGAATTTTTCCACCTCTTCCGGGTCGATCGAAGGGCGGTTTAGCGTGTCCGGTGCGGCTTGGTTTCCCATAGCTTGTCCTTTGATAGTCCGACTGTTCTGGACGGTGCATGATCGCCGCCCCTTGCGTTGTGACATTGCATAGCGGCTGTCAGCGCATTAGGACAGGCGACGGATTGGCGCGTCGCGCCTTAATATGGCCGCAGGCCCGGGTGTAATCGAGGCCCGCGCGCAATTATCTGCAGCCATGAAGCAGTCGGGGCAGCGAGGGACGGCCTGAATGACACGTGTTGTCGCCAAGTTTGGCGGAACTTCTGTGGGCTCCATCGAGAGAATTCGGCATTCCGCACGCTTGATACAACACGCTGTCGAGCAGGGCGAAACGCCCGTTGTTGTCGTTTCCGCCATGTCCGGTGAGACCGATCGCCTGCTGGGCCTGTCCAGCGAATTGGGCGGAGGTCTGGGTGACCGCGAAACCGATGTCGCCCTGGCCGCCGGTGAACAGCTCTCTGCCGCGCTGATGGCGCTGGCGCTGCGTGAGCTGGGGCTGAAATCACATTCGATCATGGGGTGGCAGGCGCCTGTCGTGACGACGGGACCCTGCGGAGCCGCATCGATCGCCGACCTGGATGTCACCATCTTCGAGACTGCGCTGGCAGCGGGTGCAGTGCCTGTTCTGGCCGGTTATCAGGGCATCACGACCGAGGCCGAGCTGCGCACGCTGGGGCGCGGCGGTACGGATCTCTCTGCGACCGCGCTGGCCGCAGCGCTAAACGCCCGCTGCGATATCTACACCGATGTTGACGGCGTCTATACGACCGATCCGCGCCTTGAACCGGATGCGGTCCGCCTTGATGCTGTCAGTCATGATGAAATGCTGGAGCTGGCCAGCCAGGGTGCAAAAGTCCTGCAGCCGCGTTCTGTCGAATATGCCAAGGCCCAGGGCGTGGAGATGAAAGTCGTCTCCAGTTTTGCCGCGCCCGGTGAAAGTCGCGGCACCCGTGTGGTGCCCGAGCGGGCGCTGGGAGAGCGCCGTCTGGTGAGTGGCGTTGCGTATGCCCGTGATCAGGCGCGCATTGCCTTTCTGGGTGCGACCGAACCCAGCCGGCTGGCTGAAACCGTGTTCGAGGCTCTTTTGGAAACGGGTATTGGCGTCGATATGATCGTCCAGGCCCATGGACGCGATGACGGGCGTTACAATCTGGAATTCTCGGTAGCCCAGCGTGATCTGAAGGCTGCGCTGTCAGCTGTCGAACCGGCGGCCCAGGGCTCGGTGCTTTCCCATGAAACCGGACTGGCCAAGGTTTCCGTTGTCGGCGCCGGCCTGAGACAACGCGCGGATATAGCCCGCTCTCTCTTTGGAGTTCTCGGACAGGCAGGAATCGCCGTAAAGGTCATTGCGACTTCCGAGATCAAGATTTCTGCACTGATCGAGAATGATGCTGTCGAGCAGGCAGTGCGGGCCTTGCATGCAGCTTATGGACTGGACCATATCAACGCATGACCGAAACGACCCAACCGGCCGTCAGGGATCCCCGCAGGCTGCTGACGCGCATGCGCGAGCTTATGGCCGTGCAGGAGAATGCGCAGGAGCGCCTGGACCACCTCACCGACATGATTTCGGAAGAGGCAGGCTGGGATGTGTGTTCCATCTATCTCTCGCGAAAATCCAGCTCGCTCGAGCTATGTGCCACACACGGGTTGAAGACAGAGTCCGTTCACAAGGTGCGTCTGAAACCGGGCGAGGGCCTTGTCGGCCTCGTCGCCCGCAATGCGCGCCCCTTGACCACGTCCAGCGCCAGCAAGCACCCGGCCTTTTCCTACAAGCCGGAAACCGGTGAGGACTTGTTCGACACTTTCGTGGGCGTGCCCATTCTCCGGGGCGGTCGTCTCGTCGGTGTTCTCACGGCCCAGGCCGCCGCCAAGCGTGACATCTCCGAAGAGGAGGTTGAAACGCTGCAGACGGTTGCCATGGTATTGGCGGAGATCGTTGCCAGCGGCGATATCGCGGAAGCCAAGGAAATGGCGGAACTGGACGTACGTCAGTCCAAGCCGGAACGTTTCCAGGGCGGCGCCTTTGCCGGCGGATTGGCCAAGGGTGTGGCAGTCCTGTTCGAGCCGCATGTCGGCACCGATCAGCTGATCGCCGATGACATGGAACGCGAGGAGTTACGCCTTGAGCTGGCTCTGACGGCCCTCAGGGCGGCTGTGGACGAGATGCTCGAAGGTGGCCGCGGCGCGTTTGGCGGCCCAACCCGGGAAGTGCTCCAGGCCTATCGCATGTTTGCCCAGGACCGGGGCTGGCTTGAGCGCTTGCGCGAAGCGGTACGCCTTGGCCTGACCGCTGAAGCGGCGGTGGAACGGGTGCGCAACGAAAACCGCGCACGCCTGATGAAATCACCGGACCCGTATTTCCGGGATCGCCTGCACGATCTGGAAGACCTGGCCAACCGTCTTCTGCGTCACCTGGACGAGGCCTATACCGGGGCCAGCATCAAACTGCCCGACAATGCCATCATCGTGGCCCGCAATCTGGGTCCGGCAGAAGTGCTCGACTTTGACCGCGACAAGCTGAAGGGCATCGCGCTGGAGGAGGGCTCGGCCTCCTCTCATGCAGCGATTGTGGCCAAGGCTCTGGGCATTCCCCTGGTTGGCAATCTGGAGGGCGCGCTCGACCGCGCAGAGGATGGCGACCCGCTGCTTCTCGATGGTGAGTTTGGTCTGCTGCATATCCGTCCGACTGACGACGTTGTGGCGACCTACAACGAACGCATGCAGGCGCGGACCGCGCGGCAGGAGGGGTATGCCCAGCTGCGCGGCCCCGTGACAACGCTTGATGGCCGCGAAGTCACCGTTCAGATGAATGCCGGCCTGCTGATCGAGATGACCCAGCTGGAAGAACAGGGTGCCGATGGCGTGGGCCTGTTCCGGACCGAATTCCAGTTCATGGTCGCAGACACCCTGCCGCGGCTCGACGAACAGGCGATGGTTTATCGCTCCGTGCTGGATGCGGCCGGCGACAAGCCGGTTGTTTTTCGCACGCTGGACCTGGGCGGGGACAAGGTGGCGCCATTTGCGCCGTCTGCCGTGGAGCCCAACCCGGCGCTGGGGTGGCGGGCCATCCGCATGGGCCTCGATCGTCCAGGCCTGTTGCGCTACCAGCTGCGTGCATTGATCGGGGCAGCTGCCGGCCGATCGTTGAAAGTCATGTTCCCGATGATCGCTGCCCCATGGGAGATGCGCGCTGCGCGCGACATGCTGGAACGGGAAATGCGACAGGCCGAGAAACGGGGCCATGAACTGCCCAGCGAGGTCCAGGTCGGCATGATGCTGGAAACGCCGTCGATTGCGTGGGCGATGGAACAGGTCGTCGACATAATCGACTTTGTTGCCGTGGGCGCGAATGACCTGATGCAGTATTTTTTCGCGGCCGACAGGGACAATGCACGTGTCTCGGATCGATACGATGTGCTCAGCGCGCCGGCCCTCGGACTGTTCCACCAGATCAGCCAGACCTGTCAGAAATATGAGATTCCGGTGTCAGTCTGTGGGGAAACCGCCTCTCGTCCACTGGAGGCTGCAGTGCTGATAGCGCTTGGTTTCCAGAGCCTTTCCATGTCCGCCTCAAATATCGGACCGGTTAAAACCATGATCTCGCAAATGGATGCGAACAAGCTTGGCACCTGGCTTGCTGATCACATGAATGAACCGGTCAACAGCCTGCGCTCGATGATGCTCGAGGCAGGTGAGGAGGCCGGGCTGCCAAGTGCGGCAGTTGAAAATCTGGTTAAGATTTGATCTAATCAAAGTGCGCGAGCTGAGGGGGCTATTCAGATTGCGCATTTGGGTGAGGTCGCTCTTGAAATGGGCGATGGGTGGTAATGTCGAGTCAAACTATGAGCACGGGCTTTGTTCCTGTTGACGCAGTGTTTGCAGATGAAGGTGTAGATATTCTCCAGCTTTCTGCAGGTGAACGCCTGCGTGATGCTCGTGAGAAAGCCGGGTTGAGCCTTGAACAGGCCGCCACCCAGACCCGTATCCGCAAGGATTATCTCGAAGCGATTGAAACCATGGACCCGCGCGGCCTGCCTGCGCGTGCCTATGCCATTGGTTATCTGCGCACCTATGCGGGTTTTCTGGCGCTGGACAGCGTCGCCATCGTTGATCAGTTCAAGCGTGAAGTGGACACCGAGACCGGGCGGGCCCAGCCGACAGCTGCGGCCCAGACGCGTCGCGAGATCAAGCTGCCGCGCGGTGTTTTCGGTGCCGCCATGATCCTGGCCAGCGTTGCCGCTGTGGCCTTCTGGTATGCCGAACAGGCGGGCAATGATACGGGCCTGACCAATATGCCGTCTCCGCCGGACGCGGCTCCGGCCTGGGCGCGCGAGGATTTTGCCGCCAATCGCCAGCCGGCCAGCGTCGCCGACATCTGGGCTGATTTGCCGCTGGGAACGGCGACGGTCGCCCAGGATGTGATCATGCGTGCGACCGCTCCGACCTGGTTTGAAGTGCGTGATGCCTCGGGCCGTGTCCTGTTCGGTGGTGAAAAGCGGGGCTATGGCAGTGAGAAAGATCGCATGTTGGCCGTGCGTGACCAGCTCAGAGCGATCAGCCTCGCCACGGCGTCTGCAGCAGCGACACGTTTCGCCACCGGCTATCTGGGCACGCTGGACGAGGAGATGCGCCGGCGCAGGGCGCTCGATTTCGATGACCTGATCCGTCTGGCCGGTGATCTACTCAAGCCGGAGAACGTCTTTTCCGGCTGGGTTGGCTATAAGCTCGATGGCTTGTTGACCCATGCCCTGGTCGATGAGGCGCAGGACACCTCACCCCAGCAATGGGATATGCTGCGTGGCCTGACATCAGAGTTTTTTGCAGGCCAGGGCGCGCGCGAGGACACGCGTACGCTGTTTGTGGTCGGCGATGAGAAACAGTCCATCTATTCCTTCCAGGGCGCGGATCCGGCGATTTTTGTCAATGAAGGTGACCGGATAGAACAATTGACCTCCGCGACAGACCAGGCTTTTCGCAGACCAGGGCTGAACGTCTCCTTTCGCTCTGCCCCCGAGATATTGCGCGCCGTCGATTGCGTTTTTGACGTGCCGTCAGCGGCACCAGAAACCAAATTTGTCGCCAAACCCTTTGCTCGCTATCAAAGTCATCTCGCGGCCCGCGACGGCACGCCGGGTTGCGTCGAAATCTGGCCAGCTATCGCCAAGCCCGAAACGGTTGAGGAAACCTCGATCTTCGATCCTGTCGACAGTTCTGCCAAGGGGTCGTCCCGGGATCTTCTGGCAGGGAGTATCGCCCAGGAAGTCCACGCCCTGCTAAACCGAGGCGATGGCGTCTGGCACGAGGAGAAGGGCCGTTTTGCGCTGCGGGCCGCACGGCCGGGCGATATCGGAATTCTGGTCGCCAAACGCACGGGCGGGTTTGTCGAGGAGCTGATCCGGCGGCTCAAGCTTCTGGGTGTGCCGGTTGCAGGCGCTGATCGCATGTTGCTGCGTGATCAGACGGCCATCAACGACCTTCTGGCCCTGGGAAGGTTTGCCATTAATCCGGCCGACGATCTGGCGCTGGCCGAAGTACTCAAATCGCCCTTTTTCGAATCTGCCCGGGAACCCGCCTCGCGTCTTGGCGAGGATGATCTTTTTGCGCTCTCCCGCGATCGGCGCAGCGACCGCCGCGGCTGGCTTTGGGGTGCGCTGATGCGCAGCGACGCTGCTCGCCTGGCCGAAGCGCGGGCCGTGCTGCTCGATTGGCGGAACAGGGCGGACAGTGTGGGTCTCTACGAGCTCTATGCCGGCTTTCTCAACGCGCGCAGCGCGACCGGTGAGACTCGCTGGGTGCGCCTTTTCGCGAGGCTGAGCGAGGAAGCGCGCGATGCCGTCGAGGAATTCCTCAATCGGGCGCTCGAGTTTGATCAGGGCGAGGGCGGCTCACTGGCCAAGTTCATCGCCCGGATCGCCGCAGACGAGACCGCGATCAAGCGCGAACAGGATAGCGCGCATGACCAGGTACAGATCATGACTGTTCACGCCTCCAAGGGCCTGGAGCGGCCGATCATAATTCTTCCGGACACGACACGTGCACCGTTAAGCGCGCGCGGCAGTCGGGTCTTTGCCGGCAAGACTGGGGAGTTGTTCTGGTCGCGCAAGAAGGATCAGGACCCGGAGATGGTTAAGGTCCTGCGTGAGGAACAGGACGGTCTGCGTCTGGCCGAGCACAAACGCCTGCTCTATGTCGCCCTGACCCGGGCGCGTGACCGGTTGATCGTGTGTGGCTGGAAACAGGGCCGCGGAGCCGAGGGCGAGGTCGCCCGTGACAGCTGGTACGAACTGCTGGACCAGCGCTGGCAGGGCGAAGGCTGGGAAGAGTTCGAGCCGTATCCGGATGCTGCCTCCCCCGCGCGTCGGTTTGGCCCGGCGCCGCAGCCTGCAAGGCGTGATCTGGCGAATACGAAGTGGACGGGCAAGCTTCCGGCCTGGTGCCTGACGGACGCTCCCAGTGAAGGGGCGGCTTTCTCCAGTGCGACGCCATCGTCCCTGCTGGCAGAAGGCGATGATGACCCCGAGATCTATTCGCCCTTGGGCGAGGACAGGTCATGGCGGTTCCGGCGTGGCGAGGTCATCCACAAATTGCTGGAGACGCTACCGGATCTGCCTCCGGAAGCGCATCGTGCTGCCGCAGAGCGTTATGCCGCGGCACAGACCGATCTCGACGAGCCAACGCGCCGGGTGCTTGTCGAGGAAACCCTGGGCATTCTCGACCATGCGGAGTTTGGAGCGCTGTTCGGGCCAGGCAGTCGCGCAGAGGTTTCGCTGACCGGTGTGGTGGGCGGTCAGATCGTGCGGGGCCAGATTGACCGGCTCCTGGTCACGGATCACGACATTCTGATCATTGACTACAAGACCAATCGTCCGCCGCCGGAAACTGCGGATGATGTGGCACGTGTATATCTCGGTCAGATGGCGTCATACCGAAATCTTCTAAGGGAGATTTACGCAGGAAAAAGAGTGCGTTGTGCCTTGTTGTGGACAGATTCGGCTGACTTGATGGAGCTGTCTGACACCTTGCTGGACACTGTTCTGGCGGGCAAGACGGCTTGACGAGCGGCGCGACGATCCTTACCTCACGCGCCATCGAAAGAGTCCCCAGCGACTCGTCCCGAACAAAGGAGTAAGCCCATGGCGACCAAAGCGGTCAGCGATGATTCCTTCGAAACCGACGTGCTCAACGCCAACGGTCCGGTTCTCGTGGATTTCTGGGCAGAGTGGTGTGGCCCCTGTAAGCAGATCTCTCCGGCACTGGAAGAGATCGCTTCGGAGATGGCCGGTGAGATCACCATCGCCAAGGTAAATATTGACGATCACCCGATGACGCCGGGCAAATATGGCGTGCGCGGTATCCCGACGCTGATGATCTTCAAGGACGGCCAGGTGGCCTCCACCAAGATCGGCGCCATGGCCAAGGGCAAGATCACGGAATGGGTCAAGGAAACGCTCGCCTAAGGGCGACACGTCTCCAATTGATCAGGGCCGCTCGATCGAGCGGCCCTTTTTCTTTGGGTGGTCAGCCTAGCCTGGCGTATTGTGCGGCGGGCACCCGCCTAGGGCGAGGGCCTCTCCGGCCAGATAGAGCGATCCACCGATCAGGATGCGGGGCGTCGGGCTCTCCCGGACCGCGTCCTTCAAGGCCGGGATCAGTCCGCCGGCCGGTTCTGCGTGCAGTCCGACCTCCTTGCACAGATGCACCACATCATTGGCGTGCAGCGAGCCGCCACGGCCTGCATTGAACTCCACCGCAATAAGCTTGCGGGCCAGACCGGCAAATTGCGAGGCCCAGGCCCGGACATCCTTGTTCGGCGAGAAGCCGGCAATGATCACCAGCGGACGGTCCTCACGTTCATCCATATCGGCAAAGGCATGGGCCAGCGCGATCGCGGCGGCTTCGTTATGACCGCCATCCAGCCACAGCTCGGCCTTGGCCTTGTGCGCAATCTCGCCCAGTGGGCCACCGGTAATGGCCTGCAGACGTCCTGGCCATTTGGCCTG
>CBFHQE010000037.1:0-22235 GCA_965657935.1 Maricaulis sp. | reverse complement strand
CGAGCTGGCCGCCGAGCTGGGCGAGCGTACGCATGTGCTGCCGTGCAACCTGTCTGACGCGGAAGCGGTCGATGCGCTGCCCAAACAGGCTGCTGCAGCCATGGGCTCTCTGGATATCCTGGTGGCCAATGCGGGCATCACCAAGGACCAGTTGTTGATGCGCATGAAGGATGAGGACTGGGACCAGGTCCTTCGCATCAATCTGGACAGTTATTTCCGCCTGTCTCGCGCGGCTCTGCGCGGCATGATGAAGGCCCGTCATGGCCGCATCATCGGCATTACTTCCGTCGTGGGCGTGACCGGCAATCCAGGCCAGGCCAATTACTGCGCTTCCAAGGCCGGCATGATCGGTTTTTCCAAGTCTCTGGCCCAGGAAGTTGCTGCACGCGGTGTCACCGTGAACTGTGTCGCTCCCGGATTCATTGCCTCGCCGATGACGGATGTGCTCAACGACGAGCAACGCAGTGCTATCCTGAGCAAGATTCCGGCAAATGATCTGGGCTCGGGTGATGACATTGCCTCCGCCTGTGTTTATCTCGCCAGTGCCGAAGCCGGCTATGTGACGGGCCAGACCCTGCACGTAAATGGCGGTATGGCGATGATTTGATTTGAATCCTGCGGGTGCCGAATACGGCAGCTTCGCTAGCCACGGCGAATGAAGTGTGCTAGGTGCCCGCGCATCTTCGGGAAAGTACGGTAATACCTGACTTCCCGTCCTTTCCTGCATCGCTATAGTCATGGCGATGAATCACTATGAGGGTCTGAAATGTCTGACGTTCTCGAGCGCGTAAAGAAAATCGTTGTTGAGCATCTTGATGTCGATGCGGACAAAGTCACCGACAATGCAAGCTTCATCGATGATCTGGGCGCTGACTCCCTGGACAATGTTGAGCTGGTCATGGCTTTTGAAGAAGAGTTCGACATCGAGATTCCGGATGATGCTGCAGAGCACATCCAGAAGGTCGGTGATGCTGTGAAGTTCATCTCCGAAAAAGTCGGCTAACTGCCCCACGCCATGCGTCGCGTCGTCGTCACGGGGATTGGGCTCGTTACCCCATTGGGCCAGGGCCAGGATGCCGTTTGGAAACGGTTGATTGGCTGTGAGTCCGGTCTGGGCAGAATCGAGCATTTTCAAACCGACGATCTGGCTTGCCAGATCGCTGGGCTTGTTCCCCGTGCAGACGGCCGCGGTGGCGGCTCTCCGGATATGGAGGGCGTCTTCGATCCCGACGTGGTGATGTCACCGCGTGAACAAAAGCGGATCGACGACTTTATCCTCTACGGCATCGCCGCAGCGGATCAGGCTCTCGCCGACAGTGGCTGGGAGGCTGAAGATGACGCGGCCCGGGAACGGGCCGGCGTCATGATCGGATCAGGTATTGGGGGTCTTGAAACGACTTACAATGCCTCGATCACGCTCCACGAGAAGGGGCCGCGACGCCTCTCTCCCTTTATTATTCCTGGCATGCTGATCAATCTTGTTTCCGGACAGGTCTCGATCAAACACCGCCTGAAAGGCCCCAACCACGCTGTTGTTACGGCGTGTTCGACCGGCGCGCACTCCATCGGAGATGCGGCTCGCCTGGTTGCGCGCGGGGATGCGGACATGATGGTTGCCGGGGGCGCCGAAGCTGCGGTCTGCCGTCTGGGCATTGGCTGTTTTGTTTCGCTGAAAGCCCTGTCGACCCATTTCAATGAGGATCCGGCCGCGGGATCGCGGCCCTATGACAAGGACCGCGATGGGTTTGTCATGGGCGAAGGCGCGGGTGTTGTTGTGCTGGAAGACTACGAGACGGCCAAGGCGCGTGACGCAAAAATTTACGCTGAAGTCAAAGGTTATGGCTTGTCCGGTGACGCCTATCACATCACCGCGCCGGCCGATGACGGCAATGGCGGCTATCGCTCCATGCAGGCTGCGCTGAAAGATGCCGGTCTGGAGCCGTCAGACATCGATTATGTCAATGCGCACGGTACCTCGACGCCGCTGGGTGACGAAATCGAGTTGCGTGCGGTTGAGCGTCTTTTCACGGGGGCAGCCGATGATCTGGTGATGTCCTCAACCAAATCCGCCATCGGGCACTTGCTGGGGGCAGCTGGCGCTGTCGAGGCGGTCTTCTCGATCCTGGCCATGAAACACGGCATTTGCCCGCCGACGCTCAATCTCGACAATCCATCCGTCGAGACGGACATCAATCTGGCTGCCAAGGCGCCAGTTGAAAAATCTATCAGCGCTGTACTGTCGAATTCTTTTGGATTCGGTGGCACAAATGCTTCGGTAGTGTTTGTCGCGGCTGACTGACCGCATTCGGGGAATAGTCATGAGTGAAGTGGACGCGCGCAATTCTGCGCCGCTGTGGATGAAGCTCCTTATCTGGGGCGGGGTGGCGCTTGTTGTTCTGGCGCTGCTCGCTGCGGGCGGTGTCTATGCTGGTTATCGCTGGATGCAGGATGAGTTTGCTGCGCCGGGACCGACTGCCGAAGCCACCGTGACGACGCTGCCGCGCGGTGCAGGTTTGATCCGAATAGCGACCCAGCTTGAAAACGAAGGCGTGATCAGCGACGCGCGGATCTTCCGTTTTGCCATTACCCTGGACGAAGGTGATCGCTCCCTGCGTGCCGGCGAGTATGAAATCCCGGCCGGGGCTTCCATGGCCCAGATCTATGAGCTCCTGCGATCCGGCCAGACCGTCCAGCATCCGATTACGCTGGCCGAAGGGCTGACCAGTGCCATGATTGTGCGGTCCCTGACCGAGGAAGCCGTCCTGACGGGCGAAATCACCGAAACGCCGATGGAAGGTGATCTGTTGCCGGAAACCTATCTGGTGACACGTGGAACCTCGCGTCAGGAAATTCTCGATCGCATGGCCCGCGCCCAGGACGACCTGTTGGATGCGTTGTGGGACCAGCGTGCGGAGGACCTGCCGTTCGAAACGCGCGAACAGGCCCTTATCCTGGCGTCTATCGTCGAGAAGGAGACCGGTATTGGAGGCGAGCGCGGTGAAGTGGCCGGCGTCTTTGTCAACCGGCTGCGTCGCGGCATGCGCCTGGAGAGCGATCCGACCATCATCTATGGCATTTCCCAGGGGGAACCGCTGGGCCGTGGATTGAGACGCTCCGAGATCGATAATCCGGACAATGCCTGGAATACCTATCAAATCCCCGCTTTGCCGCCGACGCCAATCGCCAATCCGGGACGGGAAGCCATCGCGGCAGTTTTGAACCCGACCGAGACGCGTGCGCTCTTTTTTGTGGCGGATGGCACCGGTGGGCATGTGTTTGCCGAGACCTATGCCGAACATCAACGCAATGTACGCCAGTGGCGACAGATCGAGCGGCAGCGTCGCCAGGCAGGAAACTAGACATGAGCCAGCTCTCCGGCATGACCGGTTTTGCGCGTACCGAGGGCCAGCACGAGAATGTGCGCTGGGTCTGGGAAGTGCGCAGCGTCAATGGCAAGGGAGTTGAAGTCCGCTCCCGCGTGCCGTCCGGCCATGACGGCCTCGACCTGAAAATCCGTGAACTGGCGCGCAAGCGTTTCACGCGAGGCAATCTGCAGGCCTCCCTCAATCTCAAGCGGGATGCCAGTCAGTCCGCACCGGTGATTAACCGGGCGGCGCTGGATGCTTTGCTTGAGCAGGCCGAGGATCTGATCCTGTCAAACAGGGTTGAGCGGCCGCGCCTGGATGGATTGCTGTCGATAGACGGTATTCTGGAAACGTCCAGTGATCCGGATCCCGAGGCCCGTGCGGCGCTGGAACAGGCGTTGTTGACCGGATTGGGTGAGGCCCTTGATGGGCTGAAAGCAGCGCGTGAGGACGAGGGGGCGGCGCTGTCTCCAATCCTTTCCGGACATATCGACAAGGTCGAAGCCTTGACCGATGCCGCCGAGGCGAATGCTGCAACCCGCATTGACGCAATCCGTGACCGTCTTGCCGCCAAGATTGCCGAACTGGTTGAGGCCGAGCTCGATGATAACCGCCTCGCGGCTGAGATCGCGGTGCTGACGGTGAAAATGGATGTGCGCGAGGAGCTCGACCGGCTGCGCGCGCATGTCACCTCGGCTCGAGAACTGCTCAAGCAGGGCTCCCCGGTGGGGCGCAAACTCGACTTTTTGTCGCAAGAGTTTAATCGTGAGGCGAACACCTTGTGTTCGAAATCCTCTGACTCGTCGCTGACGCAGATCGGTCTGGATTTGAAGAATGTGATCGATCAGTTCAGGGAGCAGATCCAGAATGTCGAGTGACGGCTTTTCCGGAACCATTTTCAGAGGGCGTCGCCGCGGCGTGTTGATCGCGCTGTCGAGCCCGTCTGGCGCTGGCAAGACGACGCTCTCCAAACGGCTGCTCAGTCAGAATCCGGATGTGGTCCTTTCGATCTCCTGTACCACGCGCAAGCCGCGTCCCGGCGAGATCAATGGCCAGGATTATGACTTCATCTCCGTTGACGAGTTCAAGAAGCGGATCGACGAGGATTATTTCTTTGAATGGGCAGAGGTTTTCGGGCGCTATTACGGCACGCCGAAAACACCGGTTCTTGAAGCCATTGATGAAGGTCGTGACGTGATCTTCGATATTGACTGGCAAGGCGCCCAGATCATCGCGGACCAGGCGCCGGAAGATGCCGTGCGAATCTTTATCCTGCCGCCGTCACTGGCACTTCTGGAAGACCGCCTGCGCAAACGCGGCCAGGATTCCGACGAGGTTATCCGTGACCGAATGAACCGGGCCAAGGACGAGATCTCGCACTGGGACGAATATGACTATGTCATCGTCAATGATGATTTCGCGCGGGCTCTGGAAAAGCTGAACCAGGCGCTCCACGCTGAACGCCTCAAGCGCAATCGCCATCCCTGGCTGGGTGGGTTCGTCGACGCTCTTATGAAGCAGTAGCGGCGCGCCAGGCCCGGGCCAGTCGCTGGAAACCGGCAATATCGATCGTCTCTGCGCGCAGCCCGGGATCAATATCGGCCGTGTTGAGCAGGTCCTCGGCCGTTGCGCGTGTCTTGCACGCGGCTGCGGCGAGACTTTTCCGCAAAGTCTTGCGGCGCTGTCCAAAAGCAGACGCTGTGACTTCGCCCAGGGCTTTCAGGTCGTCAAATCTATGTTCTGCCGGAAGCGGGTCCAGAACAACGACAGCGCTCTCCACTTTCGGGGGAGGCGTGAAGGCCCGGGCCGGAATTTTCAGCGCCAGATCGGCAACACACACGGACTGGGACAGGATGGCGAGGCGACCATAAGCCTTGCTGCCAGGCTGAGCGACCACACGATCCGCGACTTCACGCTGGAACATCAATACCGCCCGGCGCCACCAAACCGGTGAAGCTTCCAGCCATTTGATGAGCAGAAGTGTGCCGACATTATAGGGCAGGTTGGACAGGATAGTGCAGGGGCCGTCGGGCAGGACATCCGGCTCGTCAACCTTGACGGCATCAGCCTCGACGATGCTCAGCTTTCCGGGATAGGCCTCGCCAATCTCGCCAAGCGCGTCCACAAAGCGACTATCCTTCTCGATCACCAGCAGGGAGCCCGCGCCATGAGCGAGAATGCCCCGTGTCAGCCCGCCGGGGCCGGGGCCGATTTCGATTGCACTCTGCTCAGAAATATCGCCGGCCAGGCTGGCGATTTTGCGGGTCAGATTCAGGTCCAGCAGGAAGTGCTGACCAAAGGATTTGTTGGCACCTAGCCCATGGGCTGCGATGACGTCACGTAAGGGCGGAAGGTCGTCGATCATCGTTTACGATTCTCCGCGATGCAGGCGGCCAGTTTGATGGCAGCGACAAGGCTGTCCGGTCGTGCTGTGCCTTTGCCGGCGATATTGAAGGCCGTGCCGTGGTCTGGCGAGGTGCGTATGATTGGCAAGCCAAGCGTGGTGTTCACACCGCCATGGAAGTCCAGTGTCTTTACGGGTATCAGCCCCTGGTCATGATAATGGCAGATGGCGGCGTCATACAGCGTGCGTGCTTCGGCATGGAACATCGTGTCCGGCGCCATGGCATCGGTGATATTGATGCCTTCGGCGCGCAGTGTCCGGGCGACCGGATTGATGATTTCGACCTCCTCGCGGCCCAGCGCGCCGTTTTCACCTGCATGAGGGTTCAGGCCTGCCATCGCGAGCCTTGGTTCTGTTATGCCGAAATCGCGCCGGAGCGCAGCATGCGTCAGGCGGACGACGTGCTTGATCCGATCAGCGTTCAGTGCGGCGACAGCGTCTGACAGGGCGACGTGGATACTCGTCAGGACGACGCGCAGACCGCCGCCCGACAGCATCATCAGTGGCCCTCTGGGACCATCGAGTGATACGTCCTGCGTCAGGTCGGCCAGATACTCCGTGTGACCAGGGAAGTCGAAGCCGGCGTCATACATGACGGACTTGGCGATCGGAGCTGTCACAATGGCGCTGATCTGGCCGGCCTTCGCCAGCGCGACGGCGTCGGAGATAGCGCTTCTCACCGCTGCAGCATTGGCGCTTGCGGGGCTGCCTGTCTCGACGGCAGCCACGAGCGGGGATGATTGGAGAAGCAGCGGTAGATGTGTCGGGAAATGCTGCGCAGCATCAGCGGCCGCGTGCAAGCGGACGGCTTCGCTGAAACAGGACGGATCGCCAATGACCACAAACGGGAGTTCACCACTGTCGCGCAGTGCGTGCCAGGCCTTCATGATGATTTCCGGGCCGATGCCTGCCGGATCGCCCATCGTAACGCCGATGGGAGAGTGAGGCAGCATCAGTAGCGAATCTCGATCGTGCTTTCGCGTCGCAGATCGCGCAGCCAACGGCGGGAGAGCAGGGAAAGTTGTTGCCCTCGCAACTGACCTTCCAGATCATCTCGCGTCGGAACGCCGGGTCCGCCGATGGTGCGATCACAAACGACGATGCTTTGGACACCTGCAGCGCTTTCAATAACGCCTGTGTTTTCACCCTGATCGAGCGCCGCAAGAGAGTCGCGGATCTGTGGCAGCAGCGCGTCAGCACCAATGGAGCCCAGGGGTGTGACGATGGCGCCGGGGATATCGGCCGCAACGGCGTCAAGCGAGTCACAGACCGGGTTGCGGCTCATGGCGCGTTCCAGTTCGCCGCGCGTGTTCTCGGTGACGGCACTCGTGGGAATGGTGAGCTGGACGAGGTCGTATTGCAGCGTTGTGGTGCCATCACGGGCACCAACGAGCGCGATGATCATGTAGCCGCCCGGAACCCGGATCGGATTGGACAACGCGCCGCCATTTTGTTGGAAGACCGGTTGCAGCTGCGGGATGACCTGAGCGACTTCCGGCTGCAGCTGCGAGGCTGCGATCCAACCGATATCACCGCCGGTCGCCGCCGATGGCGCGTCCGAGAATTGCTGCGCGAGCTGCGGGAAGGCCGCGCCCTGCTGCAGCTGGTTCATGACGCCGATGATCCGCTGGGTGGTTTCCTGCTCGGAAGCCGCCGTACGGATCTCGAAAAACATCTCGAAAATACGGAATTGCGGCTGGGAGGCGCTGGCAGCAAGACGCTCCAGAGCCAACTCGATCTGCTGGTCGGAAATGCGCACGCGCGAGCCATATCGGCCATTGACCAGGATCTGCCAGGCGATCTCTGACTCGATCTGATGGCGCAGAGTCTGAACGTCGACCCCGGACTGCTCCAGCTCGGTAACAACCGCCTCAATCGTGGAGTTGTTGCGCTGGGCGAGATCGAGCAGGGACTGCATGATCTCTTCTTCTGATACCTGGATCTCGTACTCGCGGGCCGCCTGCAATTGCAGGTGCTCATCGATCAATCCGCGAATGGCCTGGTCCTGGACGCGCAACATGGCTTCCTGGTCAAGCTGGGCCAGGCCTGTTGAGGCAATAATCAGGCGCATGCGGTTGCGAACGTCGACCGTGGTAATCGGTTCGTCGTTGACCAGAGCGGCGACGCCCTCGGTAACCTGAGCGCTCGCGCTGACGCCAAAAAGGCTCGTCAGGGCGGCAAAAGAAGCAAGTACGAAATTTCTGGTGCGTGACATCGGTTCTTTCCGTTCCGCCGGAAGATTACTCAAGATCGCTTACAACGCAATGACGAGACACTGTTGCTAGTCAGGCGCGACGCTTCCCAAAGTGAATAGCGAGATCCGGAACTGTATCGACTCGGACGGGCCGAGCCGATCAATCCCCAAATCCTGACGCTCATAGACGATTTCCAACTGCGTACAGTCGTCTCGATAGCGGAAGCCGGTCTGGAGCCTGCGTGAGGTATCCAGGTCCAGATCGTGCGTGACATCGCCTACGAGCTGCCAACGCTCGGTCAGTTGATAGGAGATGCCCGCAATGATCTCGCGTTGCGCTGATCGGGTTGAATCGTCGTCACTGATATCGGTGTACCGAAGATTGCCGTTGAAACGCCCATTGGTATAGCTGGTGGTAAAGCTCAGGCGATCAACATCCATGTCCTGGCTATCCAGGCGTGTCTGTACAGAGGCCTGGAAGCCGTCCCAGTCAATCTCGCCGGAGAAAACATAGTCCGAGCTCTCGGTCGCCAGGCCGCTGGCGCCAGCGAAGACCGCTGCGCCATCAAGACGTTCGCTGCGCCCAAGGAAGGCGCGGAGCATTTTATCATCGCCGATATAGGCGGTGGCGCGCATGCCAGTCGTGATGCGCTGGCCTTCTTCCCAGAGGTCGAAACCGGGCGCTCGAGACGGCTGGAATAACAGGGTTTCATCCAGGTCTATGGACAGGCTGTCTTCATTGATGATGCGGGCCGAAACTGGATCGTCTGTGGCTATGACGCCCGCCAGGACAGGTTCCAGGATGATATCGGAATTCTGTCCCGAGCGCATGAGCGGCCAGGAAACTTCAACACCGGCCAGCCCAACCTGACGGTCAAACCCGTCACCATAGGTGCCACCATTGCCATCTGGAACATCGCTGTATTCGAATGCATCTACCCGACCGTAGGCAAAGGGCTCAGCGACGATGCCTTGCGGGCTGGTCCAGCGCGTGCGCCAATCCACGACCGAGGAGAAACGTTGATAGTCCGTTCCGGTTTCGCGATCGAGCACGGCACCACTCACACCGAGATTGACACGTCCCCACCCTTGGGGCGCGTTGAAAACCTGCCGGTACTCGACGACAGGCAATAGGTCCGGCAGGGATTCGTCATCCCGCTCGGAGCGCAGGGACTGGTAAGACGCCGATATGACGCTTCCGAATGCGTTGCGAGAACGGTGCTCGATATAAACCTGGCTCAGTAGCCGCCGGGTATCAGGGTTGAGCGGCGCACCGCGGTCCAGGTCAATCTCGGAAAAATCATAACGCCGCAGGTGGAGGTCATCCGACGTACGCTGGACCGTGAAGCCCCAGCGCCAGTCTTCCGTGATACGGAACCGGCCGCCACCATAGATGTGCCAGCGGTCTTCGTTTTCGCCGAAACGATTGCCGTCACTGTCGATCTCGGCTTCGTGGGTATAGCTTCCTTCGAAGGCCATGGAGCCGGACCAGAACCGCTTGCGGTACTCCGCATAAAGCAGCGGGTTCACATTGCTCATGTAACGCGGCGCGACGACCAGGTCCTGGTGTGGCGAGATATCCCACAAATAGGGTTGCTGGTAATTGAAACCAAGGCGGGACGACACGCCCACCCCCGGGAACAGGAAGCCGGAGCGGCGTTCAGAAGACGGGTCCGGATGGGCAAAGGTCGGCGCATAGAGAACCGGCACGCCAAGGAATTCCAGCTGGGCATCCTTGTAGTAGATCATCTGATCTTCAGTATCTTGCACAACTTCCCGAGCGCGAATGCGCCAGGTCGGTTCCTGGTCGCCTTCCTCGCAAATCGGGCAGGCCGTATAGTACGCCCGGTCGAGGCGGATGGAGCCGTCTTCGGCGCGGGCCGCCGTCGCGGCTGCCATACGACCATTGTTTTCCATCATGGTGGCAAAACCGGTCGCGATGCCGGTGGACATCTCGCTATCGAGTTCGAATTCATCCGCATATTGCGGGTACTCGCCCTGACCATGAATCTCGACATTGCCGCGCGCAATAACGCGATTTTCCTCTGGGCGGTATTCCAGCTCGTCTGCGATAAGAAGACGGTCACCCTGTTGAACACGCACATTGCCGCGCGCGATGTAACCTTCACCGGAGTCGAAGTCGTTCAGCGTGTCAGCTTCGAGATAGACCGGTTGGTCGTTCTGCACATCCTGCAGAGCGAACGCGGGAGCTGAACACGTGAGAAATGTTGCACCAAGCAATGCCGCTGTGAAGCGGCTGTAATGCGACGCCATGCGCGTCACTCCCTCAATTGAACCGGCCCCACCCGACCGAGCCATCATGACTAGCCGATAGCGGGCACTTCGTCCACGCCGTCAACCGTCCTCGGTCGCGGCAATATAGGTCAGAGCAAGCAGGGCAGTGATGGCCGGCGCCGCCCAGGCCGCCGTAAGAGGCGGCAGCGCGCCTGCTGTGCCAATCGAAGCCAGTAGTTCCTGCAAGAAAAACATCACGAAACCGGTCAGCCCGCCGGCGAGCGCAAAGCCCGCCGCGCCGCCCAGGCGTTGCAAGCGCATCGTAGCCGCCGCGGCGATCAGCGTCGCGGCCAGAAGCGTAAGCGGCAGGGCAAGCAGGCTGTGTAGGCGAAGCTGGTATCGCTCGGTCGCCAGGCCCGCCTCGCTGGCCGAGGTGATAAGGGTCGGCAAATCCCAGAAGGACACACCTTCGGGGGAGCGTGACCGCTCGAACAAGGCCTGGCGATTAATGCCCGTCGGCAAGGTAATCAGGCCGAGTTCGACCGAGCGCGTGTTCGGCGTGCGCTCAATCGCGTTCCGGACCTCCCAGAAACCTTCCTGCAGGGTTGCCTGGTCGGCATCGATACGGCGGTCGAGAGCAGGAATACCGTCTTCGTTGACCGCGTAATAGAGAAAGGCCGGCGATTGCAAAACACGATCACCTTCAACCAGCGAGGTGGCGGCGATGACGGTGTAACCGTTCACATTGGTCTCACGAAGCCAGACCGGCTCAGCGGCATTCGGATCTCGGCGCACATTCATCAGTGCATCCCGCCGAGCCTCGAAAGCCGCGTTGCCTGCGGCGCCGAGTGGATTGAGCACCATGGTGCCGAACAGCCCGACAACCAGTGAGAGAATGATCGGAGCGGTCAGGATGCGCCAGGCAGACATGCCCGAGCCGCGCATGACGACCAGCTCGCTGCGCCGGTTGAGTCTGAACAACGCGGTCAGAACGCCGAACAAAAAGATGAAGGGCAGGGTTGTTTCCAGCAGGGCCGGCGCTTTCAGCAGTGTCAGGCTGACCAGTTCCAACGTGTTGATTTCAACGCGTGTGCCGATGGCGCGAGATTGCTCGACGAAGTCGATGAGGATGATCACAGCGCCGATCACACCGGCGGCAAGTCCCAGCCCGACCAGCGTTTGCATCATCATATATCGGTTGAGATGATTCAGCCCGGGCATCTAGCGCGCCTCCGCCTGGCTGGTCGCCGGCGCCTCGGGGCGCGAACGTCCCGGCCAGTATATGACGGCGAGAGCGCCCAGAATGCCGATCAGCGGAATCAGGTATTGGGCAAAATTGAGCGCTGGGTCATCGGTGGAGGCAGACTGCACGCTGAACCCGATCAGCCGCAGGGTGAGGCCGGCGCCCACGGCGGTGGCAATGCGACGGCCATATCCCATTCGAGAGTAGTCGCCGGCCAAATAGGCGGCGGCGGCGATCAGTATGAAGGCCAGGTTGAACAGCGGCGCCGATAAGCGGTAATGCGCCTCTGCAAGGGCGCGCTCTTCGCCATCCGGGCGGGCGCGAATTGAGCTGTCGGGCCAGATCAGCTCGTGCAGGAAGCGGTCACTTTCCTTGAAGAAAATCGCGTCGGCAATGCCGGAGAATTCTTCCAGATCCGGTTCAGTCCGGTCGAAAGTGGTGTAGTTCATCTCCTGGTTTTCATCGAGCCACTGCGCATTGCCGTTGATGAGAACCAGCGCCGTCCGGCTACCACCCCGGGCGATGACGCCTTCGCGTGCTGTATAGGTGACGGCGCCTTCCTGCCCACGCGTGTCATGGATCATGATGTCCAGCAGGCGACCGTCGCGCGTCCGTTCACGCGCATAGATCGTGACGCCTTCGCCGATACGGGAGAATGCGCCAGGCGTGACCAGGCTGGAGGCGACGTCCGATCGCAAATCATAGAGGCTTCGGCGCATCTCTCTGTAGGAGACGGGCTGAATGAAGAGATTGATGGCCAGGTTGGCGATGACAACATAAATGCCCAGCCGCATCAGTGGTGAGAGCATGCCCCAGCGTGTCATGCCCGAGGCCGAGGTCACCACCAGCTCGCTATCGGAGGACAGTCGGCTCAGACCTGTCAGCGTGGCCACGAAAAGAGCAATCGGAAGCAACAGGGCTGTCAGATGCGGAAGCGCCAGCAGTGTGACCTTGAAGAAAGTGAAGGCGGTCTCGGAATATCCAGACACCAAATCCGTGTTTGACAGACTCTGTGTCAGCAGCGACAGCCCCGCGAAGGCGCCAACCGATGTGAGGAAGGGCCAGAGGAGTTGCCGGAAGAAATATCGCTGAACAAGAATCATGACGGATTTGAAGCTGCGTGTTCAGCCTTCTATCTCGCTTCCGGATCGGATACCACTTTCGCAACCCATCTTTTTCGCCCTAATCACACACGGGCGTTTCCACTGTACTAGCGAGGTTTTGCCATGAAAATCGAATTCGCTTCGGCTGATTCCGTTTCAGGTTCCCAGGCCGTACCGGTCTTTGCCGACTCGACTTTCTCCTCCGCCGCAAAGGCGATTGATGACGTTTCCGGCGGAGCGCTGTCTCGCGCTGTCGCGGCCAGCCGCTTCACGGGCAAGCCGGGACAGACCCTGGAAGTGCTTGCGCCTACAGGGACAAACGCGGATCGGGTCATCCTCTTTGGACTGGGCAAGCAAGATGAACTGAAAGCCAGCATCGTTGAAAAAAGCGCCGCGGCTGTGACCTCCAAGGTGCTGCTGTCCGGCGAGACATCCATCACCATGCGTCTAGACGGTGTTGCTGATGCGGAAGGTGCCGGTCGTGCAGGCCTAGGCGCGCGCATGGCATCTTATCGTTTCGACGAGTTCCGCACCAAGCTGACCGCCGACAAGAAGCCGGCGCTGTCCGCAATGACGATCACCGCGGATGATGTTGCCGCTGCCAACTTGGCCTGGGATAGCTGGGGAGCGGTCGCTGCAGGTGTCGACCTGGCGCGCGAAGTCACCAACCTTCCACCCAATATCCTCAACCCGGAGACCTATGCCAAAAAGGTCGAGGGCATGGCCGAGCATGGTCTGGAAATCGAGATTCTCGATGAAGCTGCAATGGCCGAGCTGGGCATGGACATGCTTCTGGGTGTGGGCCAGGGCTCCGAGTATGAAAGCCACATCGCCATCATGAAATGGAATGGTGGTGCAGACGACGAAGCGCCGTTGCTCTTCGTGGGCAAGGGACTGACCTTTGACAGTGGTGGCATCTCGCTCAAGCCAGGCGCGGGAATGGACGAGATGAAGGGCGATATGGGCGGTTCCGCCGCTGTTGTCGGCCTGATGCGCGCCCTGGCCGGCCGCAAGGCCAAGGTCAATGCCATTGGTATTGTCGGCCTGGTTGAGAACATGCCCGACGGCAGGGCCCAGCGTCCGGGCGATGTTGTCCGTTCCATGTCTGGCCAGACCGTCGAGATTCTCAATACCGACGCCGAGGGTCGCCTGGTTCTCGGTGATGTCCTCTGGTATGCGCAGGGCCGGTTCGAACCCAAGCTGATTATCGACCTGGCGACACTGACCGGCGCCATGCTGATCGCGCTGGGCAATACTCGTGCGGGTATCTTCTCAAATGATGACACTATCGCCGAGCAGTTGTTTGCGGCGGGCAATGCCTCTGACGAGCCGGTCTGGCGCATGCCGCTTGGAGCCGACTACGAAAAGCACATCGAAACCAAGAATGCCGATATCAAGAATGTCGGCGAAGGTCGGCTTGCTGGCTCCATCTCCGCAGCGGAATTCCTGAAGTGTTTCGTCAATGAGCGTCCGTGGTGCCACATCGATATCGCGGGTACAGCCATGGGCGGCATGAAGGACGACCCGCGCCAGCCGAGCTGGGGAACGGGCTGGGGTGTGCGCATCCTCGACCGTTTCGTTCGCGATAACTACGAAGGCTAAGGCCTGTCAGGAGAGGGCGGCTGCGGCCGCCCTTTTTCTCATGTCCAATACCGATCAGGCAGGCGAACTCTGGTTTTACCATCTCGAGCGATCGAGTGTGGAAGATGTGCTGCCTGAACTGGTCGAAAAGACGATCAGCCGCGGTTGGCGCGCTCTGATCAAGTCTACTGATGAGGCGCGCCTGAAAGCGCTTGATGCTTTGCTGTGGACCTGGCGGGATGACAGTTTCACGCCCCACGCTCTGGCCAGCGAGGCTCAGGCCGAGCGCCAACCTGTTCTTTTGACCCTGACCGACGACAATCCAAACGGCTCGCAATGCCTGTTTTTGCTCGACCGTGCAGAGCCGGGAGATTTCAAGGCCTTTGAGCGCACAATCGTGCTGTTCGACGGCAATGATGAAAGCGCTGTTGTCGCGGCGCGCGGGCTCTGGAAGACGGCCAGTGGTGTCGGCGCAAATGTCTCCTACTGGCGCCAGTCCGATGCCGGGCGCTGGGAAAAGAAGGCGTAGACCTCTCCAATTTGTGGCTTGAGCTTCGTGATGCGGGCGCTAGTGTGACGGCGTTACAGTGCGGGTGAGAATGATATGCGCGTCTTGGTTCTCGGTTCAGTTGTCTTTCTGACGGGTTGTTTTGCCACCTCTGGCGAACCCGCTGGGCAATCGCCCGCCGCAAGCCAGGCCGCTGATGCTCTGCCCCCCATGATGCCGGTTGAGGAGCTGGGATCCTCCGATGTACATCGTCCGATTACCGGTAATTGCGGTATGGAAAACCTGCAGCAATATCTCGGTCGCCAGCGTACCTCAGTCTCCCGCGATGTTCTGCCGGACAATTTCCGTGTGCTCGGCCCTGATACGGTGACGACGATGGAATTCCGGGCTGATCGCCTGACTATTCGCATTGATCGCAATGATCGTATCGAAAGCATCACCTGCGGCTAGGCGGGTCATCACGTTCCCAATCGTCGCGTCAGGACGACCTTTCATCCTCAAGAGATCTTCTCTCGTTTGAGCGATGACGGCATGGCTGCCCCTGTTCTAGACGCTCAGGGAGGATGTCATGATGAAACACGTATTGTTTGGGGTGATGGTCAGCTCGGTTCTCGCCTTTGGCGCGGCAGCTCAAGACGACATCAGTACATATGATACCTGGGGTAGCTGGGCTCCGGACGGTGAAAGCCTGCTTGGCTATTCTTATTCATTTGGCGATTCCGAGTTGATCGAGATCGATATTGAAACGGGTCAATGGTCGCGCCTTACCGACAATGACGCGAACGACTGGTTTCCACAGTACACACCGGACGGCCATCAGCTTGTCTACGTATCCGACAGGGGGTTTGAGCCGTTCGGTGGGTCGGAGATTTTTGTTCGGGACATCGCCACGGGAGAAGAGCGACAGCTGACGCATGACGGCGCGGTCAAGATGGGTGTTTCCATCTCAGCCGATGGTCACCACGTGATTTTTCCCTCACCGGGAGAGGGCGGAGCGAATGATATCTGGATGATCAATCTGGATGGCAGCGGGCTGCGCAATCTCTCGCACACCGCCCATCTCCGGGAGGACGGCCCAAGTTTTACGCGGGACGGCTCGGCCCTCATCTATTCGGCGCGTGCGGTGGGAGAGGGCGCGCATGACCCGGCCTCGCAGGTCATGCGTCTGGATCTGGAGAGCGGACAAGCACGGACCTTGTTGGCGCTCGGTACCCGTATCGATGGAGTGATCGAAGATATCGAGGGGCGTGTTTTGTTCGCGCACCTGAACGCGCGTGAAAATCGCAATATTGCCCGTTTCGACCCGGAGACCGGCGAAATCGAGATCCTCACCCGGCATGACGCGTCTGATCACCGGCCCTTTCCGTCGCCAGACGGACGGTTGATCTCATTTTCGACTTATCGTTGGGGCAATAGCGAGATCTATTTGATGGATGCGCAGGGGCGTCAGATGCGTAACCTGACCCGTACAACAGTCGACGCCGACTAGGTGGAGCCGAGGTTCCGGTGGAGCGTCAAGTCCAGGGCGCCCCAGAGGAGGATGTCAGCTCAACCAGGGTATGGGGGCGGCCAGGACCTGGCTCGGTCCCAGTATCTGCGGTGTCTGATCGTAATTCAGCTCGACAAGCTGCTTGCGGACCTGGGTCACGAGATCGGTGAAGCTCGGCGGCGTCTGCCCGCTATAGCGTCGCAGCAGTGTGGCGAGACTATAGGTAAAGGCCCCGTAGCTGGTCACGCCGTGTCGATACTCGTAGGCGTACTCATTTTCTGCACAGGCCTCGATGATGAGCGGCAGGTACGGGCCGGGCATGTAGTCAGGTGTATGCCTGCTCGCCTCATAATCACGGGCACTGGTCTGTCGCAGCAAGCCGCCCCGCCCGAGGCGGGCAACTGACCCGTCCTGGCCGAAATACTGCCGGTTGATCTCACTATCGTCCGACCAGCTCTTATTGAGCGGTCTGAAGGCGCGAGGCACCCACATTTCACGTTTATTGTCCCAGCGAATTTCCCGATGGCGGATATCGTCGGGCGGGGAAATTCCCTTGGCCCTGCGACCGCCATCGCGATGCATGCTGCCGGCGTGGCAGCAGTCGAATATCAAGCCCAGTTGAACCTCATAGGGGAGCTGGCTGTAGAATTGATGGATCTGCTTGTCTGTCACCGCGGTCTCGGCGGACCAGGCAAAATCCCAGGGGACCAGGCATTCGAGATGATGGTCCGGCTCTGCGCTGGGTCCGTATTCCGGGATCTGCGCGCCGTGCCCACTGAAGTAGAATATGCGTTCATCGCCCGGCTGGGGATCATCCACCAGCCACTCCAGTCGCTCCAGAATGCCGTCCGTCGTGGCCCGGCTGTCCAGGCAGACATGGATGTCAGCAGCGTCATAGCCGCATTCCTGGAGCACTGAGCTCATCAAGAATACATCATTGACACAGCCATCCAGTCGGCTTGCCTCGTCGGGATAGTCGTTGATACCGACCAACACGGCGCGCTTGTTGGGTTTGGATATCGCCACGCCTTTCGCCGGCACCGACCCGAATTGGCGGGTTGTTCGATAAACTCCCTTTCCGAGCAGGTCGGCGCAGAGCGGATTCCAGAACTGGTCGACGGCTTCAGCGTGGGCGAGATAAGCCGAGCCTGAATGATCTCCCACGCCGTCATGATCGAACGGTGTCTCGATCTGCAGAAAGTTGTTGGCATCAGGCAGCCTGATCGGCGCGGTAAAAACGTCATCATGGCGATTGTAAAAATGTCGCCAGGTCTTCACTGCCAGCGGCGTGACCCGGCCATGGGTCAGATTGCCCACCACAAATGGATTGCCGATCTGCGAGCCGATCGTGAGGTAATTGACCCCGGACAGAATATCGGCAATTTCGTTTTCCCGAGCGCTGGGGTGTGAGAAGGCATTGTAACTGACCAGGGAGCCCAGGCTGTGGGCGATAACCACATCGGGCTGATGTTCCCGGAGGCGCGCGAACAGCCAGTCACGTGTGCGTTTCTGAAACTCTCTGTCTTCCACCCAGGCGACGACATAACCGGCGGTCCAGCGGACCTTTTCTTTCAACGCGCTGATCTTGCCGCGTTCACGACCGGGCCTGACAGCGCTCGAGGCGAGTTTCCAGACAGCCTTGGCAATATCCCAGCCGCTGATATCGATGTCCTCGAATATCGGATCATAGGTTTCAAAGAGGATCTCGATCGGCCGGTCACGGTCGGCCGGACATGCGGCCAGGATGGCGTTGCGCCAGTCTTCGTGCCAGCCATTGTCCCGGTGATCACCCAGGCCATGCACACACATGATGCGTAGCGGATCCATTTGGCTCTCCCTCAGTTGTCACCGGAACGGTAGTTCGCCCTTAGGGGGAGTGGCAAGCAAATTTGGATCAGAGGTTGTTCTTCAGCGCTTCCTCGAGTTTTTCCTCGGCTTCAAGCCAATTTGTCTCGGCGGTGTCGATAAGTTCCACGGCTCTGGCTCGCTTGATCTGGAGGTCCGTCGCGGTTTTCGGGTCCTTTTCGTAAAGCCCGGGAGCGGCGAGCCCCTTGTCGATAACCTCAACGACGCCCCGCAGCCGATCGCTTTCCTTTTCCCAGCGGGCCACTTCATCGCGCAGGGGCTTAAGCAGTTTGCGCTGCTCAGCGGCGGACCGGCGGGCAACGGACTTCTCATCCGTGGCGACCGTTTTCTTGCCGTTACTTTCCCTGGGCCCGCGACCCAGAAGAGATTGGCGATAGGTCTCGATATCCTCGCCATACGGTTTGACCGTGCCATCTCCGACGAGCCACAAGCGGTCGACGCAGGCCTCGATCAGATAGCGGTCGTGGGAGATGAGGACGACGGCGCCTTCGTACTGGTTGATCGCGTTAATCAGTTCCGCGCGGCTGTCCATGTCCAGGTGGTTGGTCGGTTCATCGAGGATCAACAGGTGCGGCCCGTCGAACGTGATCAGGTTGAACAATAATCGCGCTTTTTCACCACCGGAGAGTGATTTTGCGGGCGTCTCCTGGCGATCACCCGGCAAGCCGAACGTCGCCAGTCGCGCCCGGCGCTGAGCCTCGGTAGCGTCTTCCATTCGCTCGACGACGTGTTGATAGGCGGAAACCTCTGCGGACAGCATGTCGATCTGGTGCTGGGCGAAATAGGCGATCTGCAGCTTCTTGTGTTTGCGGAGAAAGCCGTCCTGTGGATCTAGCTTGTCACACAACAGTTTGGCCATGGTCGACTTGCCGGCGCCATTGCGGCCGAGAATGCCGATCCGGTCATCCGGATCGATATTGAGGTTTACATCGCGCAGAATGTGATTGCCGGGCTCATAGCCGGCCTTGAGATCCAGCATTCGGATGATCGGCGGAGCCATGCGGCGCTGGGGGTTGGGAAATTCGAAGGGCGCGACCGGGTCGTCGACAATCGTAGCGACAGGTTTCATGCGTTCGAGCATCTTGACGCGCGATTGTGCCTGTTTCGCCTTGGACGCCTTGGCCTTGAACCGATCCACGAAGGATTGGAGATGGCGGCGCTGGGCATCCTGTTTCTCAAGCAGCTTCATTTGAAGGCGCTGCTTCTCGCGCAAAGCTTTCTCAAAATCGTCATAGCCGCCCTCATACACGCTGATCTTTGCGTCCTTGAGATGGGCAATCTTGTTGACGGCACCATTGAGCAGGTCGCGGTCGTGGGAGATCAGCAGGACCGCTCCCGGGAAGGTGCGTAGATAGGCCTGAAGCCACATCACGCCTTCAAGGTCGAGATAGTTGGTCGGTTCGTCGAGCAACAGCAGGTCGGGACGCGCAAACAGCGTCGCTGCCAGGGCCACACGCATGCGCCAGCCGCCAGAGAACTCCTTGCAGGGGCGGCGCTGAGCCTCACCTGAAAAGCCCAGGCCGGAGAGGATGGAGCCAGCGCGAGCTTCCGCCGAATGGGCCTCGATGTCGGCCAGACGCGCCTGGATCTCCGCGATCCGGTGTGGGTCAGTCGCCGTCTCTGCTTCCTCAAGCAGGGAGGAGCGTTCCAGGTCTGCAGCCAGAACAACGTCCATCAGCGTCTCGTCGCCGGAGGGAACCTCCTGGGCGACCCAGCCGACACGGGCACCTTTTTTGATGCTGGTGTCTCCGCTTTCCGGAGACGCTTCGCCTCGGATCAGGCGAAACAGGGTCGACTTGCCCGTGCCATTGCGCCCGACAAGCCCCATTTTCGCCTTGCCGCGCAAGGCGAAGGTCGCCTTGTCGAACAGGACTCGGCCTTCAATCCGGTAAGTGAGATCATTGACGTGCAACATGGGAAAGGCGGTTTAGGCCGCGGCGCAGTCGAGGGCAAGAGAGGGGATTGGCGTGATGATTGTCCCGCTCATAGCGCAGATGTTACGCTTGTAGTAAAGCTGGCGTTGCGGTATCCGGCTTGAATGCTGGGGAGCATGAAAAATGGATCAAGAAGAATGATTGTAAAAATCGGTGCGAGCCTGGGATTGGCTGTCTTGTCGATGACAGCGTCGGTCGACCATAACGCGGAAACCGGTCTGTCCGTCCATACGGATGAAATCCGCAATATCAGTGTAAGCTATCAGGACAGCGATGAGCACATGTTTTCGGCCAGCGAAAAAGCGGCCATCGAGGACATCCTGTCGAACACCTATCGTCAGGTGAAAGCCATCTATCCGGACCTCGCTGACGAGGTGAGTGTGTCTGTGCGCACGCTGGAGCGCGACCTGACCATGGTGGGGCATGTAACAGGCATGGCGGCGGCGCCCGGCCGGATCGTCATCATGATCTCCAGCCTGCATCCGCACAGCCTGGAACAGGCGGCGCGCGATGGGCTTGCGGGAACATTTACCCACGAATTGCACCATTTGCGTCGTGGCTGGACGATTGAGGGTAACCACTACGGCCCGGGAATACAGATAGCGGTCATCAATGAAGGCCTGGCTGTTATGTTCGCAGAAGAGGTTACGGGTACGTCCAAGCCGGGCAATCAGCAACCGGACGAGAATACTGCGTTGGCATGGGCGCAGGAGATTCGCGAATTGCCAATCGATGCCAATTACGGTGAGTGGATGTTCCAGCACCCGGATGGACGCATGGCTGTAGGCTACCGGACGGGACGGTTCCTTGTGCAGCGGGCACTGGCGCGTTCAGGACTTGATATTGTCGCCCTGTCCGAACTGACACCGGACGAGATCTGGGAACTGGCGGCGGTGGAATAGACTGATGGTGAAGCGGTCCACCGATCACACCGCTTCACTTTCCCCCCACTCCCCGCTATAAGCCGCGCGAATCCTGATGCCTCGGCTGTGCTCGAGGTGATTTCACACTCGAGTCCCAAGGAAACCTGTCATGGCGACGCAACGCACTTTCTCCATCATCAAGCCGGACGCAACCAAGCGTAACCTGACCGGTAAAATCATTGCCAAGTTTGAGGAAGCCGGTCTGCGCATCGTCGCTTCCAAGCGCATCCACATGACGCGCGAGCAGGCTGAAGGCTTCTACGGCGTTCATAAAGAGCGTCCGTTCTTTGGTGAGCTGGTTGATTTCATGATTTCCGAGCCGGTGGTTGTCCAGGTTCTCGAAGGTGAAGACGCCATCGCCAAGAACCGCGAAGTCATGGGCGCCACCAACCCGGCGGAAGCGGCTGACGGCACGATCCGCAAGGAATTCGCCCTGTCCATTGGCGAAAACTCCGTCCACGGTTCCGACGCGCCTGAAACCGCTGCTGAAGAGATCAAGTTCTTCTTCACGGATTCTGAACTTGTTGGCTAAGCCAATTTGAACTCCGAAATTCGGATTTCACAAAAGTAAACGGCTCGCAAAATGTTGCGGGCCGTTTCTTTTTTGCAGATTTTGTGCATTTTGCGCGATATTCATGCTCACCACATTGGGGTTTCCGGTGTTGAGGAGTGTGTGATGGATCCGACTTTGTATTTCAGTCTCGTCGTGTTCGTGATTTCAATGTCGATCACGCCGGGCCCGAATAATCTGATGGTCATGTCCTCGAGCATGCTGTTCGGTTTCAGGGCGACCCTGCCGCATTGGGTCGGGGTCAATATCGGGTTCAGCACCTTGCTGCTCGCTTCTGTTTTTGGACTGGGAGAGCTGGTGGATCGTTTCCCGCAAGTCCTGTGGATTGTTAAATCGGTCGGCGCCCTATGGCTGATCTGGATGAGCTCGATTTTCATCCGGTCCGCGTTCAACCCGAAACCGATCAACGGAATAAGGACTGAAACTTCACGCCCCTTCCGGATTCATGAAGGGGCCTTGTTTCAGCTGATCAACCCGAAAGCCCTCTTGATGACGATCTCGGCGTCCGGGGCCTTTATCGCTCTGGCTGATGTCGCGGCGGAGCGAGCGCTGATCATGGTCCCGACCTTTTTTGTGTTCGGTGCGCCGTGTGGCCTGCTCTGGATGGCGGCGGGCGGGACGCTGCATCGTTTCCTGGGCGACCCCGGTCATGCGCGATGGATCAATGCGGCCATCGCTGCACTTCTGCTCTTCACAGTCTGGATCGTGGTCAGCGGCTAGAGGTCCGCAATGATGTGCTGCCTCAGTCTTTCGAGCACTTTGTCCTCTGCGTCCGGGAATACAGGAAATTCGATTTCGATATCGGGAGTGACAGGGTGT
>CBFHQE010000036.1:0-22511 GCA_965657935.1 Maricaulis sp. | reverse complement strand
CGGCGAGGACTGGTCAGCGGAAGAAGAGGCTAGTTTCAAGGAGCCGATCCGGGACGCCTATGAAGCCGAAGGCAATCCATATTACTCGACAGCGCGCCTGTGGGATGATGGCATTATCGCCCCGGGCGATACCCGCCGTGTGCTGGGCCTCAGCCTGTCGGCCTCACTCAATGCGCCGATCGAGAAGACGAAGTTCGGCGTCTTCCGGATGTAGGTTATGAGCAGACCGAGGATCACCATTGAGCTTGTGCGGGGCGAAAACGGAGAAACGGGCGAGTTGCTCGTTCACTTCAATGCGGCTGGTCGAGACTTGTTGCTGAGCGAATTGTCCAGGCTAGATGAGAGCTGGGACCATGAGCATTTTGATGCGATTACCATTTCGCCCGATGCCAAACTGGACGAGGTTACGTATCGGCCGGACAGCCAAATAGTGCGGCGAGCCACGTTTACCTTGCGCAATGATGAGATGGACGCGGAGCATTATCCGCATGTTCTGTCTGACCAGCCTGTTTCCCCCTACGACTAGATTCTAATCCAGCCGAGCCATCGCAGCGTATAGGGGACATGCAACCCGGAGCTGCTCATGACCCGTCTTTTCGCATTCCTGGCTTTTTTCAGCCTGTCCGCTGCCGCCATGGCCGCTGATGAACCGGCCCATACAGTCGTCATTCGGGACGGCGCGTTCGAGATTCGAGACTATGAATCCATGTTGATGGCCGAGGTCGAAGTCGCCAGCACTCAAATGGGACGCGCCGGCAATGCCGGTTTCCGACCGCTGGCAGATTTCATTTTTGGCAACAACACCGCACCACAGGGTGGAGCGGGCGAAATCGCCATGACATCGCCGGTCGTACAACAACGCTCCGAGGAAATCGCCATGACGAGCCCGGTCGTTCAGGGCCGTCAGGATGACAGCTGGCGAGTCGGTTTCGTGATGCCGGCGGAATACACAATGGATACCCTGCCGCGCCCGAATAATCCCAATGTCGAGGTTCGCGAGCAGCCTGCACGCCGTATGGCCGTGATCACGTTCAACGGCGGTGCCCGCGAAAACCGCTTCATGGCCTATGAAACAGAGCTTCGCGATTGGCTGACCGGGCAGGGATATCAGGTGCAGGGCGAGGCCGTTTATGCACGTTATGATCCTCCCTGGGTGCCAACACCCTTCAGGCGCAATGAGGTGATGCTGGAAATCGCCCGATAGTTGTAAAGATCAGCTTGCCCGTGACGCGACTTGTTTATCGGCGTTCGTCGCATCTCTGCCACAGCGTGACAAAGTCTAAACTTTGGTTAATACTTTTTCTGGCGCCCAGCGAGTTTGGCGGGTTCAGGGGGAGTTGATGCCAGAGTTTGTACAAGACTTTTTGACGTTTGCCCGGGAGGGGTTCGCCGAGGTCAACGCCGTTCAGGGTCTGGTCATCGCGGTTATAGCAGCCTTGGCGCTGTCGAACTGGTCCCGGCTCTTTGTCGTCGCGTTGACGGCGGTGCTTGCGCATATCGGCCTGGATGCCTTGATTCCAGTGCTGGCGGAGATCGGACCGTTTCGTATCCCGGAAGTGCTTGAACCCTGGTTCTGGCGGTATGTGGGACTGTTGTTTGTAGGATACCTGATTGCAGTGGGAATTCTCTTCGCTGTGAAAAGGGTTGTGATCAAAGGCTGAGAAAATTCCCCTGAGAGGAGAACTCGCTTTTCTGATGGGGATTTTCAATCAATCGTTAACTCTAGGACGCGTCTTGGGGTAAGATGTGTTCAGCTTTGATAAGCGGGAGGGGACCGCGAAATGGAATTTTTGGACCAAATCATGGGCTATTTGCAGCCCGCACTCGACTTCTTCATGCCGGGGCTTGTCGCTCACGCTGGTGATGGATCGGTCGTGGACTGGATGCCACTCGGTATCCAGCTGGGCGTGATTGCGCTCGTCCTCGCGCTTTTGATGCGTGAGTTCGGTGCCATCCTCATCTTCACGGTGGTGGGTGTGATCATCCACGTCATCGTGGACAATGTCATGCCGATCGTGCGTGGCGGTGAGAGCGCGGCTGATTTCGACTTTGGCGCGTTTGGCGCTCAATTCACGCAGACCGACTATCTTCTGTATCTCGGCGCGCTGGCGGCAGGTTATTTCCTGTCCATCATCGTGCTGTCGATCGTCAAGGGCATCTTCTTCCGCGGCGAGTAAGCCCGGTCATTTGCTTTGACACAATTACCAATGACTTCCGGCCGCTGGCGCTTGCCAGCGGCCTTTTTCTGTCTGCTGCGGCAATCAAACGCTTGGCGGGGGCGGCGAGCGGCTTTAACTAGGAGGCGGTTTCCCTAGCGCATAGAAGGAATTGGCCCATGTCGGACGCTCCCGTTCTGCTCGATGTTTCCCCCGCCGGTGTTGCAGTTGTCACGCTTAACCGGCCGGACAAACACAATGCCTTCAACGCCGAGGTGATCGAGCGCCTTTCCGATATCTTCGAGACCCTGAGGGCCAATACGGATGAGGCACGCGTGGTCTTCCTGCGCGGCAATGGTCCGAGCTTCTCCGCAGGCGCTGATCTGGACTGGATGAAGGCGGCGGCGCACTACACCGAAACCGACAATTTGGAGGACGCAATGGGCCTGGCGACCATGCTCAAGCGTCTTTACGACCTGCCCCAGATGACGGTCGCCCTTGTGCATGGCGCGGCCATGGGCGGGGGCGCGGGCCTGCTGGCGGCCTGTGATGTCGGCGTTGTGATGAAGGACGCCAAGATCTCCTTCTCTGAGGTTCGCCTCGGTCTGACCCCCGCCACGATTTCTCCTTATGTTGTCCGCGCCATCGGCCCGAAATGGTCACGGGCCCTATTTACCTCCGGGGAGCGTTTCGACGGCACCTTTGCCGAGCAGATCGGCCTCGCCCAGTACGCGGTCGAAACCATCGAGGAAATGACACAGATGGAAGAACACCTCGCCAAGCTGGCTTTCGGTGCCGCGCCGGGCGCTGTGGCCGATGCGAAGAAGCTGGTGGATGACGTCGCCGGTCGCGAGATTGATCACGGGCTGATGATGCACACCGCCAAGGCGATCGCGCATCGCCGGTCGTCTGACGAGGGCAGGGAAGGCCTGGCCGCATTCCTGGAGCGTCGCAAGGCCAACTGGGCGGAGTAGTGGAGCGTTCGTTCTACAGATCCGGAATAGTCGCCATGCCCAAGGGCGGTGGTGATAAACGCTCGGCGTCCATCGAAGTTGCTGCAAGCGGATACGGCGAGTTCGTCGAGCTGGTGAATGATTGGCTCGACGATCAGGCGATGGAGGTCTGCAATCACGGTTCGATGACCCGTCTCCGCAAGGCGCGCAGACCGGAACCGAGCGGCGTTGTCAGCGCCGAATGGGCGGAATAGCGCGCTGGTCGCCGGTTTCGATCCGCGCGCTTTCCTGCACGAGCGCCGTGAGGCGTTCCGTGGGGCCTTTGTCAAAGGGCCCTGGACACAGGGCCTGTTCGAGTTTCTCGCCTTTGGCATCAAACAGGCCTGGGCCTGCCTTTTTGGAGGGTTGATGCTGGCGCTGCTGCTGGTGACCTTCCTGTGGTATCCGGCCGACGCACCTCTCCCCCGTTATGATTTCCTCACCCTGGCCGCTCTCTTGATCCAGATCGGTCTGATAGCCAGCAAGCTGGAGAGCTGGGAGGAGGCCAGGGTCATCGCTGTCTTTCACGTGGTCGGCACGGTGATGGAAATCTTCAAGACCCATGCGGGCAGCTGGGTCTATCCCGAGGAGAGTTTCCTGCGAATCGCGGGCGTGCCGCTTTTCTCCGGCTTCATGTATGCCGCCGTGGGGTCCTATCTCGCGCGGGTCTGGCGGATATTCGACTTCCGGTATGACCGCTTCCCGCCGCTCTGGATACAGGGGCTGCTGGCGCTGGCGATCTATATCAACTTTTTCGCCCACCATTACCTGCCCGATATCCGGATGGGGCTTTTCATTGCCACGGTGCTGATCTACGGGCGCTGTGTTGTGTGGTTCAGGCCGGATGCCGCGCCCCGGCCCATGCCACTCGTGATCGGTTTTGTGCTGGTCGCGCTGTTTATCTGGTTTGCCGAGAATATCGGCACATTTGCCCGCGCCTGGTCCTATCCGGGGCAAGAACATGCCTGGCAAATGGTGTCCCTGAGCAAGCTTGGTTCGTGGTATCTTCTGATGATCATCAGTTTCGTCCTCGTCGCGGCTGTGCAATACAACGGCTCAAACCTGCCGTCAGACCGAGATTCTCCATGATCAATTCGCTGCTTATCGCCAATCGGGGTGAAATCGCCCGCCGTGTCATGAGAACCGCCCAGCATATGGGCATTCGCTGTATTGCTGTTTATTCTCAGGCCGATGCCGACGCGCCGCATGTGCGCGAGGCGGACGAGGCCGTACTGATTGGGCCGGCGGCGGCAGCGGAAAGTTATCTGCTGGCGGACAAGATCATCGAGGTGGCCAAACAGACTGGCGCCGAGGCGATACACCCGGGTTACGGCTTCCTCTCCGAGAATGCCGAGTTCGCCGAGGCCTGTGCCGCCAATGACATCATTTTTGTTGGACCGTCTGCAGAGGCCATCCGGGCGATGGGTCTGAAAGACCAGGCGAAGACTCTGATGGAACGTGCAGATGTTCCAGTAACGCCGGGATACCACGAAGAAAACCAGGACCCTGAAGTGCTCAAGGCAGCCGCTGACAAGATCGGGTATCCGGTCCTGATCAAGGCTGTGGCCGGCGGCGGCGGCAAGGGCATGCGCAAGGTCGATGCGGCTGAGGATTTCCTCTCCTCCCTGGAGAGTTGCCAGCGCGAGGCGTCCAAGAGTTTCGGTGATGATCGTGTCCTGATCGAGAAATTCATCACCAATCCACGACATATCGAGGTCCAGGTGTTCGGCGACAGCCGCGGCCGGGTCATTCACCTCTATGAGCGCGACTGCTCCCTGCAGCGTCGCCACCAGAAAGTGATCGAGGAAGCGCCGGCTCCGGGCATGACGCCAGCGGTTCGCGCGGCCATGTGTTCTGCCGCGATCAATGCCGCCAAGGCCGTGAAGTATGTTGGCGCAGGTACGGTGGAGTTCATTGTCGACGGCTCTGGCCCGCTCCGTGAAGACGGCTTTTATTTCATGGAGATGAACACGCGTCTTCAAGTGGAACACCCGGTCACGGAGGAGGTGACGGGCCTAGACCTCGTGGAGCTGCAGCTGCACGTCGCCTCGGGCGGCAGCGTGCCGGCCCAGGACGAGATCAGCCTGTCGGGACATGCCATGGAGGCGCGGCTCTATGCCGAGGATCCGCAATCGGGTTTCCTGCCTTCGACGGGCCCGCTCAACATTCTGCGCCTGCCTGAAGAGGGTGAGGGTGTGCGTGTTGATACCGGGGTCGAGGAAGGTGGCGAGGTTTCGCTGCACTATGATCCGATGATCGCCAAGGTGATCGTGCACGACCATGATCGCCCGTCAGCCGCGCACCTCATGGCCGACGCGCTCGACGAGCTGGCCGTCTGGCCTGTCAAAACCAATGGCGGTTTTTTGCGCAATTGCGTCCTGCACCCTGATTTTCTCGACGAGAAGCTGACCACAGGCTTTATCGGTGAACGCGAGGGCGAGCTGGTTCCGCCAGCGGTTGATCTCGCGGCGGCCGGTTTTGCGGCGCTGACCTCCATGCTCGAGAATGGCGATGGCAGTGATTTTGCGGATCCGTTTGCCGTGGCAGATGGCTGGCGTTTGAATTCAACACCTCGATTGGGTGATCGTTTCGAGGTCGGGGATGAGAGAATTGCTGTTGCGCTGACTCTCGACGACGAGGATATGAGCGTCACTGTCGCTGGCGATACGCTGCAGCTGTACGACATCGATGGCAGTGGCGGCGAGGAGGGCTATCTCTATCGCGCCGGCCTGGATGATGGCTGGGTCAGTGCAGAGGTCGATTTCCTGGAAGAGGGCTATCTGGTGTCCGCCAATGGCCATTCTGAACTCTACGCCTTTCCGCGTCCGGAAGCTGCCGCAGACGCCGCTGAAACCGGCGACGTCATCAAGGCCCCGATGCCCGGCAAGGTGCTCGCCATGAATGTCAACGCAGGCGACCGTGTCACCAAGGGCCAGGCCCTGGTGGTGCTGGAAGCGATGAAGATGGAACACTCCCTGCCGGCGCCGCGTGATGGTGTGATCGGTGAGGTGGCCGTGGCCATGGGAGACCAGGTTGCCGACGGCGATCTCCTTGTCGCGATGCAGGACGAAACGGTTGACGCCTAACGCGATGTCATCTTGTTCTCGCTGAGCCAAAGCGCATACAAGGCACAAAAGGCTGCGACAAACACGTATGGGCCGAGTTGGCCCGAGTAAATGGCCTGCGATGATATGCTCAACCAGACCAACAAATGGCAGGCCAGGGCAAGGCCGAACAGGTAGGTCATGCCTCGTTCCCATTGCAGGATTCGCACGACCGCGATGATCAACAGGCTGAGCGTGAGATAAAAAACAAGAATGCTGGCGAGGGGAACGCCGCGGATAAAGCCGACCAGATCGATGTCGAAAATTGTTCTGTGGAGCCCGCCCGCCAGAGCTCCTGTGATCAATACTCCCCAGGCGATTCCGTAGAGCAGATAAACACAGGCTATTACTGTTGCGAACAGTCTCATGAGCTTAAAGTCTTCCTGGGTTCGTTTTCAGATAGCCAAATGTCTGTTCGTATTGCTGTGACCGACAATTTCGCAGTGATGAACCAGCTTCATCAGGGCATGATACAACGACTTACCTCGACGAAAGTTAAGGCTGATTCCCCCGCTCGTTGAATTCGGCACGCTCCTTGCTGCGTGGTGCGGGAACAAGCAGGGAGCGGATCAATGCGCGACACTCATATGCGACGTTTTTCGAGCCAGTGGTCTTTGGAAGCCAGGCGCGATTTTCGCAAGACGCCCGTCGTGGTTCAGCATAACTATCACGAACATCACGCCTTTTCCGATGTAGCCCTGGCCGCATTGATCGACCGCCATCCACGCGATTTGTGTGATTTCTGCACAATGGGCGACGATGCCACAGACCGGGACAGCTGGCGTGCCGGTGACCCGGGTGATCTGTCCGGCGAAGAGCTGATCGAGGCGGTTCGCAATGGCAAGCTGTGGATCAATCTGCGCCATGCCATGGACCGGGATCCGGAATATCGCCCGATCTATGACGCGATGCTGGACGACATGCGCAAGGCTGATCCGGGTTTCAAACCGCTCACAGCGGAGGCGGGTATCCTGATTTCCTCGCCGACCGCGCAAGTCTTCTGTCACTCCGACGTGTCGGAAACCATGTTGTGGCACATGCGCGGCGTAAAACGTTTCCGCACCTATCCGCCGCAAATGCCCTATCTTGATCGCGATGATGTCGAGGCGGTGCTGCACCACGACCAGACCGAGGATATTCCCTTCGATCCCGCCTGGGATGCGGATGCCTTCACGATTGATTTGCAGCCGGGCATGGCCGCCAACTGGCCCCTTCATGGGCCCCACCGGATTGAAAACCAGAGCGGGCTGAATGTTTCTGTACCTTTCGAGATTTCAACACCGCAATCGCGCCAGCTGAACGCGATTCTTTTCGCCAATGGCGTCTTGCGCCGACAGTTCGGCTATACGCCGAAATCAATCGCAACCACAGGCCTGGGCGCCGGGTTCAAACGCGTTGTCACCGCGGCTTGCAAGTTGAAGATCAAGCTATTTGGCGATGGCAAGAAACCCATGCCCAAGAGCGAGACCACTTTCGACGTTGATCTTGCCAGCGGCAGCGGATTTGTTGATCGGGACGCGGCCTAGGGTCGGCGAAGGCGGTCTGCGGTGAACATGATGAGAATGGTCACCGCTTCGACCACCAGGATGACATATCCCATGAAACTGTCGGTGAAATGAGGGTTGGACAGCGCGGCGACCCAGGCCGTGATGTGCAGGAAAATGACACCGGCGTAAAACGCATAGGCCAGGCGTGAGCGTCTGTGGAAGGCTATGATGGTGGCGACCAGCAGGCCGAAGCGAATGAACGGCGTAAACTGGACGTGCAGGGGGGAATGCGCGATCTGGCTGCGGGTTGTTTCGCCAAACGCGGTCAGGTCGCCAAGGCCGACGACAACCAGCAGAATCTGACTGGCCCAAAATCCCGGATAGGCGGCCTGAACAGCCAGCAAGCCAAGGCCCAGAAAGCTCGCGTATTGGCCTGTTGTGAGTCGACCGAATGTCATATCGCAATGATTGCGTCCGTGAATGCCCAGTCAAAGGACACAGCTCGTGTGTGTTCTTGTCCAAAGCCTGAATTTAGGGGCGACGCGCGTCCGGTATTTTGGCAATAAGTGTCCCGGGCCGGGAAATGGAGAGTGCGTATGTTTGCGACCACCGCCCTGAGTCTGCTCGTTTTCGGAGCAGCAACTACCCTTGATGACCCAGCTCTGCCGTCGCCGGTCGCCGAAGCGCTCAGCGCGGTTGTCGATGATGGCCACCGCGACAACTGGCGGTTTAACATGGCGATCACCAGCGGCGAGGAGCAGCTGGTGGGCCATTTTGATGGCACCCGTGCCGAGGGAGAGAAGTGGACACTCGTTTCTCCGACGGAAGACGCGCTGGACGACACGCTCCGTGCGATCTGGGAAGACGTTATCGACCCGAGCGAGGATGAGGATGAAGGCTCTGGACTTTTCTTCAGCAGTTCGGATTTCGAATACGAACCCGGTTCCATCAACCTGCTCGAGGCCGCTGGCGGACTGAGTCATTTCGCTTTCACGCCCGTGATCTCAGCGGAAGGCATGGATCTTTCAGATCACCTCACCGGCGTGCTCTCGGTCAGTGATGACCCGGCCCGCGTTCACGAGATCAGGGTTTATGCCGAAGAAAGTTTCAAGCCAAACTTCGCGGTGCGCATCAACGCATTTGAACTGCGCCAGATCTATACCCAGATCGAGGGGCTGCCGGCCCCGGTGATGACACGCTCAGTCCATGCGTTCGAAGCCAGCGCTGCCTTCCAGACGATGGAACAAGTGGTCGAGATCGAATTTACCGATATCGAATACCTCGCGCAGTAATCCACGGCGCAAGAGCAGGGTGGGCTTTGACGCTGGCCCTGTAGTGTCCTAGATCGAAGCCATGGTCATGCATCTGGTCAAACTCTGTGTCGGGGTCAGCTCCATTGAACAGCTCGAGGGCTGGCGCAATGAAGAGTGTGCCCGGCGGCGCGCTGCCGGCGAACCCGAAGTCATTGTGCATGTCACACGCATGTTTCCGACCAAAAAGACCGAAATCGAAAGCGGTGGCTCGCTCTACTGGGTGATCAATGGTTCGGTTCAGTGCCGTTCGGAAATCATCTCGCTGGAGCGTGTCCAGGGCGAGGATGGCATCAAGCGGTGCGCGATTGTCATGGCTCCGGAAGTGATCCGCACGTCGCCATCTCCCAAACGCCCCTTCCAGGGGTGGCGATACCTCAAGCCGCAGGATGCTCCGCGCGATCTGTCCGGCCCGGGTGCGGGCGGCGAGGACCTGCCCGAGGATTTGCGGGCCAAACTGATGGAACTGGGCGCCTGGTAGTCAGCCCGCATCGGGCAGGCGCACCTCGTAGAGAACCGGCCAGAGCTTTCCGGTCAGGAAAATCTGACCAGTCTGCGGATTATAGGCGATGCCGTTTGCTACCGCGTCACGATCATTGCGCAGGTTTTGCGGCACCAGTTCACGCAAATCGATGATCCCGGTAACGCTGCCATCCAGCGGATTGATGCGCACGATGTGATTGGTCAGCCAGACATTGGCCCAGATCTCACCCTCAACCCATTCCAGTTCATTCAGTCGGCGCACAGGCCGCCCATTCAGCGTGACATTCAATTCCCGGGTGAGTTCCAGGGTTTGGGGGTCCATGAAACGCAGCTGGGCAGTCCCGTCGCTCAAGATGAGTTGTTCGCCATCGGTCGTCAGGCCCCATCCTTCGCCCGGATAGGTAAACCCGTCTGTCTGCTCGAGCGAGTTGGCATCATAGATAAAGCCTCGCTGGGCGCGCCAGGTGAGCACGAAAATCTCGTCTCCGATGCGGGTGCTGCCTTCACCGAAGACCCGGCCAGGCAGGTCGCGCTGGTCGAGTACATTTCCCGTTTCCAGTTCGACCCGGCGCAGATTGGATTCGCCGACCTGGCCGGTACTTTCAAAGAGCTGGTTGTCGGAAATGAAGAGGCCCTGCGTATACGCGGCCGTGTCATGCGGGTATTGCGCCACGACCTCCGGCCGCACGATGTTTGCCCGGTTCTGGGCCGGGGCAGCAGAGCTCATGCCTGCAAGCAGGCAAGCGGCCAGGATGATACGCAGCATGTTTGGGTCCCCGTAAATGTCGCAGACGTCAGATTAGCGGCAATTCAGGCAGGAGAAAGGCTAGACTGCGCAATTGTCCAGCAGGCGCGTGTCGCCGAGGCGAACGGTCGCCAGGACACGGGCAGGCCCGTCGACTTTCTCGCCCTCGATTGGCGCCAGCGTGCTGGCCTGGCGGACCTCGAGATAGTCAACCGCGTCAAAGGCGTTTTCGGCACTCGCACGGGCGGTTTCCAGCGCCACTGCCAGAGGTTCACCCTGCCGCAGTTCGGCCGCGAGCGCGAAGATGATTTTGTTCAGCTCCGCCGCCCGGGTGCGGTCTTCCGCAGACAGGTAGGCGTTTCGCGACGACATGGCGAGGCCATCTGCCTCGCGAACGGTCTCGCCGGGAATAATGTCAACGCCCAAATCCAGGTCTCGCACCATCTGGCGGACCACCTGCAGCTGCTGGTAGTCCTTCTCGCCAAACACAGCGACGTCTGGACGAACCTGGTTGAAGAGCTTGCAGACGATTGTCGCAACGCCATTGAAGAAGTGCGGACGCATGTCACTTTCCAGCCCGACCGCAGCGCCGCTGACGATGATTTCGCTGGCAAAGCCTTGCGGATACATCGCATCACGTTCGGGAAGGTAAACCAGGTCGCACTTTTCCAGCGCCAGCTTTTGAGAGTCATCGATGACGGCACGCGGATAGGCTTCGAAATCCTCACCCTCGGCGAATTGCGCGGGATTGACGAAGACGCTGGCGACGACCTTGTCGCAATGGGCTTTGGCCAGGCGAACCAGCGAGAGATGCCCGTCATGTAACGCGCCCATGGTCGGCACGAAGCCCACGGTCAGCCCATCCTGACGCCAGGATTTGACGCGGGTGCGCAGCGCGGAGAGGGTCGTGGCGTGTGGAATTTGCTGGGTCAGCATGGTCGTCTCGTAAAACAGTTTGGCACGGCTTACTCATAAGCGATGAGGGAGGCAAGCCGAACGACTCGGTCTAGAAGCAGTCTCATGAAAAGAATTGCAGTAACAGCCAGTTTGCTCCTTGTCGGCGGATGCATGACGACGACGGATGCCAACCAGATTGCGCCGCAGCCCACCATTGCCCCGACACAATCGGCGGCGCTGGCCGAGCGCACATCGGTCGAGCTCGCTCACCTGGCGCGTTTCGACCCTGACCGGCTGACCGAACTCGACGCCGAACTCCAGGCCCTCGCCAGCGTGTTGTTTCCGCAAGAACCGGCCACTGCGGTGGAAGCACCTGCCGTAGTGGCGGAACCGCCGGTCGACATCATGCATGCGCCCAGCCTTCGTCATGGTGTGCACCTGGCGTCCTATCGTATCGAGGACAACGCTGTATCCGGCTGGCGTGAACTCGTTTCCACGCATTCCCAGCTGGCGTCCCTTGAAGCGCGCCTGGAGCGACGCAATATCGCGGGACGTGGAGAATTTTTGCGTCTCAAGGCTGGACCGTTTGATGCGCGAGCGGATGCGGCGGAGCTATGCGCGAGTTTGCTGGATCATGACATCTATTGCATGCCCGTTGACTTTTCCGGCCGGACGCTGGCCGAATAGACAGGTCGGCACCTGCGAAAACACAGCCACATGTGTATCGCGTGGTATTGAATGAGCGCCGGGAGAAGTAGTGTTTCAAACATGACGGTGCAATCGAATTTCAAATTGCCATCTCGCCCTATCGGTCGCGTCCGCGATGGTGTCGCAGCCGCGCATGTGATTGTGGTTGGAAATGAGAAGGGCGGTGCCGGCAAGTCTACCGTCGCCATGCACCTGGCTATCGCGCTTTTGCGCATGGGCAAAACGGTTGGAGCGATCGACCTTGACCTGCGACAGCGCACTTTCGGTCGCTACCTCTCCAATCGTCGTGAATGGTCGCGCCGCCGCAGTGTCGAGCTGCCGCAACCTGCTGAAATTCTGCTGAGCCCCAGTTCCGCGCGTGATCTTGATGTGGCAGAGGCGGAGGAACTTGAGCGTTTCTCCGACCTCCTGTCCGACCTGAAGACGCGCAATGATTTCATCATCATTGATGCGCCAGGTGCAGATACCCATTACTCGCGGCTCGCACACTCCTCTGCTGATACGATCATCACGCCCGTCAATGACAGCTTCGTTGACTTCGATTTGCTGGCCGAGATCGATCCGGACACGTATCAGGTCGGCAAACCCAGTGTTTACAGCGAAATGGTCTGGGAGTGCCGCAAGCGCAAGGCCGCGCTCGAGAAGTCCTCGATTGACTGGATCGTGATGCGCAATCGAATGGCCATGCTGGACGCGCGCAACAAGCGCCGGGTCGGCGAAGGCCTGAAAATGCTGTCCCAGCGTATTGGTTTCCGCATGGCTCCCGGCTTTGCCGAGCGTGTGATCTATCGCGAGCTCTTCCCGTTGGGCCTGACCCTGCTCGATCTGACCGAGAACGGGTCTACCGTCCAGTTCACGATGAGCCATGTCGCCGCCCGCCAGGAATTGCGTGACTTGCTGATCGTGCTCAAATTGGCAGGTTTGGAGGGGGCAAGTATCCCGTTCTGATATGGCGGCATTATCTTTCGGCCTGCTCACTCTGTTGGGCTTTCTGGGCGCTGCCTGGTGGTTTTCCCGCATGAAGACGGAGAAGGCGGCGAAGATGGTGCGCTACCTGCTCGCCGGCGGAGCCATCACGGCGGGCGTTTTGCTCAGTCTTCGGGGGGCGCCGGTTCTGGGCGGGCCCATCGGCCTGATGGGGCTGGGGATGCTGACACAGGCCATGCGCCGTGGTCACAGCCCGAATGCGAACTCACAGGATCGGCAAAGGACATCGCCGCCCTATAATCCGGGGCGAATGTCGGTCGATGAAGCGCTTGAAACACTGGGTCTTGACCGCGGGGCTCGTGAGGATGACGTCGTGGCCGCGCATCGAAAGCTGATGAAGAAACTCCATCCCGATACCGGCGAGGGTTCTCCGGCGCTTGCGCGTCAAGTTCAGGAAGCCAAGGAAATCCTTCTGGAATTCCTGCGCACACGCTAGTTCGCGCGTACGGCTTGCGAATTGCACGCTAAAATAGTAATTTTCTCCCAGTGATTAGTGGAGGGGAAAATGAGCCTTTCGCGTATCTTCAAGCGTAAAGCCGACCTGGGGAGGGATCTGTTCGGTCAGAAACTTCCCCCGGCCATCACGGCGCGGGCCGAAACCATAGACCTGGCAGAGGACCTGCGGCGAATAAGCGAGCGTGCCTATCATGCCGGGCTGGACCGCTCGTGCAGCCTGATTGAGGTCGCGGCCCAGATGGTCGAGATGGAAGGTATCGACGCGCGCTAGTGCGCGTCGGTCCTTGCCACGAGACCGGCGCTGGTTATCACGATCCGGCCCGCAAGCTCCAGTTCGAGTAGCTCCGCCTGGACCAGGCCCAGCGGCTGGCCGGACTGACGGGCGAGCTCGTCCACAGAGACCGGGGTAAAGGACAACAGGCCTTCCAGCGTGGTTGGGTCGGAATTGCCGCCGGCGTCGGAAGCCTCCGGGTCAGCCGTGTGTTCAGCCTCATCTTCCCGGGCGAAAAGATCGATTGTCTCAACGTCGCGGACACAGGTTGGACGCAGGCTTGAGCTTTTCAGTATGTTCAGGATGTCTTCTGCATTTTCAACCAGATGGGCGCCATCGCGCAGCAGGCGATTGGTGCCATGGGCGCGTGGGTCGAGCGGGGAGCCTGGCAACGCCATGACCTCTCGTCCCTGCTCGCCGGCCAGTCGCGCGGTAATCAGCGAGCCGGACTGCAGGGCCGCCTCAACCACCAGCGTTCCCAGCGAAAGTCCGGAGATGATGCGATTGCGGCGCGGGAAATCTCGGGCAACCGGTCGTGTGCCCAGAGGCATTTCCGAGAGGACCAGACCCTGGCTGATGATCTGCGCGTGCAAAGCCTGGTGTTCAGGCGGATAAATCACATCAACGCCGCCGGCGCCCGCAGCTATCGTACCGGCGGGCAGTGCGCCGAGATGTGCGGCGCCGTCTATGCCCCGGGCGAGCCCTGACACCACGCAAATCCCGTCTTCGCTGATTTCCCGCGCCAGGTCCCGGGCCAGCCGGCGACCGGCCGCGGAAGCATTGCGGGAACCGACCATCCCGCAGGCGGCACGTTCGAGCAGTTCTGTGTTGCCGCGCGCTATGATCGCAATCGGAGGGTCAGGAATGAGGGAGAGGGGGCGGGGATAGGCTTTATCACCCAACAGGAACAGCGTGTCACCGCTGGCAGCAAGGCCTTCCATTTCGGCGAGGGCCTGCGCTTCAGCGGGAATATCAAAGCCCTTGAGCCGCTTGGCGCGAACAATTTCGGGGAGGGCTTCAAGCGCCTCGCTTGGGCTGCCATAACGCGCAACCAGCTTGAGGTAGGTAACAGGGCCCAGTCGTGGCGTCCGGGCGAGCCGGAGCGCTGCGAGGCGGTTTTGGTCGTCGAGCTTGGTCTGGCTCAATTTTCCTCCGTTTCCGCCCCGTCCTCATCATCGTGTTCGGAATTTTTCTTGGCGCCAATTCGCGGTTCCTCGCCCTTGAGGATGCGCTGGATATTGGCCCTGTGAAGCCAGTAGATCAGGGCCGTTAAAAGGCCCGCCATAATGGCCACATCCGTGCGACCCATCGCGTAGGCTGCGATAGGCGCGGCAAGTGCGGCGATCAGCGCGCTCAGTGATGAGATCCGGAATATCGCTGCCATGGCGAGCCAGCTGCCGATCACCACCAGGCCAATCGGCCAATACACCACCAGCATGGTGCCCACGAAGGTCGCAACGCCCTTGCCACCCTTGAAGCCGAGCCAGACCGGATAACAATGGCCTGCGAAGGCGAAGCCGCCCGCGATGAGGCCGGCTGTCGGACCAAAGACCGCGCCGAAAATGGCCGCGGCAATACCCGCTTTGCCCGCGTCAAGAACCAGGGTCGCAACCGCGAGGTCCTTGCGGCCAGTGCGCAGGACATTGGTCGCTCCGATATTGCCGGAACCGATCTCGCGGATATCACCGAGCCCGGCCAGCCGGGTCAGGACGAGCCCGAACGGGATGGAGCCGAGGAGATAGCCGCCAATGGCTGCGAGAACTGGAATAAGCAGGTCCATAACGTCACCCGTTATAGTTGTGAATTGATTGTCCGTCGACGAAAGTTTGTGCCACGCGACCGATAAATCGTCGTCCGGCCCAGGCGCTATTGCCGCGAGGAGACTGGAAGGTGTCGGGATTACAGACCCATGGCTTGTCACCATCAATCAGGACCAGATCCGCTGGAGCACCGGTGTTCAGTCGCCCTTGCGGCAGGCCCAGGAGGTCAGCAGGTCCCGCCGTCAGCGGGCGGAGCGCGTCGACGAGGCTGAGCTCTTCATCATGAACGAGCGCCAGCAACGAGGCCAGCAGTGTCTCCAGGGCCAGCGTGCCCGGAATGGCGAGCGCAAATGGTTCGCCCTTGTCGTCAAATGGCGTCGGCCGGTGGTCAGAGACAATCGCGTCGATCTCTCCATCGGCGACGGCAGCGACCAGTGCGCGGCGGTCATTTTCCAGGCGCAATGGCGGGTCGATCCGGAAAGCGCTGTCCAGCCCGCCTGTGTCAACTTCATTGAGGGTCAGGTGCGCGACGGCACATGTCGCGGCAATTTCGATATCGCGTTTGCGGGCATCGCGAATGGCGGCGAGACCGTCAGCCGTCGAGACACGATCGACCATCAGCTTGCCGCCGGACAGGGCTGCAATCGAGGCCGCGCGGTCGATCGCGATGCGCTCTGCCAGAGTTGGTTCTGAGGGGAGGCCAAAACGTGCAGACCAGTCGCTTTCAGTCGCCACCGCCCCGCAACTCAGATCGGGTTCCGCCGCGCGCAAGGCAAGCCACAGGTCGAACTGGCTGGAATAGCTCAGTACGCGGCGCAGGACGCGGCTGTCGGCGATGGTGTGATCACCATTGGAAACATAGGCAGCGCCCGCTTTCGCCATCAGGCCGATTTCGGCCATGTTCTCGCCCGCCAGGTCCTGGGTCGCGGCGGCTGCAGACAGGACACGAACGCCATGTTGGCCAAGGCTGCGGACCATGCCGGCGAAACCGCCCGCGGTCTGCAGCGGTGAGTGGTCATTGGGGGCCAGGACCACTGTGCCGAAACCACCCGCCGCCGCACCGGCAGCGAGGCTGGCCTGGTTTTCTCCGTCCGGGGTAAGCGCAGCTTCCTTGGACGCACGCAGGTCGATCAGCGCGGGCGCGAGGATCTTGCCACCGGCATCGATGACTTCATCGGCAGAGTTGAGGTCAAGCTCTTCGCCGATCTGGGCGATGAGGCCGTTTTCCACAAGCACGCCGCCCGGGCCGTCATAGGCGCTGGCGGGATCGACGAGGCGGGCATTGGTGATGGCGATGCTCGAACTCATGCCGAAGCCTCCTTGCGGATATTGGCGCCGATCAATTCCAGTATGGCCATGCGCACGGCGACACCGTTTTCCACCTGTTCCATGATCACCGAACGATCGGGGTCGTCCGCCAGCTTGGTGTGGATCTCGACACCTCGGTTCATCGGTCCCGGGTGCATGATCAACACGTCCGGTTTGGCAGGTTTTATGGTGTCGTGACTGAGGCCGTAGAGATGGAAGAATTCACGACCGGACGGGATGAACCCGCCGGACATGCGTTCCTTTTGTTGACGCAGGGCCATGATCGCATCGCAGTCCGTGACGGCGTCATCAAGACTGTGGAAGACATCCACCCCCCATTGGTCGATATCGGTCGGTAACAGGGTTGGCGGCGCACAGACGCGGATATCCGCGCCCAGCATAGACAGCAGGCCGATATTGGAGCGAGCGACCCGGCTGTGCAGGATATCGCCGATGATGAGGATGCGCCGCCCGCCCACCGACCCCCAGTGTCGGGTCAGGGTGAAGACGTCGAGCAGGCCCTGCGTGGGGTGCTGATGCATGCCGTCGCCGGCATTGATCACCGAAAGACCGGTTCGCTTCGCAAGGAATTGCGGAGCGCCTGTCGCGGAGTGGCGCACGACCATGATGTCTGGCTGCATGGCCGCCAGCGTGCGCGCCGTGTCGGACAGGCTTTCGCCCTTGGAGGCCGAGGAGTGTGCGATAGCGAAATTGACCACATCCGCGCCGAGGCGCTTTGCGGCCATTTCGAAACTGCCCTGAGTGCGCGTTGATGCCTCGAAAAACAGGTTCAGCACCGTCAGCCCCCTGAGCGCGTCAGAGGCTTTGTCCGGTGTCCTGTTGATCGCGCGCCAGTGCTGGGCACGTTCAAAGATCAGGGAAATGTCAACGGGGTTGAGGTCAGCCACCGAAACCAGGTGGCGGTGAGGGAAATCATAGGAGAATGCCGCGCGGGTCATCCTGCCTCCCAAGTCACAAAGGCCCAAAAATGCTTGCGGCGGTATAGGCGGCGTTGCGCTTGGAGGCAAGACCGGCCACATCTCAAAGCTCAGGATTCGTGAGGACCAGGACCATGACGACCATCCGTGCGCTGACGCGCGAGGACGCTGATAGCGTGCTGCGTATCTATCAGGAAGGTATCGAAACCGGACATGCCACCTTCGAACGGGAAACTCCGGACTGGGCGAAGTTTGACGCTGGCAAGCTGAGCAATCCCCGTCTGGTCGCCGAAAATGAACGTGGTGAGGTGGTGGGCTGGGCCGTGCTGAGCCCCATGTCGTCACGTTGCGTTTACGGCGGGGTGGCGGAACTGACCATCTATGTTGCTGGCGCCGCGCGCGGCCAGGGTATTGGCAAGGCCTTGCTGACGGCGCTCGTCAAGGCGTCTGAAGACGAAGGCCTGTGGACCCTGGTTGCGGGTATCCTGCGCGAGAATGAGGCATCGATCCGGCTGCACGAGGCCTGTGGGTTCGAACTGCTCGGTTATCGCAAACGCATCGGCAAGATGGGCTTTGGCCCGATGCAGGGGCAGTGGCGCGACATCGCCTGGATGGAACGGCGCAGTGATGTTGCAGGCGTGGAATGATGAAGGCGTTCGGCGGCGGCTGGCTTGACCACGTCCTGTGAGCAAAGCAGGCTCATGACATGATAGCTATCGCTCTTTCGCTCGCACTTTCTCTTGCCGATACCACGGCGCCAACCTGCACGACCGAACTCGTGGTGCTCGGCGTGGCGCAGGATGGTGGTGCTCCGCAATTTGGTAATTCTGCCGACCCGGCCTGGAGTAATCCCGAGCTCAGGCGGCTCGCGACATCACTCGGCGTGGTCAATCACGACACAGCTGAGCGGGTGCTGTTCGAAGCCACGCCTGACCTTCGTGAACAGCTCTATCGGCTGGATCAGGTAATGATGACCGAGGCGCGCCCCGGGTTGGACGGGATATTCCTGACCCATGGACATATGGGCCATTACACAGGCCTGATGTTCCTGGGGTTTGAGAGCATGGGCGCGCAGGGCGTGCCGGTGTTTGCCATGCCGCAAATGGCCCATTACCTGTCTTCCAGCGGGCCATGGGAACAGCTGGTGCGCTACGGAAACATCGCGCTGCAGGATCTTGAGGATGGTCAGGGCGTTGCGGTAGCGGGCGTGACCGTTACGCCTTTCCTCGTGCCGCACCGGCAGGAATATACCGAGGTCGTCGGCTATCGCATCGAAGGTCGTGATCGCTCAGCACTTTTCCTGCCCGATATTGATAGCTGGGAAGAGTGGGACGAAGCCGGCACGCGTATCGAGGACATGATCGCCGCGGTCGATGTCGCCTATCTGGATGCGACTTTCTTCGCCAACGGGGAAATCCCCGGTCGCGATATGAGCGGATTTCCTCATCCCTTCATCAGCCATTCCATGGCCCGTTTCGCGGACCTTCCTGAAACAGAGAAGGCCAAAGTGCGGTTTATTCACTTTAATCACACCAATCCGGTGCGATATCCGGACAGCGCCGAACGGCAGCAGGTGCTTGATGCTGGTTTCGCACTGGCGGAAGAGGGTGAACACTTCTGCCTTCGCGACTAGGCCAACAGCCAGAGCCAGAACGGAATGGTGATGAAGCAGAACAGTGCAGAGGCCGTGATGTCGCCGGCGGAATAGGGGGCGTCGCCGCCCATCTGCTTGGCAAGGACATAGGCCGACGCTGCACCCGGCGATGCGCCGGTGAGCACGAGGACCGTCAAGGCGACATCTTCGACACCCAGCGCCAGGCCCAGCCCATAGAAGACCAGTGGCGCGATCATGAGCTTGAGAAAGACCGACAGGCCGAGCAGGCGGGGGCGGGCTCTCATCGCAGTGAAGTTGAGACCGGCGCCCACGGCCAGCAGGATCAGTGGCAGTGCGGCCTGGCCCATCAGGCGAATCGTGTCCCAGGCGGGTTCCGGGATCGGGATGTTGAACACATTGACCAGCCCGCCGGCACCTGAGCCGAGAATGAGCGGGTTGGTGAGGATGCGATAGATGACCGAGCGCCAGTCCGGCTTGGCGCCATCACCCCAGACGGACAGCGCTGCAACACATTCCATGTTTACCAGCGGGATCGACGCGGCCATCACCAGCGCAACGAGAACCTCGCCCTCTGTGCCAAACATTGAGATCGCAATGGCCAGGATCAGCAGGCCGTTCCAGCGACAGGTGGCCTGGAAGAGGCTGGTATAGGTTGGGCCGGGGATTTTGAGCACGGGTTTGATCGCCAGTGTGATCACCGCCATGCCCAGAAAACCGCCCATCGCGGCCAGCATGAAGGGACCCAGCTGGATCGAGCTCAGATCGGCGCGGGCGATGGAGGTGAACAAGATGGCTGGAGAAAGCCCCAGATAGGCGAGGCGGGATATCGGCCCCCAGCTATTGTCTGGCAACAGTCCTGAGCGGCGTAGAATCCAGCCCACGAAAATAACTCCGAACACAGGCAGCAAGGCGGTCGCGATTGAATTCATTCGCCGAGCATCTCCAGTCTGTCGAGCGCGCTTTGGAGGATATTGGCGGCCGCGTGGGCGTCGATAATGTCCTTGCGCTTGTCCCGACGCACACCGGCTGAGATGAGTTTTTCCTGTGCTTCAAAGGTCGAGAGACGTTCGTCCTGGAAAGCCACCGGTACGTCGCGGATCTGGCAGAGATTGCGCGCCATTGCGCGGGCGGACTGGGCGCGGGGGCCTTCTGAACCATCCATGTTCACCGGCAAACCGATGATGACTGCTTCAGCCTCGCGCTCATCATAAAGCTGGAAGACGCGCTCAGCATCCTGGCGGAACTTGGTGCGTTTGATCGTCTCAACCGCCATGGGAATGCCGCGCGAGGCACCACAGGCTGCAACGCCGATTGTTTTGCTGCCCGGGTCCAGAGCAATGAGCGCACCCTCGGGCAATTCTTCGAGATCAAGAATGGGCATGAGGGCTGTGTAAGCCAATTCGCCCCGGGAGCAAGTCGAGGGCTCGCAAACCCGCTTTGCCGTTGCTTGCCTCGCGCGGGCCGAAAATGCATCAAACATCGGCATTTCGCAGGCAAAACGCCTCAGAGCGGCGCGTCTTTCTTGCACCAGCGAAATCGCCTTGCTACTCACTCCGCTTCGACTATCCGGAGTGATTTCCAATGTCCGTGACCGCTGACGACGTACGCCGCATTGCCCGGCTGGCGCGCATTGCCGAGCCTGAAGACCGGCTGGATGCCCTGACGGGTGAACTGAACGGGATCCTGAACTGGATCGAGCAACTCAATGAAGTTGACGTGGAGGGCGTTGACGCCATGACCACGCCGGTCAAATTCCCGCTGCCGCAACGCGTGGATGACGTCACTGATGGCGATTGCCGCGAGAAGGTTCTCGCCAATGCGCCGAAGTCTGATGAAGGCTTCTTTGTTGTGCCGAAATCTGTCGAATAGGCTGTGACGGCCCGGATCGACATATGCCGCGAGGATCCGACCTCGCCAGACGCCAGGGCGCTGATTGACGAGCTCAATGCGACGATGCTCGACATCTACCCGCCGGAGCACTGCCATCACATGCCTGCGGAAACGCTGGCGTCGAGCGGTGCGTGTTTCCTGATTGCGCGTTCGGGCGATGAGGTGCTGGGCTGCGGGGCCGGTGTCCCGCTGGATTCGGATCGTGTGGAGCTGAAACGCTTTTTCACGCGACGTGCCGCGCGCCGTACCGGGGCCAGCCGTGCCATCCTGAGTCATGTCGAGAGCTGGGCCCGTAGCGAGGGCTATTCCAGACTGGTGCTGGAAACCGGATCGCGCTCCGACGCGGCGATCGCGCTCTACACCAGTCACGGCTTTGCGCCATGCGACGCCTTCGGTGAGTACCGCGCGACCGAAGACAATGTGTTTTACGAAAAATCGATTGCTGGCGGTTCCGCTGGCTCAGACAAGATCGGATAAGCTCAAATGAGTGATCTTCTCAAACTTTCCCTCGACGAGGTGACCACAAAGCTGAAGGCCAAGCAGGTCTCGGCGACCGAGCTGGCCAAGGACGCGCTGGGCGCGGCACAGGCGGCGCAACCGGCGCTCAATGCCTTCACAGCGTTTGACGAGGACAAGACGCTGGCCATGGCCGCGGCGTCCGACGAGAAGCTGGCCAAGGGTGAGGGCGGTCTGATTGAAGGTGCGCCGATCGCCATCAAGGATCTGTTCGCGGTTGAAGGCGTCTCCACGACGGCCTCCTCGAACATCCTGAAAGATTTCAAGCCGACGTATGAAAGTTCGGTGACCACCCAGCTGTGGGGCAATGGCGGTGTTTTCCTGTGCAAGACCTCCATGGACGAGTTCGCCATGGGCTCCTCCAATGAGACGGCAAATACCGGTCCGGTCAACAATCCCTGGACGGGTGCCAATGGCGAGATGCTGACGCCGGGTGGTTCCTCAGGTGGTTCTGCGGCGGCTGTTGCAGCGGATCTGTGTTTTGGCGCGACGGGAACGGATACGGGCGGTTCCATTCGCCAGCCGGCAGCCTTCACCGGTACGGTTGGTGTCAAGGCGACCTATGGCCGGACCTCGCGCTGGGGCACGATTGCCTTTGCGTCTTCGTTGGATCATCCGGGTCCGTTCGCCAAGACCGTCAAGGACAGCGCCATTCTGCTGCAGTCCATGTCCGGTCATGACCCCAAGGATTCCACCTCGCTGCCCAATGAGGTCCCGAACTTTGTTGCGGCCTGTGGCCAGTCCGTGAAAGGCCTCAAGATCGGTGTTCCCAAGGAATACCGCGTCGATGGCATGCCGGAAGAGATCGAGAAGGCCTGGCAGCAGGGTATTGAATGGCTCAAGGCGGCGGGCTGCGAGATTGTCGACATCACCCTGCCGCACACAAAA
>CBFHQE010000035.1:0-22858 GCA_965657935.1 Maricaulis sp. | reverse complement strand
CGCCGACAATGCGCACACCGGTGCGATTGCCCAGAATGGTGCGCAAACGCCCAAAGAAGTCGGAGCGATAGACCGCCAGTTCGGCCGCGCGTTCCGCCAGGGCCGCATTGAGCCGTTCACCCAGATTGATCACCTGGGCCTCGGCATCCTCGGCGCGTTGCTCTGCAGCATCCAGCGCTGCGTTCAGGGTCGCGATCTGGTCCCGCAGGACGGAGATCTGCTGGTTCAGAAGCGCCAGCGCCCGCATGCTTTCTTCCGACAGCTCACGTTCCGCATCGAGCTCGTCCTGGAGGATCTGGCTCTGGGTCTGGGCGAGGCCCAGCGCGCCGGTCAGCGCATCGCGCTCGTCCTCAAGGCCGGCAATCTCGGTTTCCAGCCCGGTGATGCGCAGGTTGAGATCGGCATTCTCATCCCGCGCCAGAGCCAGCTCGTCGGCCAATACCGCCAGCTGTGCATTGAGCGCGGCCAGCTGTTCGTCACGCCCGGTCAGGGCCTGGCTCAGCGAGACCTGGCTGACGACGAAGACGGCGAGCAGGAAGACGATGACCAGCAACAGGGTTGCCAGCGCATCGACAAAGCCTGGCCAGTGATCCCCGTTATCGCTTTCCTCGAAACGTCCGAAACGCGGCGCGGACATGGTCTATTCGCCCCCCCGGTCACGCGCATCGAGCGCGCGGATCAAGACGCGGATTTCGTCACGAATGGCACGCGCGGTCTCTTCCTGACCGGCGCGGGCATCCTCTGCGAAACGCTGCAGGGTCGTGTCCATCTGGCGGGTATGGCGTTCCATGGTGTGAGCCAGACGATCCAGCGTCTCTGCGGTCTGCTCCAACAGCGCGCCGACATAGGCGGAGGACATCTCGCCCTCGCCGCCCGAGGCCGGGCCGGCAGCCGCGACACGCGACATGGAGGACAACCATTCCTCGATCTCGTTGTAGAAGCGGTTCTGGGCACGGCTCGCCTGGAGATCCAGGAAGCCGATGATCAGCGATCCCGCCAGACCGAAGAGCGAGGAGGCAAACGCCGTGCCCATGCCCTGGATCGGTCCCTGGATGGCTCCGATCAATGCGGCCGAGTCAACATCACCCGTGGTATTGGCGGACACGGTGGCGACGGCGTTGCCGACATCCTGGACAACTTCAAGCAAACCCCAGAACGTGCCGAGCAGGCCGAGGAAGATCAGCAAGCGGCCAAAATAGCGTGTAAACGCCCCCGCCTCCGACATGCGGGCGCCGACTGAGTCCAGCACCGTGCGGACCGAACCGGCGGAAATGCGTACGCGGCCATCCGCAGAGCCGATCATCGACGCCATCGGCGCGATCATGGCCGGCGGCGGCGGCAGGCTGCCGGGATGTTCAGAGGAGCGGAAACGCACCAGCCAGCGGGCGGCCGGTCCGATGCCCAGCGCCTGGGCATAGGTATAGAGAACACCGATGAACAGCACACCCAGGATCAGGCCATTGATCGCCATATTGGCCCGGAACGCCTCGGTCAGCGGTTCGAGCAGCCAAACGGCAATCGCCAGAACGGCAACCGTGAACAATGCCATCCAGATTATGTAGCGCCACGGGCCTGTGAATTTGACCTGCGGTGTCTCTGCTTCCATCTGATCGTCATGCAGTACCGGCATGGAGTCCCCTCGTCTCTCGCGAGCCTCTTTGATTGCCACGCATTGGGACAATTTGGAGGCGAGGTCAAAACTTGCTTGCGAATTTACACCATGAAAATTCAATTAGCGCGATTTCGGAATAAATAACTTTCGAACAGGCCAGATTATCTCCTCGAGGAATTGAGCCATCTATGACGGCGTAACAACGCGCCAGCGGCGCACCGACCGGAGAGAGACCCCATGTCTGCAACCGCAAAAACCATTCTTCGTATCGACGCCAGCATGCGCCGCGACGGTTCCGTCAGTCGCGAACTGGCGGACAAGCTGATTGAGAGAATTTCTGGCACAGACACCCAGCTGGTCACGCGTGATTTGCTGGCCAGCCCGCCCGCTTTCATTGACGAACGCTGGATCGGCGCCAATTTCACGGACCCCGCCGAGCGAACCCCGGACCAGGCCCAGGCGCTGGCTACATCTGACGAACTGATCGCAGAGGTCCGCGCCGCTGACACACTCGTCATCGGGGTACCGCTGTACAACTTCTCTGTGCCCGGCGCGCTGAAGACCTGGATCGACATGATCGCCCGGGCCCGCGAAACCTTCCGCTATACCGAGAACGGCCCGGTTGGCCTATTGGAAGGCAAAAAGGCCTATCTTGTGGTCACGTCAGGCGGTGTTCCGGTAGGGAGCGATATGGATTTTGCCACCGGCTATATGCGTCATGTCATGGGCTTTATCGGCATTACGGATGTGACCGTCATCGAGGCCGGCCAGCTGAACTTCGTGGCCGAGGAAAAACTCGCCGCTGCCAATGAAAGCATCGATGCCCTGGCTGCCGCCTGACACGCGCCCAGGCTTCCCCCCCGGACGCCAAACCATCCTGTCCCCCCCGGCAGGGTGGTTTTCTGTCTGGCCCTCTCCATCTGATCGCGTTAACCCTGTACACCGGCGGGGGCCGATTGGGAGGTTGCATGGGCGAGGTGTTGTCACCGCCCCTCAATGAGCCTGGGCCGCGCCGCATTCTTGCGTTCGCGACAGCGCTGCTGGCGAACAGCCTGCTGTTTGCGTTGATTTTCGCCGTCCCGCGTCACGATTTCGCCGCTCCGGAGCGCGCGCCTTTCGAGGTCACCCTGCTCAGCCAGCCGGTGCCCTCCGAACCGGTTCCCGCAGAAGAAACCGCCGAGCAGGACAACCCAGTCGATCCGGACACGCCGGTCGAAGGGCAAACCGTCCCGGTGCCGCGAGAAGTCAGCGAGGCGGAAGCTCCTGTGATTGCAGCTTTTCCCGCTGATGTTGACCTGACGGACGAGGATGAGGACGCAGCAGCATCATCGGTCGGCGCCGGTTTTCAGACCTTTTCAGATAGTCCACTCGCCTTGCCGGCCGGGCCCGGCTCGACCCAGATGTTTGTCCGCAATGTATTTTGCACCTCCTCCTCGGACGCCAATCGCGAGGCCGGCGCCTGTCCGGACCGGGCTGATGAAAACACGTTCCAGTTTGCCCGTTTTGCGTCCGAAGAAGAGCTTGCGCGTGTTCGCGCCGCGATGGGGCTGGACCTTACACCGGCCCAGATCCGCGCCCTGTTCAACATCCAGCCAACGCGCAACCTGGCCGGTCAGGCAACGATGACCAACCAGCACTCCCAGCACACCAGCTCAGCGGACTCCATGCGCGACAGCCTGCCACCGCTGGTCCCGGACCCGGGATTTGGGGATTGACCGCAGGTGCCGTTCACGGTCCAAAGAAGGCATGAATTTCCTGTCGGACACCACTGCCCCCGCCCACCCCAAACTGCTCGAAGCCATCACCGCGGCCAATGCCGGGTTTGCGATGAGTTATGGCGCTGACGAGATCAGCACCCGCGTGGAAACACGCCTCAGGGAGATATTCGAAACGGACCTGAAAGTCCTGTTCACGGTGTCGGGCACCGCAGCGAATGCGCTGACCCTGGCCAGCCTTTGCCCAGGCCATGGTGCGATCCTCTGCCATGACGAGGCCCACATCCACCGCGATGAACGCGGCGCGCCGGAATTCTATACAGGCGGGGCCAAGCTGATCCCGCTACGCGGCGATCACGCCAAGATTTCACTGGAAGAACTCGATCGTGCACTGGGCGAAATCCCCGAGGGTTTCGTGCATTCCAGCCCGGTGCGCGCGCTCTCCCTGTCCAACCTGACGGAGAGCGGAACCGCCTATACCGTCGCCGAGGTGACCGAGCGCGCAGCCCGCCTGAAGGACCGTCCGGCCTTTGTCCACATGGACGGCGCCCGTTTTACCAACGCGCTGGTGTCGCTGGGCTGCACGCCGGCCGAACTGACCTGGAAAGCCGGCGTTGACGCGCTTTGTTTCGGAGCCACCAAGAATGCTGCGATGGGTTCAGAGGCCATCATCCTGTTTCCCAGCGTGATGGATCGGTTCGAGGAATTGCAGATGCGCCAGAAACGCGGCGGGCACATGGCGCCCAAAATGCGTTATCTCGCCGCCCAGTTTGACGCCTGGCTTGCTGACGATCTCTGGCTCGACCTTGCCGCCACCGCCAACCGCCAGGCCCGGCGGCTTGCTGTCGGACTGGCAGGCGTGGACGGGGTGGAAATCCTGCATGATGTCGACGGCAATGAAGTGTTCGCCAACATCCCGGCACGTACCGCTGAAAGCATGCGGGCGGGCGGAGTGCAATTCTACCAATGGCCTGACGGCTCGGCCCGGCTGGTGACCAGCTGGTGCACACAGGATGCCGAAATCTCCTCGGCGCTGGACGCGGCCAGATAAGCCTTGAAGGTGTAGAACAAAAGCAGTACACTTTATACGTGCAGTGGAGGAAGGCATGACCTCAGCGCGTGGAATTCGTTTTGACCTGTCCAAAGTCCGTTTTGATGAATACGGCCGAGCCCTGGTTCTGGACCGGGAAACAGCGGGCCAGATACACCGCATGCTTGAAACTGCGGATGCAATCGCCTGTCAGTCAGGATGCGGCTTGCCCCTGGCCTGCGACAGCGCGCTGATCCAGCGTGACGAGCTTACCCAGATCGGCCCGAAACTCCTGATCAACAATGCCGATTTTGCGGCCATCATCCGCAAGCGCAAAGCGGTGGATGCCAGGGATGTCGTGATTGTATTTGATGCCTATCAGCGTGTTGACGCAGCCTGAACAACACAGGCTGAACAACACGGGCTGAACCATAAGAATGAACAAGATAAGCCGGGCCCGACGGGCGAAAGCTTGTGTTAGCTCGCCGCGGCGTGCTCTTCGTCGGTCGAACGGCGCCAGGGACCATTATAACGCGGATCCTGTCGGCGGCGGCGGTCCGGACCGAAATAGGTCGTCGCTTTCACAAAACGGCGCGGACGCTCGATCAGGGCCGAGATGCGGTGGAACAGGTCAACCGGACGCACCGGCTTGGCGAGGTATTCATTGACGCCCGCATTGATGGCTTCCAGCACCTTGGACTTGTCCGTGTGGCCGGTGACCATGATGATCGGCAGATACTTGTTGGCACTGTCCGACGCGGTTCTAACCAGGCGCGTAAACTCCAGCCCGTTCAGATCACCCAGCATATAGTCGACCAGGGCGAAATCCGGGTTCACGTCACGCATCGTCTCGAAAGCGTCGGCGGCGTCACGCACCTCGACGATCGTCCGCACGCCAAAACCCTGCAGAATAGTCCGCAGGATCGTGGACATGTGCGCATTGTCCTCGACGATCAAAACTCGAATTCGGTCAAAACTTCCAGACATGGATCCCGCTGACGCGATGAAGAATCAGAACTCTTTGCCCGATACTGCCCCAGCGTTCTTAACCAAGTCTTGACCATAGGTGATTGGATGAAGTTGCAGTGAAGTTGGGCCGTGCAACAGCATTTTCCGGGACGTTTTTACCGAAATTGCCTGAGATCGAGCCAACCCGAGCGTCATCCCACGGTGGCTGCGAAGCAGACATCCGGGGGACCTCGACCATCCTGGCGCCAGGTGAGCTGAGGTCACCCGGACAAGCCGGGTGATGACGGACGTGTGGGGTGATGTTCAGCTTTTCCTCGCCCTTGATGGGCGAGCGGGACCATTGCGGAGCAATGGTGGAGTAGGTGCGCGCCGCGAGGCGCTTCGAAAGTCGGCCCTTCGGGCTGCGCTTCGGGTCACCTTCGCCCCTTCGAACATGCCCCGGCATGTTCGAAACGCGCCCCAGCCCATACAGGGAAGGCATGAACACAATTCTCCCCGCGACCGCCTGTCGCGCGGCGGCGGGTCACAGCGCTTCGTTTTCGTGCTAGTGTTCTAGTCGTGCCTGAGTTTTACGCGTACCAGCGAAAGGCGAAGCCATGAATATTGCCGAAAAAGCCGTGCGAGACCTGATTGTCCGGGCCCGCGGATATGACAGCAAAGAACAGATCGACGATCTCGAGCGGGATGAAGACACCGCGGAAACCGATGCGGTGGAAAGCCTGCAGACCGGCCAGAATGATGACGGGCGCGATGAAATCGAGGCCTGGATCGAAGGTCTCGACGAGGAAGCGCAGGCTGAGCTGGTCGCTTTATACTGGATTGGCCGGGGTGATTTTGAGGGCCGCGACTTTGCGCGTGTCGTCAATGCGGCCCGCGAACGCCGAACCACACCCACCGCTGACTATCTGCTCGGCGCACCCCTGATGGGTGACTATATCGAGATCGGTCTGGATGCTGTGATCGAGGCGGACGTCTACGACGACGCCTGACCTGTCCGGCGCCAGACAAACGCCTCCCGACACGGGCCGGGAGGCGCGGGTGGCGTTTACGCCGGCTGCGTCTTGCGGCTGGCCAGGACCGGCCACAACATCAGGGCCAGAAAACCCAGATTGAAGACACCATTCATCGGCGCACCCGCGATCGCGGAACCGGTGGAATCAACGATGAACCAGGTCAGCGCGCCCAGGGTCAGCGCCTTGGAGAGGTCACACGCCCCGGACAGGGCGAGCATGAAAACGCCCCATCCTGTCATCAATCCTCCAGCGACTGCGGCGACCAGGAGGTGCACATTGTCCAGCGCCCCCGGTGTCCCGTCGAGCGGCCAGAAGGCGAGATCCGCGAACGCGACCAGGACCGGCCGCAGGGGCGGCAGCACCGCCAGCGCCGTCAGCAGGCCGGAAATGATCAGGGTCCAGGCCGGCAGGGTGAGTTGTTTCGCTTGCATATTGCTCTCCATCACGATTGAGCGGATATGAGCCCGACCGAGATCACAACATCAATTACCTGCGAGGTAATGGATCTTGGAAAGGACCTGCGCTCTACTGCCGTCATGACCCAGACCCGCTCCGATCACGCTTTTGGCAAACTCCTCAAGGACTGGCGGCAACGCCGTCGCATGAGCCAGCTTTCCCTTGCTCTGGAGACCGATGTCTCGGCCCGTCATATCAGCTTCCTGGAAACCGGCCGCTCCACGCCGAGCCGCGACATGATCCACCGCCTCGCCGAGGGTCTGGAATTACCGCTGGAGATCCACAACAGCTTTCTGGGCAGTGCGGGTTTCAGCCCCGCCTTTCGCGCGTCGGGCTGGGACAGCGCGGAACTCGCGCCGCTCAAGGCCAGCCTCACCCGGTTGATGGAGGCCCACGCTCCCTTCCCGGCCCTGTTACTGGACCGGCATTTCAACGTGCTGGACGCCAATGCCACTGGCGCGCTTTTCCTGCAGGGCCGCGCGCCCGCGCCGGACACCAATCTGATCGATATCATGTTGTCCGACCCGGCGGCCCGTGCGCCCATTCTCAACTGGGACGAGATGGCGCCAGCCATGCTGACGCGCTTACAGGCGGAGTCCCGTCATGCCGGGGGCGACCCTGTGCTGGATGCATTTGCAGACCGACTGGCCCGCATGATCGAGCCCGGGCCCACCCATCTCGTGCCCAACACACCCTGCCTGACTGTCCAGTATGACCTGGGCGACGGCATCGCGCTCACCTTGTTCTCCACGGTGATGGAAGTCAGCTCCGCCTTTGACGTCACGATCAGTGATCTGCGACTGGAGCTTTTTTTTCCTGCAGATGACCACAGCCGAGCTGTTTTAAGCCAATAGCGCTTGATCTCGCAGATAATCGCGCAACGTCCGGAGTGAAACGGAGACCCCAAATGTTACGAATGCTCGGACTTCTACTCCTCGCGCTGGGCCTGACAGCGTGCACACCGCCGCCGGCCCGGCTCGCCCCGGGCACAGAGTTGAATACCGTCCCCAGCGTGGATCCGGAACGTTATCTCGGCCTGTGGTTCGAAGTCGTGCGTGCCGATCACAGTTTCGAGCGCGATTGTGACGGTGTGACCGCGTTTTATGAATGGAGCGAGGACGGCAATATCCGCGTCATCAATCGCTGCTGGAAAAACGGCCTGGACGGCGAACTGGACGTCGCAGAAGGGCGCGCGCGCATCGTCAACACACAGACAAATGCCCAGCTGGAAGTCAGCTTCTTCGGCCCGTTTTTCGGTGATTACTGGATCATCGACCTGGCAGAGGATTATTCCTGGGCCGTGGTGTCAGAACCCCAGGGCCGTTATCTCTGGATACTGACCCGCGACCCCCAGCCCGGGAATGCCTTTATCGACGCGCGGCTGAGAGAATTGCGGGAACGCGGCTTTGATACGGAGGCGCTCATCCGTCCACAGCAGTGGGATTCCGTTGAAGACATGCCCCGGACAGGTTTGCCGGGCTAGATCGAGCGGCGCCAGACCACTTCGGTTGCCGGATTGCCGCCCAGCGTCTCTTCATGCGCTGCGATCACCTTGCGCAGGCGTTGACCCAGGGTCTCCGGCATGACCGGTTTGACGAGATAGCCATTGGCGCCCGCCATCACGGCTTCCTTGACGACGTGACTCTCGGCATGGCCGGTCAACAGGACAACCTGTGTCTTGTGGTTGGGATGTGCGGGATTATTGCGAATGGCCGTCAGGATCTCGATGCCATCGCGGCCGCCCAGTTCGTAGTCGAGAAGCATGGCGTCAAACACCTGGCTTTCCAGCGCTGTCAGGGCCGTATCAACACCCATCGCCGAACAGACAGTCTCCGCTCCCAATCCCTCAACCAGACGCACAATCAGGCTGCGGATGGAATCCACGTCCTCGACCACCAGAACACTCAATCCTTGAAGCATTTGCGTCGGCATGATCTTGCTCACAGGCGTTTACTACGCTTCCGATTTAACAGAGGGCATTGAACAATCGCTTAATGAAACGCACGAATTGCGCGGATGTCGGGAACACGCGTAGCGGTTATGACGGTTTCCAGGCTCGCGCCCAGCGTAGACGCGTTGATCGGTTTGGGCAGGATGGCATTGGCTCCGGCTTCGGTCGCGCCGCTGACCAGATAGGGTAGATCGACCGGGGCGAGCAGCAGAACGGGGAGATCAGGGTTCGGGCTCAACCGGCAATCGCGAAGCTCTCGCACCACATCCAGACCGGACACCTGGCCTAGATCATAATCGATCAGCGCCACATCGGGCCGGCCGGTGTTGGCAAGCACAATGGCTTCACGGCCATCTGCGCTTTCATACACTTCATTGACGCCCAACCCTTTCAGCAATGTCTTGATCACGCCGCGCACGGCTCGGCTGTCGTCGATAAGCAGGACGCTGAGACCTTCGAGTGGGGCGGGCATGCGGGCAATCTCCTTCAATCACCCTCTATGGTTAAGGTCGCAAATTAACACCGGACTACTGCGCGCTCATCGAATATGAGCCCCTGTCATTGTCGGTGCCGCCGCCCTCTCCTGACACAGCCCTGGCAGCAGCCCCCTAGCCGCTCCCGTCGCGCGTGCGTATATCTGCGGCATGGCCAAGCTAACCGTTGATGACACCCTGACCGCGCCGGAAGACTTCGTGCTCGACACGCTGCCGACCGAGACACCGGGGACCTGGACCCCGCACCGCCCCGAGCGCCCCGAAAAGGCGGAAGGTGGACTGCGTTTCCAGTGTGTCTCCGAGTTCGAGCCCACGGGTGACCAGCCCGCCGCCATCAAGGAACTCGTGGAGGGCCTGGAGAGCGGCGAGCGCGACCAGGTCCTGCTCGGCGCGACCGGCACGGGTAAAACCTTCACCATGGCCAAGATCATCGAGGCCGTGCAACGCCCCGCCCTGATCCTCGCCCCCAACAAGACCCTCGCCGCCCAACTCTATGGCGAATTCAAATCCTTCTTTCCGAACAACGCTGTAGAGTACTTCGTATCATATTATGACTACTATATGCCGGAGGCCTATGTGCCGCGGACGGATACGTATATCGAGAAGGAATCCAGTATCAACGAGGCCATCGACCGGATGCGCCACGCCGCCACCCGCTCCATCCTGGAGCGCGATGACGTGATCATCATCGCCTCGGTCTCCTGTATTTACGGCATCGGTTCGGTGGAGACCTATACGGCGATGACCTTCGATGTGAAGCCGGGCGATACGATGGATCCGCGCGCCGCCATGCGCCAGCTCGTCGACCTGCAATACACGCGCAATGACCACGCTTTCATCCGCGGCACTTTCCGTCTCAAGGGTGATAATCTGGAAGTCTTCCCGGCCCACTATGACGACCGCGCCTGGCGCATCAATTTCTTCGGCGACGAGGTCGAGGACATCACCGAGTTCGACCCGCTCACCGGCAAGACCCATACCCAGCTGAAAAGCGTCCGCTTTTACGCCAACTCCCACTATGTGACGCCGCGCCCGACGCTCAACCAGGCCATCGTCAAGATCAAGGCCGAGCTGAAGGAACGCCTCGCCTGGATGGAGAAGGAAGGCCAGTTGCTCGAAGCCCAGCGCCTGCAACAGCGCACCGAGTTCGACCTGGAAATGCTCGAGGCCACCGGCTCCTGCGCCGGCATCGAGAACTACTCCCGATACCTCACCGGCCGCAAACCCGGCGAGCCGCCGCCCACCATGTTTGAATACATCCCGGAGAACGCCCTCGTCTTTGCCGATGAGAGCCATGTCTCCATCCCCCAGCTCGGGGCGATGTATCGCGGCGACTATAACCGCAAGAAAACCCTTGCCGATCACGGCTTCCGCCTGCCCTCCTGCCTGGATAACCGGCCGCTCAAATTCGAGGAGTGGGAAGCCATGCGCCCGCAAACCATCGAGGTTTCGGCCACACCCGGCCCATGGGAGCTCAACCAGACCGGCGGTGTCTTCACCGAACAGGTTATCCGCCCGACCGGCCTGATTGACCCGCCAGTGGAAATCCGCCCGGTGGCCGCGGACGGTGCCAGCCAGGTCGATGATGTCATCGACGAGGTCCGCAAGACCACCGAGCTGGGCTTTCGCACCCTGATCACCACGCTGACCAAGCGCATGGCCGAGGATCTGACCGAATACATGCATGAGCAGGGGCTGAAAGTCCGCTACATGCACTCCGATGTCGACACGGTGGAACGCATCGAGCTGATCCGCGATCTGCGCCTGGGCAGCTACGATGTGCTGATCGGCATCAACCTCCTGCGCGAGGGTCTCGACATCCCCGAATGCGGCCTCGTCGCCATTCTCGATGCCGACAAGGAAGGTTTCCTGCGCTCGGAAACCTCACTCGTTCAAACCATCGGGCGTGCCGCCCGAAATGCTGCCTCCAAGGTCATCCTCTATGCCGACCGGGTGACTGGCTCCATGCAACGCGCCATGGACGAAACCAGCCGCCGCCGCACCAAACAGATCGCCCACAACGAGGAGCACGGCATCACGCCGAAAACCATCACCCGCGGCATCAGCGATATCCTGGAAGAGGTCATGGAAAGCCAGGCCAAGGGCCGCAATGTCGCCGCCAAAGGCCGCGGCAAGAAAGGCACCGGCAAACCCAAAGGCCTGGCCGATCAGGCCCAGACCGCGCTGGTCGGCGAAAACCTCGCCGCCGTGGTGGCGGATCTGGAAAAACAGATGCGGGAAGCTGCGGCGGATCTGGAGTTTGAGGAAGCGGCACGGCTCAGGGATGAGATCAAGAAGCTGACGGGGGAGTAGCGAAACTCGGTCGCTACTCCGTAATATCGGGGTCCTCTTCAGCTCCCTCATCAAGTTCTGCCGTTACCTGGCGCCAAGCCCAAAAGGTCCGAATCGCGTAAACTAATAAGCTGATCACAAACAGATCAGCGACCAGGCGGAACACGAGAATGTACCCGCTGAACAAATAATTATCAGGCGAATGTCCAAGCTGTCCAACACGCAAATCAAACACTTCGAAGAAATCGTTCAAGCCGCCTTTCGCCAGCAAATCGAGACCGAATAGAACAAGCTGACCTCCGTCAGGATGGATCACCGGAGAAAGAGATTGACGGTCGACCAATGCATAACCGTCAGGAAACAACCAAGGTGAGGCCACCGATATCGCCATGACTGCGCCAAGCGGGATAATCACCCCCAGAACAAAGATCACGAGAATTCGCATGAGCGTCTTTGTTGCGTACGCCTTGGCATCTCGCCTTTGACGGTTTCTACGCCGCGCCTTGCCCTCCTCGGTCGTGGGGCGACGGCCCCGATACCTTAGTGTCCTCTCCAGGCTTTCCGTCTTCGTCTCGTTGTGTAGACGCCTAAACGGAACCAGGCCCAGGTAAGACGATCCAGAAATTACCACAATGGCGACAATAAATGCGTAGGACCGTTGGGCGTCGTACGAGCTAAAGACTCGCCAAAACTCGCTTTCGTGAAACGAACGCCAAGCTTCTCCAACAAGTGAACCGATCTCCCCCATACCCTCCCCCAAGGGTTGCTTGGGTTAACCTTTAGCAGGTGGAACGGGCCAGGCGCAATCTGTGGATTTGGGATATGCACGTGCTTATCCTCCCCACCAGGGAGGTGGATCCGCCGCAGCCTTGGCGAAGGCGGAGACGGAGGGGCCGAAGGGCGAAGCCCGTAGGTCAGCTCGCTGCGCTCGCCCCCCCATCTTATCCCCGCCTTCACTGCGTTACGGCACTTCCCCGGAGGGGAGATAGGCGCTCCGTCTAGCCGCCGCCGACGGACCTGATTAAGCTTCCCCCCCGACCACCAAGGGGAGAGCACATGACCGACACCACCGCACCGCCCTGTGCCTATATTATTGCCAATCTCGTCGTCGAGGATCGCGAGCGGTATCGCGAGTACGAAAAAGGGTTTTTCGCCATTTTCCAGAAACATGGCGGGGAGTTTCTGACCTTTGATGATGCGCCGGTCACATTTGAGGGCGAGACGCCGCGCGAGGGCCGCATGATTGTGGTGCGCTTTCCCTCCGAGGCAGCGGCGCGCGCCTGGTATGCCGATGCGGACTACCAGGCCATTTCCGAACACCGGCGCGCGGCAACCCGGCTGGAATTCCTGACCCTGGTGCGGGGACTGGGCTAGGCATGGACGAGACGGCGTCGCATCCGGCCCTCTATGACAGGATCGGCCTGGATTACGCGCAATTGCGCAAGCCCGATCCACGCATCGAGGCCGCGATCCATGCGGCGCTGGGTGATGCCCGGACGGTGCTCAATGTCGGAGCGGGGGCCGGGTCCTATGAGCCCACGGACCGGCTCGTGACAGCGCTGGAACCCTCCGCCGAGATGATTGCCCAGCGCCCGGCCGGTTCTGCCGAAGTGGTGCAGGGTGTGGCTGAGGACCTGCCCTTTGGCGATGACAGTTTTGACGCCGTAATGGCGGTGTTGACGGTGCATCACTGGCGCGACCAGGCGAAGGGGCTGGCCGAGCTGCGCCGGGTCAGCCGGGGCCCGGTGGTGATCCTGACGTTTGATGTCACCCGCACAGATTTCTGGCTGGCCGACTATATTCCCGAACTGGTGAGCCTGGATGAGGGCCAGATGCCGGCCATGTCGCTTTATGGCGAGGTTATGGGTCCGGTGGACATCCACCCGGTCGAGATCCCGGCCGATTGTATCGACGGCTTTTTGTGCGCCTACTGGAAACGCCCCGCCGCCTATCTGGATGAACGCGTGCGCGGGGCCATTTCGTCGTTCTGGAAGATCGGCGATATCAGCCCGGCGCTGGCCCGGCTCAAGGCCGATCTGGACCATGGCGCCTGGCCGGAACGGTATGCCAGCCTGCTGGCGCTGGACCAGCTGGATTGCGGATATCGCCTCGTGGTGAGCCGAGACTAGTCCGCGTACAATCTCCCTTCGCCGCCGTCGCCAACCCGGCTAGGATCATCTCATGTTCAAACGCCAACACGTTATTGATGCCTGTCATATGGCCCTGCTCGGCCTGAGCGGGCTGGCGATGATCTGGTTTGGCGGCTGGTCCTATCTGACGGCGACGGCTGACACGCCCGCCAGCATTCTCGATCTCGGCCTGCTCATCGCTGCCGCCGTTCTCAGCGCGGTGTTTCTGGTTTTGCAGGCACGGCGCCGTGGAGCCAGCCTGTGGCCCGCACTGTTGATGCTCGGCGTGACCGGGCTGGCCCTGCTGCTCGACACCGCCTCCCCCGCCTTCACCGAAGGCAAGGTCTGGATGAGTTTTGGCGGCTGGCAGCTCTTCCTGGTCACTACGGCCGGATTGACCCTGCTGGGCCATCTGGAACTGGGTGACAGTCCTGGTGATCGCCTGCTGGCCCGCATCCTGCGACCGCTCGGCCGGCTGCTCCACCTGGCTGACGATATCGCGCCGGACTAGCCCGGGAAGAGCTGGTAGCCCAGTTCGACTATCTCGCCATCGACAAGGGCGACGCAATTCATGCTTTCCATGCCCTGGACGTAACACTGCATGGGGTAGTCCCCCGCGCGCCAGGCCTCGTGCTCGTTGATGCCATCCGCGCCCGACATGAAGGGGAATTCCGCCGTGTCCTGATACGGTGGCAGTTCGCTGGTGCGACTGCGCCCCGGTCCGACTGACAGCCAGTCCTCGATGGCGCCCGGCAATTCGGCCGGTGAGGCCACAAAGCCGCTGTCCGGGGAGAGCGTCATGATGTGCTGGGTGACATAGTCGGCACGATAGAGCTCTTGGCCGCCCGCATCATAGATGGTCCGCGTGATCAGAACCTCACCCTGCTGGGCGCACCGTGTCGTGGCGCGCTGGGTCAGCGGCGCGACGCCTTCGAGCTCCCAGCTGACGCTGATATCGAGCGAACACAGATCAACATCTGCGGCGGGCGCCGGCGCGGCGGCGACGTCCGGCTCCGGCGCCGGTTCCGCGACCGCCGCTTCCAGCGGCTGTTCCGCCGGCTCTGCGGCAGGTTCTGGGACCGGATCGGGCTCCGGCGTCACCTCGGGTGTACAGGCCATGAGTGCGAATGTGGATACTGACAGAATAACGAACCGGATCATCATTTCCCCCTTCGACCTGTGGTTAGATCACCATGGATCTACTCGCCTGTCACGCCTGTTTCGGCGGTTTTTGAACGGGGGCGGGACGCTCGCCCGGTCATTCCCGGATTTTCCGGAGACGACGAGCCGGTAGGCTCCTCATTGCCCGACACCCGTTCGGGCGGGATTGAGTTTTGGAAACGACATGAAGCTCCGAATTTTGGCATCATTAGGTGCCGTCGCCATGCTGGCAGCCTGCCAGAGCGAAACGACCGTGGAATACCAGATCCAGTCGGTCGATGCGCATCGTTTTGCCGCGATATTCGAGGCCACCGATGGCACGCCCACCGCTGATGACCTGCGCGCAGGGTATCTGGTCGGTGCCGGGCGTGGCGTGGAGATCTTCACGCCGCACCGCATTCGCGATGCCCACCACCTTGCCAGCGTGATCGCGGCCCGGCCGGAGCTATACCGCCGCGGAATCGATGTCTGCCTGCCGCTCGCCGACGATACCAATGACGAACTCAATCGCATTTATTCAGGCCTTCAGGAGATCTTTCCCGAACAAACCCTGCCGGATATCCACGTTGTCTTCGGCGCGGGCAATTCCGGAGGCACGGCCGCTGCAGATGCCCAGGTCCTGGGGCTGGAGGTGATCTGTGCCATCGAGGACAGCGAGACCGGCATCCGCGCCCGTTATCGCCATATGTTGGCGCATGAAACGGTGCATGCCTTCCAGACACATAGTCCTGTCGCCAGCGAGATTGACCCGCTTGTCACGGCGTCCATCCGCGAGGGCTTTCCCGACTATATTGCCTGGCGGGTCACCGGTGTCGTCCCGGACACAGAGCGCGACGGCTGGGCGCTCGAAAACCAGGACATGCTGTGGCGTCGCTTCAGTGAAGACCGCGCCGCGCTCAATGCGGCAATTGAGGCAGGCACCGCCTTCGCGCAAGCCAGCGATGACATGCAGGCTCGTATGCGCAACTGGCACGCCAACTACCGCGCAGCACCCGAGGACTGGCCCTATGAGATGGGCTATTGGATGGGCCGCCAGATCGTTACGGCATACATCGAAAACGCGAGTGACGAGGCCGAGGCCATCGCCAATTTGCTGACCTTCGAGGATCCCCTGGAAATCCTCGAGCAAAGCGGTTTTGCCGGGCTTGCGAGCCAGACCGTGGAATAAGCACTGACGGCCTCTGATTGGCGGCCCGCCCGGAAAACACTAGGCTCGGCGCCAGCGAATCTGGAGGCGGGCATGGAAAACTTTACTCCCTGGAGTGCACTGGCTGGCGGCGCACTGATCGGGCTGGCCGCGGTGATGCTGATGGCCAGCACGGGCCGGATTGCGGGGATCAGCGGAATTGTGGGCGGTATTCTCACGCGCAGTGAAGGCGACACCGCCTGGCGCTTGTGGTTTGTCGGCGGCATGGTCGTAGCTCCCTTCCTCGTCACCATCACGACCGGCAATGCGCCACCCTTCCTGATGCAGGCGGACTGGTGGGCCGTTATTCTGGGCGGACTACTGGTCGGGATCGGCACACGGCTCGGATCCGGGTGCACATCCGGACATGGTGTTTGCGGCCTGTCCCGCCTGTCGCTGCGCTCCCTTGCTGCCGTGGCGATGTTCATGGCGGCCGGCATGGTGACCGTCACCGTGTTGCGCCTGGCGATGGGAGGCTGACATGTTCCGCAATCTTGCCGCCGGCCTGGCCGGCCTCGTCTTTGGCATCGGCCTCACGGTCTCGCAGATGGTCAATCCGGCCAAGGTTCTGGCCTTCCTCGACATTCTTGGAAACTGGGACCCCAGCCTGATGTTCGTAATGGGCGGCGCGCTGCTGGTCACGGCGGGCGGCTACCGCCTCGTCTGGATGCGCCCGGCACCCTTGTTCGAGCAAGACTACCAGATCCCGAGCGACACCAGTATCGACCGCAAGCTTGCGGTTGGTGCCGTCATGTTCGGGATGGGGTGGGGGCTGGTCGGGCTCTGCCCCGGACCAGCCATCGCCGCGCTGACGCTGGGCGGCGCCAAGATCTGGGTTTTCTTTCTGGCGATGCTGGCCGGGATGCTGATCTACCTGAAAACACCCATCGGAAAATGGGTGGAGGCCTGACGGGTCAGGCCTCCATACAGGTTTAATCGGACGTTGCCATGGTCGCGGGTCGCGTGCCCGGGATCGCCATATAGGCATCATATCCGGCAATCATGTTGCGCTCACCCGGGGTCAGGAACCGCCACTCCCGCAAACGCTCCCGAACCGGCCGGAAATCGATGAGAACTATTTCCTGCGCGTCCTGCAGGTGCGGTGAAAACGTCTGATCTTCCACACCGGCCGAGGCATTCTGACCGCCACCCGCAGACAGGAACCAGCTCACACAGGCCTGGGGCACATGGTCCATCCCACCGGTCGACAGGCTCTGACCCGCATTGCAATCCATACCGAGATTGAACGCGGTGACGCCATGAACGGTCGCCCAGTCCTCGATGAAGGTGCCCAGCGAGATCCTTGCATGGCTGTCGATGCTTGGGCCGGAATGCAAGCCGCCCCATTTGAACGTCATGCGCGGACCGGGCTCACCGGGAGCGGCCAGCGCCTGGTTCATCCAGTACCAGTTTGTCTTGACGTAATTCTCCCGTTCGACATTTGACCAGCTGGTCGGTCCGCCAACGAGAAACGGGCGATAAATGGCGTTGGTGATGCGCAAAGCCTCGGCCGTGTCGGCCAGCACGGTGTCGGCGTGACCGGCAAAGGCCGTTTCAAGGGCCTCGTACAGCGCGGGATCGGCTGCACCGACAAAGTATTGTTCGGTATCAGCCACGGCCCGCAAGGCATTCACGGCATCTCGTTGGGCGTGGGTCTGCACACCCGCCTCAAGGCGGCGTAAATGAAACTCGCCGGCCAGGATGAACTCCTGGTCCAGGCCCGCAATCTCCAGCCCGGCGCGATATGCATCCGCGACAAAGGTCTGCTCTTCCTGGAAACCAAGGAAAGCCATGGCATCACGATAGACCGGGTCCTGCATCGCCCCCGCCAGAGCATCCGCCCCATTTTCCGCGAGGAAGGCATTGAGCTCGGCGCCCATGATGGGTCCCATTTCAAGTACCGCGTGGCTGTACCCCTCCATCGCAGCGACTTCGAACAAATGCGAGGCGATCGCCGGCACATCAGCAGTCGCGTGGCGCTCGCCGATCATGAAGTAATGCGCGGCCGCAATCTCGCCGGAGAGCCACTCCGCCCCCTCACCGGTCAATTGCTGGCCATCCCAGCTGATGCGGTAGGTGTTGGCCTCGATCAAGGCATGAAACTCGGCCTCACGGTCCTGGGCCGCCGCGTTTGCCGTCATTCCCATCACACTGGCGATGGCGATCATTGATGTCAGGGTTCTCACGATTTTCTCCAGCTCCACCCAAGCAGCGATCAGCTTAGGAAAAGGGATGCAGAGCCGTCACCGGGGAATGGGTTCGCGCCGGTCCCGAGGGACATAAAAGTTTCGTCTCAAATTTTTCCGATAAGTTTCATAAATTTACGAGGGGGGATTTAGCGTCAGATCAAGATGTGCCGGGTTTCATTGTCACCAAGGGGCGAATACGCGCCCCGGCTTGCGAAGGGAAACAGCATGAGCCCAGAGGCACGCCTCCCCCAGGCCCAAGTGGTTGTGTTTGCGTCCCAGAAAGGCGGGTCCGGCAAAACGACTGTTTCTGCCCACGTCGCAGTCGAAGCCGAATTGTCTGGCGCCGGACCCGTCGCAATCATCGATACAGATCCACAGGGCTCGATGGCCAAATGGTGGAATGCCCGTGAGGCGCATGAACCGGCCTTCGCCCACGTCTCCGTTCCCGACCTGTCACGCGACATCCAGGCGCTGTCCGATGCCGGGTACAGGTTGATCATCATCGACACGCCACCAGCAGTGACATCCATGATCTCCGAAGTTGTCACCCATGCCGACCTGGTCATCCTGCCGACGCGCCCCAGCCCCCACGACCTCCGCGCGGTCGGACCGACCGTTGACATCGTCCAACATCAAAACAAGCCCCTCATCTTTGTGGTCAATTCCGCTACGGCGCGCGCCCGCATTACCGGCGAGACCGCCATAGCACTCTCACAACACGGGACCGTCGCTCCGGTAACACTTCATCATCGTGTCGATTTTGCCGCCTCGATGATTGATGGTCGCACCGTGGGAGAAGCCAACCCATCCGGCCGTTCGGCCAATGAGGTGACCCAGCTATGGGCTTATCTGGACGAACGTCTCGCGCGGATGCGTGGCGATCCCAGCGAGTTGATCGATAACCCCAGCAAAACATTCGAGGACAGCATTCTTTCCCCCGTGCCCAAGGCATTGTCCAATCTGCAGCGTGCCGGGCAAGAGGCTGCGGAGGCGGCGTTGACACAGAGCGCCGAGCCCCCTGGCGCGAAGGACGAAACCGCGCCGCCTCCAGCCCACCACCGCTTTGGCGATGTCAGCGGGAACTGGGATGGCGTTGAACGACGAGGCGAAGACCATGGTCCGCCGCCCGGACGCGCCGAGCGTCGCCTGGTCGCCCGCCAGCCCTTCGGGCGTCGTCTGAACGCATCGGGATAGATCCATGCCGAAATATGCCAGCCTGCATGCGGGACTGCTTGCCCGCAAAGGAGAAGCCCAACCCGCACCCGTCACCCAGATCGGCGCGGTATTCCCCGATCACGCCGAGGTTCCCAAACCGCCCCCGCCGCAAGCGGCAACCCCGGTTCAGCCCTCGTACACGGCAGAACCGGCACCGGTATCCGCACCGCCCAAAAGGGTCCTCGGCCAGGTCCCCGCGAAGCTGGAGGAACTCAAGCGCAATCCTCGCCAGGCCCGTCACAAGACGACCGTGCGCATGACCGATGAACAGCGTCGCCGGGTCCGCCTGGCCGCTGTCCAGCTCGAACGATCACAGCAGAGCCTGATCAGCGAAGCCATTGATGACTTTCTCGATCAATTGTGTGAACGCGAACTGCCCAACTGCGCCTGCCTTCGCCGGCGGTGACCGGGAATACACAACCGGACATTCCCCCTTGGCCAATATACCGCCCCTGTGTTAGATCAGCCTCAAATGCCTCGCGGGGTGCGAGGTTCTGTGGGAGATTGCAAGAATGAAAAAAATCGTGCTCGGGTTGGCCACTTCGCTCGCCCTGTCCAGTGCCGCGATCGCGGATCCGGCCATGTGGCGTGTCAGTGATGCGGATAGCGAGATCTATCTGTTTGGTTCAGTCCACGTGCTCAAGCCAACCACCGAGTGGCGAACCGGCACTCTGGATGCCGCGCTGACCGGTGCCGACGAGATCTATTTTGAATTGCCGATGACCGCTGAAGCCCAGGCCGCCAGCCAGTCGCTGATCCCGCAATTCGGGTTGAACCAGCCCGGCCAGCCCCTGCGTGGAATGCTGAGCACCGAGGAAAACGAGCAGCTCGTCCGTGTTGCCGGTCAGTATGGCCTGCCGGCCGCTCAGCTGGACCCGTTGCAGCCATGGCTGGTCAGCGTCACCCTGTCGATGATGGCCTTGCAGGGTCAGGGTTATAATCCGATGTCCGGTGTCGAGCTGACACTTGCGGGCGAGATTGATGACAGCCGCGAGCGCTTTTTCGAGACCTATGCCGACCAGTTTGGCTTCTTCGCCGGCCTGTCGAGGGATATCCAGGTCGATTTCCTGACCGTGACGATGGAGCAGATTGAGGAAAATCCGACCGCTCTGGACGAGCTGGTGAACGCCTGGGCCGCAGGTGATGTGAGCACCCTGGACCAGATCTTCCACGACGGCATGCGCGAGACAGACCAGGAGGTCTATGACGTGCTTATCCTCAACCGCAATGTGAACTGGGCCAACCAGATCGAGACACTCATGTCCGGTTCGGGCAGTGCGGTGATCGTGGTCGGGGCAGGCCATCTTGTCGGCGAGAATGGTGTACCCAACATGCTGACGGAACGCGGCTATTCAGTCGAACGCGTCCAGTAGCACGCCGACCACTCAGGAAAAGCCCGGGCGCAAATCTGTCCGGGCTTTTTTTGTGCGGATCTATTGTCTCAGTGTAGCGGCCCGGAGGCCGTCGCAGCGAGACGCGCCGCCATGATGTCCTCGATGAGTTCGAGCCGGGATTCGATGGTCTTGGCAGTCAGCAGGATCTGACGCTCGCCGCTCGAAAATGGTCCCTTCATCGCCAGCTGGTTGACCAGCGTCGACAAGGGCGCAGCTTCCAGGCTGCTGCGGTCGATGGACAAGCCCTCGGTCTGAAGCCAGGTCACCAAGAGATGCAGGAAGGCGCCTCGATCGACATGCGGTTCATGGAAATCGCGAAGGTCGTGGTGGAAACCCGCATAATTGGCCTGGGCGACCCGGTACGGACTGGCCTTGTCGCGCTCGGCGCCGAGTTCAAACCGCGCCAGACCGTGCAGGGAGATCAGATAACGCCCGTCAGACGTTTCCTCAAACGATGTAATTTCGCCGGCACAGCCAACCGGGGCCAGGCCCGGGCGATCGAAACTACCGCCGGGTCGCGTCTGAATGATACCCAGGCACCGTTCCGAGCGGAGCGCATCATCGACCATGTTGAGATAGCGCGGCTCGAACACATTCAGCTGCAGCGTTTCTCCGGGAAGGAGAACAACCCCAGCCAGGGGAAAGAGCGGCAGATCCGCAGGAAGTAGACGTGTCTCGGTCACGCTGAGAACATAGGGCCCTACCCGGGACCCGCCAAGCGTGCCAATCAAATCCAATGAATTATAAAGTATACTGCCCGGCATGGTTGCAATTGCACGAAGTCGTCGCGCGGCATGCGTGTTCGGGCCCATGCGCCAGCAAAAAGGCTGCGTCAAAACACCCTGACGCGCTGTTCCAACAAAAATCATCCAGCAAGAACGCGGACCTGCCGCGACTGGTAGTTCGCATTCGGCCCCTGTTCGACAATGCTGACCTCTGCCCGCGCCAGCCAACGGTCGTGATCTATCCGGAAGGGCGTGTAAGCGGTTTGAGCCACGATCGTCGTTCCATGGCGGCTTACTGTGGCGCGTGTTATCGCGCCGACGGCGTCGCCGACAAACACACCCCGGCGCTTCATCTCAAGGAAGTTCAGATCAGCGTCCCGGCCCAGCTTGCCATCCACCGATTGATCAAGATCGTCGATGTCGAGGAGCGGATAGCTCGATCGTGCGGTCGCGCTCAGGGCGCGCAGGACAAGCGTGTCATCTACAAGCTCGACCAGTCCACAGGGATAGGGACTATTCAGCACACTGTATTTAAGCGCGCGGCCGATTTGGGCGCTGGGTGCCTTGTATCCACGCTCACGGATCTCAGCCTGTACATGCGCCGGCGGCTCCGCCACGCCCCGCTCCCACTGGGACACCGCGGCCTGACTGACCCGTAGCTGCTGCGCGAGAGTTTCCTGTTTAAGCCCTTCCAGGAATCTCAACTCTTTCAGTTTCCTAGACCAATCCATGAAATCCAACCGGTCACCCCAAAACAATTGTGGGTGATGCCCGACCCGGTCAGGCAGATCCACTACTATTTTAACAGTATGTAGTTGATTAATTTGTTTTTCAGAAAACCTAAAGGCGGCCAGTCTCGCCATCGATAACGTAATGCGGCCAGGTCTGGATATCCGATACGACCGGGTCATCAGGAGGCGCGAGGCGCACCTCTGCGCGCAGCACCCACTGTCCGTTCTGACGCAGGAAGGGCGTATAGGTGCTGATACCAATGAATTCCTGGCCGTCATACCGCGCCTTGGAATGCACGACTGCGGAGCGGATCCGCCCTTCAAACGCCCCGATCTCCATCAGCTTGTCATAGGTCTCATCGACCTGGTCACCCAGCTTGCCTCGGATGCAATTTCCGAGATCGGTACGGATGAAACCCGGGAAGAGTTTGAAACCCGCATCGCTCTGCAATTCCAGGATTACCCGCCGACCTTCCCGTCGCAGCAAGCCGCACAGATTGGGACTGCTGCGCACGCTGGCTTCCAACGCAGAGTCGCCTGTCGCACGGTCCAGACGGGACATCAGATCGCGCAATTGCGCAAGCACACGTCTGGGA
>CBFHQE010000034.1:0-23313 GCA_965657935.1 Maricaulis sp. | reverse complement strand
CATGGGCCCGCAGGATATCGGTACGCTCGACCAGCGGTGAGCGTTCCAGCATGTCCGGGCTGATCACCGCATCGCCGATCAGCTTTTCCCGCAACATCGCGTATTTGGTGTTGGGAAAACGGTGCCTGTCGGGGAGCGGCAGGTTGAATGTGTCGGAGTAGAAAACGCGCATGACGATAAACTAGACGCGTCGGCCGGTCTGTCACCTCTAGAGGCGATAGTGTTTGGACAGGAGTTCAATCAGCTCGTTCAACTTCTCGCGCTGATCCGCCGCATCTCCGCTATCGATGGCGTGAGCGACGCAATGACGGGAATGATCCTTGAGAATTTCGCGCTCCACGGCCCCCAGGGCTGATTTCACTGCGGAGAGCTGCGTCAGGATGTCTATGCAGTAACGATCTTCTTCGAGCATGCGAGCAATGCCGCGCACCTGTCCTTCGACCCGTTTCAGACGGGTCAGGGACTTTTCGCGGGATTCGGATGCGGGTGAGGTCGTGATGGCCATCATTCTTGTATACCCCCAGGGGGTATGATAGGGCAAGTCTATGATGTACGGCAAAACCCTAGTCGCCCTCTCTGTTGCCGCCGCGCTGCTCGGCGGGTGTGTTTCGCTGGCCCCGGAGCAGGCCGTATCGGGTGTGCTTGACGAGGCAGTTGAACGTGCCGAGTTGAACCAGGACGGTCCGGCTTCCCTCGTCAGTCCGTCCACGGTCATCAACCTGGCCCTGACACATAATCGCTCCGTCCGGGCTGACCTGTTGCAGGCCGGTATATCTGCTGCCGAGCTCAACGCCCGATCCCGGCCATCCAACCCGATTTTCGAAGTGGTCAGCCTGCCGGGCGGTGACCATGGACGCGTGTTTGATGTCGACCTGCGCGCGTCTGTGCTCGGGGTCGCCGCGACACCCTGGCGAACACGCGAAGCGCGCGCGAACTACGAGGCCCAACGCAGCGATGCCTTGTTGCGCCTGATCGATTTCACCGCCGAGGTCGAACGGGCCTGGGTCGAGGCTGTCGCCGCCAAACTACGCCTTGATCTTTACGCTCGCATTGTCGATGCCTCCGAAGCGGCGATGACTGTTGCCCAGGAGCTGGACGCCGCCGGCAACCGCCCGCCAATTGCGCTGGTGCGCGAAAGAAACATGCAGATCAATGTCCAGCTTGAACAGGCGGCGGCGCGCCTGCAGGCAGAAACGGCGCGTTTTACTCTGGAGCGCCTGGTCGGGCGGCCCGTCTCGCTGGAGGATTTGCCACAGACCCTGCCGGACCTGCCACTGTCCAATGGCCTCGGCCCAGATGCAGCGCTTCAAGTCAGCCTGCCGCTGGCGCGGTCGAGAGCGCAGGTCGAGGCCGCGTCTCGCAGTGCGGGGCTGGAGAACTGGGCCAGCCTGCTGGACCATGCAGAGCTGGGACTGGCTGCTGAGCGTGAAGATCGCCAATGGGCCAGGGGCTGGATGGCTGAAATCGCGTTGCCGATTTTCGACCAGGGCCAGCACAGGCGAACCGTAGCACGGCTTCGCGCCGAGCAGGCCCTGGAGCGCCATGCCGCGCTGACGGCTGATATTACAGCGGCTGTGGGCAGCGCGAGTTGGGTGCTCGATCTGGCCCGCGAACAGGCGCGAGACGTGGATATGATCCTGTTGCCGTCCAGCCAGGAAATGCTGGACCAGACAATGTTACATTACAACGCCATGCAGCTCGGCGTGTTCGACCTGCTGACCGCATTCGAGATCCGCACACGGGCGGGTCTGGCCTGGGTCGATGCGCAGGTGGCGGCCCATCGCGCCGATATCGCCCTGCGTCAGTTGGCAGCGGGTGGTTCACCGAGCGAAGTTTCGTTGATGCCCGTCTCTGCCGGCGCCTCAGCCGAAGCGGGAGGACACTGATGTCCATTTCCAGACGAGACGCCCTTCTGGTCGGCAGTGCCGGCCTGGCTGCAGCAGGATTGAGCGGTGGTCGCGCCGCCGCCCAGCCAGCGCCCCGCGCCGCCCATTCCGTAACCGTCGACCCCGCTGGCGACTACGCCCCGGGTCGCCCTGGCCAGGACTACCGGCCGGTGGTGACACCGGACGGTGCCACGCTCCCGCATCGCGTCGTCAATGGCGTGAAGGTTTTCCATCTGGTCGCCGAGGAGGTCGAGCATGAATTTGCTCCGGGTCTGCGGGCGACGACCTTGGGCTATAACGGCCGAACCCACGGCCCCACGATCGAGGCGGTTGAGGGCGACAAGGTCCGCATCTATGTGACCAATCGTCTGCCGGCCTCCACGACCGTGCACTGGCACGGCGTAATCCTGCCGTCTGGCATGGATGGTGTGGGCGGGCTCAACCAGCGTGCCATTCATCCGGGCGAGACCTTCATCTACGAGTGGACCTTCCGCCAGCACGGCACGTTTATGTACCACGCACACCATGACGAGATGACCCAGATGGCGATGGGACTGATGGGCATGATGGTTGTGCATCCGCGCCGGCCGGAAGGCCCGTTGCCGGACCGGGACTACGCCATCATGCTGTCGGAATGGTCATTGCCCGCCGGCGCTTCGCGGCCTGATCCCAACGCGATGGCGGATTTCAATATCCTGACCATGAACGCGAAATGTTATCCCGGCACATCGCCGCTTGTGGCGGCACAGGGGGAGCGCGTGCGACTGCGCTTTGGCAATCTGTCGGCCATGGATCACCATCCGATCCACCTGCACGGCTATGCCTTCACCATCACCGAGACCGATGGCGGGGTCATTCCGGAAACGGCCCGGCACCCGGACACGACCGTTCTGGTCGCGACCGGCTCGACCCGCACGGTGGAGTTTGTCGCGGACAATCCGGGAGACTGGGCCATGCACTGTCACATGACCCACCACGTGATGAACCAGATGGGCCACGACCTGCCCAACATGACCGGCGTTGATGCGCGCCGCATTGACCGCGCCGTCGGTGGGCTGCTGCCGACCTATATGACCATGGGCCATGATGGCATGGGAGAAATGGGCGCGCATCTGGAGATGAGCCACATGCCCATTCCGGAAAATTCGTTGCCCATGATCGGCGCCCGCGGACCGCGGGATTACATCACGATGGGCGGCATGTTCACCATTCTCAAGGTCAGGCCCGGCTTGACCGGAGATGCAGATCCGGGCTGGTATTCCAATCCGGAAGGGGAGGCGCGACTGGCTTCGGCATCCGAGCTGGCTCGCGACGGGATTTCAGAAGGGTAGTTAGATGATCGTTTCAACGCTTGCGCTCGTCCTGGCGGGCACCACCATTCCTGCGGACCATGATCACGGGCATGGACACAGCCATCACGCCGTCGAGGGCAGCTCGGTCGTGGCCGCCAATGTCCGCACGGTGGACGTGGAAAATCGCACGACATTGTTGCGCCATGAAGCGATGGCGGAGCTGAGCATGCCGGCCATGGTGATGGAATTCCGGATCGCGGATGACGTCGATATCTCGATCTTCGAACCCGGAGCGGCCCTGACCATCACAGCGATCAATGGCGATAACGGCCTGGAAGTCATCGCTGCCGAGATCGAACATGGCGAAGGCCACGACCACTAGATGATTATCCAGCGCTGGGCCGTTCGGGTCCATAAATGGGTTGCCCTGATCGTTGGCATCCAGATCGTGCTCTGGATTGCCGGTGGTCTGGTGATGAGCGCCTTGTCGCTGGAGGTCGTGCGCGGTGAACACAATGTCGAACCCGCTGAGCTGCCCGAGCCGATTGATCCGGCCGGACTTCTTCCCCTCGCCGAAACGCTGGAGCGGGCGGGGCTGATAGAGCAGCAGATCGAGGGCGCGACGCTTGGGCGCTGGCTGGGCCGAGCGGTTTATCGTCTTCGGCCGATCGGTGGAGAGGTGCAGCTGGTCGATGCGCAGACCGGCGAATTGCTGTCTCCCCTGACGGATGAGATGGCAATCGCTGTAGCGCGAGCAGATTATGCCGGTGAGGAAACCATCGCTGCGGTCGAGTTCTTCCCGCAACCAACATGGGAATATCGCCGGGCCGGTCCGGCGTGGCGGATCTCGATCGATGATGGCGAGGGCACACGCCTCTACATCTCACCCGCCAGCGGCGAAGTGACCGCCCGGCGTAATGACGTCTGGCGCTTCTATGACTTCTTCTGGATGTTGCACATCATGGATTACGAGGCGCGCGAGAACAGCCATCACCCGCTGATCGTCACCGCGTCCGGCGCCGCCCTACTGACCGTGCTGGCGGGCTTCCTCCTGCTGATCATCAAGATGACCCGCGCGGCGCGAACGGCAATGGCGCGGCGGGATTAAGCCACCTCAGCCTTGATCGGGGCTTCCGGCAGGTCTTCGGCGAAGACGCGCTGGTACATTTCCGCGATGACCGGGCGTTCCAGCTCGTCACACTTGTTCAGAAAGGTGAGGCGGAAGGCGTGGCCTAGATCGTTGAAGATCTCGTAGTTTTCCGCCCAGGTCAGCACTGTACGCGGGCTCATCACGGTGGAGATATCGCCATTGATGAAGGCCTCGCGGGAGAGATCCGCCACCTTGACCATGTTGGCGACCATGTCCTTGCCGCCATCGGCCGCAGCGATCCTTTTCATCTTCGCCAGGACAATCCTGTTCTCGGTCTCGAACGGCAGATAGTTCAGGGTCGAGACGATGGACCAGCGGTCCATCTGGCCCTGGTTGATCTGTTGCGTGCCGTGATAGAGGCCGGTGGTATCACCCAGGCCGATCGTGTTCGTGGTGGCGAACAGGCGGAAGTGCGGGTGCGGGCGGATGACCTTGGTCTGGTCCAGCAGGGTCAGCGAGCCAGAGGCTTCCAGCACGCGCTGGATGACAAACATCACGTCCGGACGACCGGCATCGTATTCATCAAACAGGAGGGCGACCGGGCGCTGCAGGGCCCACGGCAGGATGCCTTCCTGGAATTCGGTGATCTGCTTACCGTCCTTGAGGACGATGGCGTCCTTGCCGACCATGTCGATACGGCTGACATGGCTGTCCAGGTTCACGCGCACCATCGGCCAGTTGAGGCGGGCGGCGACCTGTTCGACATGGGTGGACTTACCGGTGCCGTGATAGCCCTGGATCATAACGCGGCGATTGTATGAAAAGCCGGCCAGGATGGAGCGCGTGGTCGCCGGGTCGAAGACATAGTCCTCGTCAATGATTGGCGTGTGTTCATCGCGCTGCGAGAACATCGGCACCTCAAAGCCGGCATCGAAACCGAACAGCGCCTTGGTATCTGCAATGGCGTCTGGCGCCTGGAGGGGGAAACTATCGCTCATGGGACCGGTCTTCTTGGGGAGGCGGCAAAGCCGACGAATAAGATGACTAGATCTATAGCACGCTGCCGAAGCGGGGGAAGGGCAGGCCCCGCTTCGGCGACAGTTGCCACTATCTATCTGATACGCCCGAAATGTAGAAAATTTGAATCAAATTTTACTTCTAACTCTATGTAATTTATACATATATATCCCACACCTTGGTCGAGATGACAGTCGTTTTCAAAATTTGGGGCGGCGGTAGCCAGAGTAGGGGATAGACATGACATCATTATCGGTCGTTTCTGATAGGCCTGTATCGGAGGGTTCTCCAGACCGTCGCCGGCATCAGCGGACACCCGTAGCGCTCCATGGAAAACTTCGTACAGCCGGCCTGCGCCCGACGCATTGTACCATAGTCGATCTGTCTCCCGGGGGCGCCTGCGTTGAAACGCGGTCGATCCCCGATATCGGCCAGGAGGTTATTATAGATATTGCCTGTATTGGTCGAATTACTGGGGAGGTCGTTCGGTCTGACCCATTCGATTTCGGGATTCGTTTCACGATTTGCTCGTCGGCCAAGCTACGCCTCGCTAACCAGATCACACTCCAGTTCAACCGAGAGCGCCTGCATGCTGGTGACCGCCGCGTTAGCGATCGCAGCGCGCAAGGTGAAGGCGCTGATCCGATCTCATTTTCAGACGGTTCGACAGAACTCGCGCTCATCAAGGACGTGTCGCTGACTGGCGTTGCATTTATCAGCGATTACCGCCCCCGAATAGGTCTTGAGGCTCGCATCGGTGTGCTGACCGGGCGGGTCATTCGACACTTGGAAGACGGCTATGCGGTGGCCTTCGACCCTCCGTCAACTCCGGTTTAGGGGCGCGCAGCCCTTTACGCCATTCCACAGCTCTTGAGGATCTGATAGGCCGCGATCACGCGTCCCAGCTGTTCCTCGGAGGATCGGTCGCCGCCATTGGAGTCCGGGTGGAACTGGCGCACCAGCTCAGCATAGCGCTTGCGCACCACTGCCGGTTTCACATCCGGATCAAGAGACATGGTTTCCAGCGCCTTGGTCTGGAGTCGTCCCATGCGAGGGCTGTCATCGGTCTTGCGCTCGGGCTCTTTTCGATCGCCGAACATGCCGTACTGATCGGAAAATCCGTCCTGGAAGTCCTTTGATGCCTTGGAGGCCTTGGCCGAAGCGGAGTGCGTATTGCGCCAACCCCAGGTCGGGCGGTGCCCATAGGCTGCGCTTTCGCGAAAGGACTGGGCGGCGTTCTCGCTCATCCCCTCGAAGAAATTCCACGATTTGTTGTATTCGGCGGCATGGCTCTGGCAGAACCAGTAGAAATCATTGAGCTGGTCATTCGCCTTGGGCGCACGACTGTCCCCGTGCTTTGTACAGCCGGGCCACTCGCAGACACGTTCTTCCGGTGCCGGTTCGTCCTTGGGCGGCTTGATCCGGATGTCCTTGAAACGCGGTTTATAGTTGAATGCGTCAGCCATGTTTCCAATTATGGGGGCTCGCTGGTAAAGCGGCAATGAAAGCGACGAGAAAAGAGATCAAAAATGTCTGATGTCCGCGCCCTGATCGAATCCAAGCTGCAAGCTGCCTTCACGCCGGCCGAGCTGGATGTGATCGATGACAGCCATCTGCACGCCGGACATGCCGGTGCCCGGCCGGGTGGTCAAAGCCATTTCACAGTGAAAATTGTCGCCGACCGCTTCAAGGGCCAGAACCGTGTCGCCATTCATCGCATGATCAACGAGGCCCTCGCCGAGGAGCTGGCCGGCCCGGTGCATGCCCTGGCGATCAAGGCGAGCGCTCCGTGATCACACCAAGCAAGCTGGCTCTGTTTCGCATCTTTGCCGCCCTGCTTGGTGTGTTTGGCCTGCTCCATCTGATGGGATTCGGGCGAGATTATCCGTTCATATCGATCGGGTTTTTCTCGCTGGTTGTCGTGTGGCCGGTTATCTGGCCCGGGCAGTGGTTAAAGGGCGTCTTGCCCGCCCACATTTACGCTGGCGGCGCATGTTGTTTGTGACAGCTGTTGCGCTCGCAGTGCTCTTCGCGGTTGCGGTTGGCGTCAATTTCTTCGTCTATTGAGTGACTAGGCCACTTCCCCCGGGAGGGGAAGATAACACGAGAGCGTTACCCCCAGCCCGGGCCTGTCAGGACTTCCAGAGCTGATGCCACGGCGATCGGCTGGTCCAGGATCAGGTGGTGCTGGGCGTTCGGGATGGAGATCATCGAGGTCTCAGGCCCGAATGTCTCGCGCATGAAGGCCCAGATTTCGTCATTGACCAGGATACTGTCGCCGCCGCGGAAAGGGGCGACACGGGTTTTCAGGGACGCCGCCAGCTCCGCCGGGGGCTTGCGGTCGTATTGCAGCTTTTCCCAGAGATGCGGATCAAACTTCCACGTCCAGCCACTGGAACCATCTGGGCGCGTTGTCTGTTTCAATGACTGGCGGGCGATATGGTCGAGCAGGAAAGCGTTTTCGCAGGGCTGTTCCGGCAGCAGGCGGAACCGTTCCAGGGCTGCTTCGAAAGTCGCATAGGTGTTTCCGCCGCGACTGGGCGGGCTGGAGCGGCGCTGTTCCTCTGGCGGGCGGATCGGGCTGTCGAGAATGGCGACGCCGCGCAAGTCCTCGCCATATTCCATGGCCGTGGCCAGGCTGACAAAACCGCCAAAGGAGTGACCGACGACATAGGGGGCTCCCGCGTCGAAAGCGCCGCCCTCGCGGGCCACGGTCATGACTTCCTTGGCGTAAAGATCCATGCGGTATTTTTCGCGGTGATCACTGTCGCCCATTCCGGAAAGGTCCAGCGCCACGACGCGGCGTGTCGGTGCCAGGAAGGGCGCGATACTGTCCCACCAGTCCTTGTGAGCCACACCGCCATGCACCAGGACAAGGCCGGGCTGACCACGCTCGCCCCAGGCTTTCCAGTGAATGGTGGCGTCCTCGACCACGGATGTGCCGGTGTCGACAGGGGTTTCAAGGGCTTTGGCGAACCAGGCCGGAGCCGGCGGTTTGGCACCGGCGAACTCCTTGAGCGGAGCAGGCGGACGCTTCATCGGGGAGACTTTTGTTTTTGTCATGCCTTAGCGCTAGACCCGCAGGGGCAGGGCGTCAATCTCAACCGGACTGCAAACCGAGCAATTGCGGCACCACGAATACCGCCCATGCATTATTGGCCATATGGCCCAGAACGGGGGCGGCGACACGTCCGGTGACCACGCGCGCAATGCCCAGGCCGATACCCAGAAAGGTGGTCGTGGTCATGACCAGCAAACCCTGGGGCGTGTGGATCAGGCCGAAGGCGACGGACGAGATCAGGATAGCGAATATGGTCGGCACGCCGCGCGCCATCAGCATCGGCAGCATCCACCCGCGAAAGAGGATTTCCTCGACGATGGGGGCGGCGATGACCGAGAGCAAGATGACCGCCCACAGGGCTGCACCCGACTGGGTAACCTCATCGACATTGGTCAGGTCCTCCGGTGCCGCGCCGCCTGAGAGCGTCAGGCTGGCGTCGACCATGGCGAATTCGTGGAACATCACGGAGAGGCGGCCGCCAATGGTGATCACGAACAGCAAAACCAGGATGGCGAGACCGATCTCGGAGAATTTCACCGGCAAGATCGAAAAGGCGGACTGGGCGGCTCCATAGCTGGAGAAACGCACCCACATGGCCAGGGCAAGGGTGGCGTAGGCGGTAACCGATGCTGCGAAGATCACCGTGTTCAGCAATTGGGGATCGGGATCCAGCGAGAACATCTGCCAGGTCGAGGCGACAACCATCGAGAAAGCAATGAAGAGTACAAACAGCAGGATCGGCCAGACGATCATTCCGGGTAGGCTGTGGACCACGGTCATGCGGTGTTCGGGCGCGATACGGGAAAAACCGTCTTTCTCCGGAAATCTCCACGCCGGTTCGTATGTCGACATGCTCAGCTTGCTCCACCCCTGGCTCGCTGAGGTGAGCATATCACAACAACGTCCTGAGTCTTATGCTTAACCCTTCCTTGCCGATGCTTTCACGTGAAATTTAGACAAGTGTCCCATAACGGTTCGCATAGACGCCCTGCCAGCGATGGCGGTGAGGCCAAAGGCCCGGCGAGAATATAAGCGACCGAAAAGGCGTGGGTGATGGTGAAATCTGTTCTGATCGTCGATGACGATCCGACACAACGCCGCCTGTTACAGGCGGTGATCGAAAAGCAGGGTTTCAGGGCCGAGACCGCTGAAAGCGGCGAGCATGCCCTGGACCGCATTGCATCCGGGGGAGTGGATGTGATGTTGCTCGATCTGATCATGCCGGGAATGGACGGCATGGAGACGCTCGAAGCTGTTCAACACAAGAACCCTGACCTCCCCGTTATTGTCCTGACTGCTTCTGGCGGTATCGAGACAGTCGTTGCAGCGATGCGTGGCGGCGCGGCGGACTTCTTCGTGAAGCCGGCCAGCCCCGAGCGGATCACGGTATCCATCCGCAACGCCCTGAAGGTCCAGAACCTGTCCGGTGAGGTGAAACGCCTGACCAAGAAGGTCGAGGGACGTTTGGGTTTCTCCGACATGATTGCTGGCGCGCCGGCCATGCAACAGGTTGTACGCCTGGGCGAGCGCGCAGCCCAGTCGGACATTCCGATCCTGGTCACGGGCGAAAGTGGTGTGGGCAAGGAATTGGTTGCGCAGTCCATCATGGCGGCGAGCAAACGGGCCGGAGAGCCTTTTGTCGCTGTGAACTGCGGTGCAATCCCGGAAAATCTGGTTGAATCGACACTCTTCGGTCACGAAAAGGGTGCGTTCACCGGAGCTGTTGGCAAACACGCTGGCAAATTCCAGGAAGCCGATGGTGGCACGTTATTCCTGGATGAGATTGGCGAACTTCCGCTGGACATGCAGGTCAAGCTGCTGCGTGTCCTGCAGGAAGGCGAGGTCGACCCGGTCGGGTCCAAGCGACCCGTGAAAGTCAATGTGCGGATCATCTCGGCAACCAATCGGGACCTGGCCGAACAGGTCGCGGAGGGCCAGTTCCGCGAAGACCTGTTCTACCGCCTGAATGTTTTTCCGATCGAGGTGCCTTCACTCAAGGAGCGCAAGGAAGATGTTCCGGCGCTGGTCCGGCATTTTATCGGCCGTTTCAACGCCCAGGAAGACAAGTCGATCCTGGACGCGGCACCGGAGACGCATGCCTTGCTGGCCAGTTATGACTGGCCGGGAAATGTGCGCCAGCTGGAAAATTCGGTGTTCCGGGCCGTTGTCCTGGCGGATAGCGATACCCTCAAGCCGGAGGACTTTCCGCAAATTTCCGGGCTTACCCCGTCAATCGAGGCGGGTGGTCATGTCAGCGGCGCAGATGTGCTTGCCGAGGTCGTCTCCAGCATAGCGGCGCCGGTCGAGATCATGGATGATGGTGGGCATCTGCGATCTCTGGAGGATATCGAGCGTGATCTCATTGAGTTCGCCATCGAGAATTATGCCGGTCGCATGAGCGAGGTCGCACGTCGGCTCGGCGTGGGGCGGTCGACGCTCTACCGAAAGGTCCGCGAATACGATCTTGACGTCGATGGTGTGCGCGCCACCGGCTGATGCTTAAGCGACATCGGGGGATGTGAGGGCCGTGATCTCGGGGCCGTGATCTCAGGGCCGGTGATCTCAGGATCGCCGGCCGCCCTTGTTTCTGGACCTAGTCCGTCGGCACCCAGGCGAGCTCGAAACGTTCGAAAACAGCGTCCATGTCCGTCGAGAACTCAAACCCCTCGCGCTGTCCTTCACGCTGCCAGAACGCGCAATGGCCCTGCATCCAGTCCTCCAGCGTTCGATCGCCTTCGCCCTCGTCCCAAGCAAATTGCGCATCGGCGTCGCCAACCGGCTTGATTTCCACAGAGGTGATCCGCAGAACGCAGCGCGGCTCTGCCTTGCCATCCAGGATCAGAGACAGATTGCCGGGCCGGGGCATGGGCGTATCGGCTTCAGGGCCGATATACCACCGGGCCAGCGAGCAGGTCGCCCGTTTCTGGCCGATCAGAATGAGGTCGAGCAACGCGTCCGCCATCTCCGGACTGTCTCCGAAAGCGGAGATGTCCTGCGGTGTATCAGCCGTTTCGCCGCTTGCCCTCTTGAATGCATCCCAGAATGCCTGCTGTTGCGGTGTCATCTTTGCCCCCTTGCACGACCGCGCATTCACCCATGATAGTGGCATCATGAACAAGGAAGAATATCGTGCTCATCTGCATGACTTGCAGATCGAGCTGGTGGCCATGCAGCGCCATCTGATCGCTGGAAATCACCGCTTGCTGATCCTGCTGGAAGGCCGCGATGCCGCGGGCAAGGACGGGTTGATCAAGCGTGTTACCGAACATCTCAGTCCGCGCGAAACCCGGGTGATCGCCCTGGGCAAGCCAAGCGAACGGGATCGTGGCAGCTGGTATTTCCAGCGTTATGTCCCGCACCTGCCCAGCGCCGGGGAATGCGTGATCTTCAACCGCTCCTGGTATAATCGCGCCGGTGTCGAACCGGTTATGGGCTTTTGTTCGCGTGAGGCGCGCGATCGTTTCCTGGAACAGGTCGTGCCCTTTGAACGCATGCAGGTCGAGGCCGGTACGACCCTCCTGAAATACTATCTCGACATTTCCCGCGAGGAGCAGACGGCAAGGCTGGATGCTCGTCAGAGCGACCCGCTCAAGACCTGGAAAATCAGCCCGATCGATGCCGTCGCACTGGAAAAATATGATGCCTATACTGTTGCACGTGACCACATGCTGGAGCGTAGTGACCACGAACACGGGCGCTGGGGCATTGTCCGTGCGGACAACAAGTATCTTGCGCGCGTGAATGCCATCCGGGACATCCTGCGATCTGTCCCGCATCCCGGCCCATTGCGTGAAGACCAGGCTCCGGATCGCGACATCGTCTTCCGCTTCCGCCCGAACATGCTGACGGACGGCTCTCTGGCGCGTTAGTGCACTGCTGCGGGGGCGTGTGTCATCGCCGCTTCGGTCGGCGCGTGGCGACCGACCCAGCTCGCATAGACCGGCCGCAGCGCTGATTCCTTTTTGAACAGGACCAGAAGCCGCCGCCGCAGGCGGTGCAGAGTCAGCTCGATCATGTCAAAATCACGTTGGTCAGCCTGCAGGCTCATTTCGAGATAGGTGCGCAGCACCTCGATACGCTCTGACAGGCCGTAGAGCTGGAAATCGAGATGGCGGATATAATCGCGCGTGGCCGGGTCCGCCAGCAGGGGCGCGTAGATCAGTTCACTCTTGAGCTCGGTAGCGGTGTTGAGTTCGCGCATGGCCGACGCCAAAGCGTCGCGCCCGGCCGGGGTCTCTAGGCCGTGATCCAGGGCTTCATCGAGACGGTCAATGATACCGGTCTCGAGGCCTTGCAGCATCGCGATATGCTTCAACATTTACGGGTCTCCGACGGGCACCTTGCCTTAACATCCGTGCCGATCTCACACGCTCACAAAACGCTGAGAAGTTTAATAGAAGTTGAACTCTGAGTCATGTTGCATACGTCGGCGCAGCATCAACCAGTGGCAATCGTCGGTGTCCGACCGCCTCGCCTCAACCTTTCAGCTTGCCACCTTGGATGACGATGGGCTTGAAGCCCGAGGCTGCAGGTGGAGCGGCGTCCGGCTTTTCAGCGGCGTCCGGCTGAGCGACGTCTTCTGCCGGGATATCATCATGGATGTCGCGATTGCGCGATGAATAGGTTGGTGTTTTGCGCTTGAACCCATTGCCGCGGGACATGGGTTTTCGTTCCTTGCCCCGGGCCTTTTTCTCGATCTCACGAAGTTTCATGGACTGGCGGCCGGACAGCGCGTCGTCCAGATTGCCCTTGTTGGGATCGTTGAAGGCGGACCCGAATTTCTCGAGCCGCTCTTCCAGCGACCCGAGAAATTCGTCTTCCCATTCCGAGAGCTGCGGGTCGTCGCCATCAACCTGCTTGGCCGCGCGCTTGGCGCGGGCCAGGCGTCTCAGCGTCTTGCGGGTTTTCTTGTCGTCGATCTCGCGGGGCATACCGCCTCTAGTGCCAAGCAAAAGCCTTGGCGACGATCTTCCACTGCCCATCGATCTTGTAAAGCAGGAACATGTCATCAACGAACCGGCCGTCGGCCCAGTCGATCGTGATGTGGGCCGAGGCGACCTGCCCTTCGGCAATGTTGATGTCGTGGAAAGTCACGGTCCGGTCCGGCATGGTGCGACCGAAGCGGGCAGCGAAATCGCCCAGATTCATAGTGTCGACCCGCTCGCCTTCATCATCATTGCGATAGATGAACATTTCGCCGGTTTCAGTGTGGAAGGCCTGCCGCGCCAGATCCGAACTGCCGGTATTGCCGGCATCGAAATAGGCCATGACAGCGGCGCGGACGCCTTCGGTATCGCTATCGTCCTGGGCCAGCGCCACTGAAGTGGTCGCGACCATGAGTGTGAGTGCAGCCAGTAGCTGTCGCATTTTATTCTCCTATCCCTCGTGCCCCGATTGGCAAACTAGAGGCAGAGAACTGCAGGCTGAACTCACTTTCGCGTCAGAGCGTCTAGCTTTCCACTGCGCCGAGATAGAGTTCCAGCAGGGCTTCGGTTTCCTGGCGCTCGCGAGCGTCAACCTTGCGCAGGGTGATTACCTTGCGCAGGATTTTGGTGTCGAAACCCATGGACTTGGCTTCCGCATAAACTTCCTTCATGTCGGCCATGACGTTGGCCTTGTCTTCTTCAAGACGTTCGATGCGCGACACAAAAGCCTTGATCTGCTCGCGAGCTGCGCCGCCGATGGAATCGGACTGGTCGATGGAGCCGGTTTCAGGTGCGGAATCGGTGAAAGCCATGTCGGAACCTCGTTAGGAATGGGTTCGCAAAACTAGGCGCTGGCGAGGACGTTCTCAAGCCGGGGCGGCACAAGAAATGCAGACTTGTTAGTCGGCCCGCACATCGGCGATGGCTGCGGCCACGGCATCTTGTTGGTGGTGGTGCAGATTATGCCCGGCGCCCTTGATCCAGCGCAGTTCCGCATTCTTCATGCGGCTCGCTGTCAGGCCGGAATGGCGGTGACTCCAAAGTACGGTGTCGCCCTTGCCAGCGAGGAAAACCGTGCGGTGTTCAATCTTGTGATAATGCGGTTCCTGCTGTTCCAGATGCCGGTTCACATCGGCCATGTCCCGGGCATTGGCGAGCCAGTTGGATGTGCGCAGGAGCAAGGCGAGGCGGGTGGTCTCCGCGTAGCCTTCAGGGACAGGCTCGGGGTGGAAAGCGTTCACTGCGCCTGAGCGCAGATTGGGCTTGCCGGTCAGCGGTACCAGAAGTCGCGTGAAAAGCGGGCCAACAACAGGCCAGAAACTTGCCTTGTTGAACCAGGCTGCATCGCCGATCCAGGCGCCCAGCGCGGGCGCGATCAGCACCAGGCCGCTGACACGGTCAGGGTGATCGAGGGCCAGGCGCATGGCAATGGCGCCGCCCCAGGAATGGCCAATAAGCAGAACCTGCTGGATATTCAACGTATCGAGCAGGCGGGTGATCAGCTCGGCCTCTTCGCGCGGCGACCACTCAATATCCGGGCGGTCGCTCCAGCCCAGCCCGGGGCGATCGAGCCACAGGACATGGTCATCCTTGAGCGTTTCGGCCAGGGCCGAATAAGGTTCTTCCATGTTGGATGCGGCACCGTGCAGGACCAGGATTGGTTCTCGATTCCGAGGCCCGGTCTGGCGCAGGTGAAGGCGTGTTCCATCAACGTCGACAAACTCCCCGGAGGGTGGGTGGTCGACCTCGATTTTGGACTGGATGGAGTTGGCGGCCAGGAAGCCGGCGATCAGGGCCAGCAAAAATCCGCCTGCCAGGGCTGCGACCAGCATGGTCTAGAGCGCCCGACCAGACAGTGCCGCGGCAAGGCGGTCACGGGCTTCCATTGCCGGTTCGAATGCCGGGAAGATGGCCAGCGTCTCTTCGTAGGCTTCCAGCGCCGCATCCCATTCCTCGGCCTGTTCGAGGACCTGGCCGATGGAGAAATAGGCGTCATAACGACGGGGCTCGATGGTCAGTGCGGTGTTGACGGTCTCCAGCGCGAACGCCCAGTCCTCAAAGGCGATGGCGACACGACCGGAGGCTAGCCAGCCTTCGGCGTATTCAGGGGCCAGGCGGTTGACGTGGTCATACATGCGCGCGGCGATGTCATCATTGCCCGCGACCTCGGCCGCGAAGCCTCGATCCATCAACAACTGTATGGTGTCGGAACCGGAATGGGACCAGAGGGCGTGGATCTCGTCGATCAATGGCGCCGCAGCGCGCTCATCCGCTGTCGCCAATGCATCGAGGCGTTCCTCAAGACGTTCATCCGCCGTCTGGAAGGGAATGCTTGGCTCGATCTGAACCGTGTCGACGTCCTGGATGAGCAGGGCGAGGCTGGCAAAAAGCGTAATCATGGGGGGGAAGGATAGCCGAGCGAGCCGGGACGTCCAGTCATCCGCCCAGAAGATTGAAGAGATTTAAGGCTGTGACCCGTTCCGGGACTTGGCGCGTCCGACACTGGAGGCCAGCCGCCAAATGCCCTGGTCCTCCTCCAGCACGATCTCATGTGTGGTTTCACGCAGGATCAGTCGGGCGCTCGCCTGATCGCCGTCAATCTCGACGTCTCGGATCATCCGGTTGTGATAGAGGGGGGGAAGCACGCCTTCGCCATTCGCGGTCAGCGCAAGGAAGTGCCTGTGGTCTGCCACCTCGGCGATCCCGGGCATACGCGCTGTGAAATCGGGCGTCAGCAATGCGGGCATCGCCATTTCGTCGGCTGTGTACCAGGCAGAAGTGAAGGCCTGGAGGCTGGCGTAAACGGCGCGCTCGGCCGAAGACATGGCGTCCAGGCGGCCACTTTCCTGCAGAATGAGTGCGGTCGTTTCGCTGAGTTGGTGGCCGTCCTCGATCTCGAGGTCAGGCGCGACACCGGCCGCTTCCCAGCCTTCGCCTGTCCGGGGGTCATAGGTGCGTCCGACCGAGATGGAGGCACCGAAGCCGTGGGGCAGGGCGTAGAACCCGTTCATATGGCCGCCACCGCCCGTGTTTTCGCCGATCAGCCTGGCCCGGCCGGTGCGATGCAGTCCGAAGGCGAGTGATTCACACGCTGAGAACGTTCGGCTCGAGATCAGGATGTCCAATGGCTTGTCAGCCAGCCGCGCGCTGAGTGCATGGGGGTCTGTCCAGCGTTCCTGCCGTATACCGTCCGGCATGTCTGTTGAGACAAGGTGGGTCCGCTCGGTGAAAAGAAAGCTGGAAAGATGTCTGACGGCCTCGACATCACCGCCCCGGCACTCGCGCAGGTCCAGCAGCAAGCGATCGCTCTCGGTGAAGGTGGACATGATATTGGTCACGACCCGCTGCGATCGATCCGAGCCGATCAGGCGCTCGAAAGCCAGATACCCGATCTGGTGCAGCCCGTCGCGACTGATTTCAGACACCCGGGTGATTCCGGCGATTTCGCGTAATTGTTCCGCGGCCCGGGCCTCTCGGTCCCGGTGATCTTCGATGCCTCCGGAGGAGGGAGCCGCATGATGCGCGTGCGATCCTGTTGCGGGTCCGGCGTGCCCCTCGTCATCGCCATTTTCGATGCCGATCTGCTGGGCGATAGTTGAAAAACGAGCGGGTACCATCAGTCCAAGATGACGGTCTTCGGCGACGGGCCAGAGCGTATCATTGACCTGTTCCACAAATTCCGACGCGGTCACCGGAGTCTTGAAAGCGCCTTCGGCAAGGGCAGTGTCGAGCGCGCGGGCATAGGCGTCGGCGCGATCGGGAAGGATGTAGTGGTCCGCCAATAACGCGCTGTACTCGCGCAATATTTCGGCCTGCTGGTCCGAGGAAAGCGGGTCGGTCTCCGCCTGCGAATTCAGAATGGCCGAAGCGGCCAATACAGCCATCACCAGTGTCATGTCATCACCTTGCTCCGAGCGGACGAAACTGTCTTTCGCGTGGCAGAACCTGTCAAATTACCAATTTTAAAACCACTCTTGCCATATTAAATGAACAATGTTTATATATTCGCATGACCGAGCAAAGCATTAATGAAAAACACGAAGCGAAAGCGCTGACACCGGAGGTGGCCTGGCCCACTCTGGCCTTTCTATTTGTTCTCGCCGGTGTGCACTGGAGCATGATCTGGCTCACGCTTAGCGGCGCTGTTGCCCTGGGCTGGCTGGTGCTGCCTATCGGCTTCACGACCTATGCGCATTACACGCTGGTACATGAGAGTGTGCACGGCAATATTGTCCGGAACCGGCGATATGCCTGCGTCCACACATTGGTCGGCTGGTATGGCTCGATCATGCTGTTTTCGACCTGGCCATTGCTGGAGCGTACGCACAAACACCACCACTCCTTCGTAAATACCGAGAAGGACCCGGACATTTATGTGAAGCTCAGCCTGCCGCGCCTGCTGCTACGCAATCTGATCTCGACCGTGCTGCAGCCGGTACCGATCCTGCTCCAGAAACTGGTGTTCCGTGATTCCGCGCTTGCGCGTGGCTATGTGAATGCGGATCAGATCATGTCGCGGAATGAGAAGATCCAGCACCATGTGGTCAACGGGCTGCAATGCCTCATCTTCTGGTCGCTTGCGCTGGGTGTGTTTGGATGGGTGTTCGTCGGCCTGGTCTATGGCGCGGTCATCATCGCCATGAACATGCTGATCATCATGTTCCAGTGGCTGCCGCACCACCCGTTCAGTGAAACGGGCCGCTATACAGCGACCCGCAATATCGGTTTCACAGGCTGGAATTTTCTCTTCCTCTGGCAGAACTGGCACTTGATGCACCATCTCTGGCCGTCGGTGCCCTTCTACAATTACCAGCGCCTCTACAATCGGTTGCAGCCGGTGCTGGAGGAGAAGGGTGCCCGACATCAAGAAGGCCTGGCGCCAACACAAGGGCCGGTCGAGCCGGAGGCACGCGCGGCGGAGTGATGCCCCGCCGCGACGTCGTTTCATTCTAGGCGCTTTCCAGCTCCATAACCGTGCGTAGCTGGTCTTCGGTATCGCCGAGCTGGGCATCCAGCATGGTCAGACGCTTGGCGTAGTGCGATGGCGCATACTCCCACGTCATGCCGATGCCGCCATGCATCTGTATGGCTTCCTCAGCAACCAGCTTGCTGGCACGACCGATGAGGTTCTTGGCGCGGGCGATCTGCAGGGCACGGTCGTCGGCGTCCAGTTTGGAGCTGGCCAGAATGACGATCGAGCGGGCCTGTTCGATCTCGATGGAGAAATCGACCAGACGGTGCTGCAGGGCCTGGAACATGGCTATCGGACGCCCGAACTGCTGACGCTGCATGAGGTAGTCTTTCACCGTGTCACGCAGAACATCCATAATGCCGACAGCCTCGGCGCACAGCGCCAGCCGGCCTGCGTCCAGAGCAGCATTGATGGCGGCCTCTGCGTCGTCGGAGATGAGCGTCGCGGCGGTATTGTCCAGCACGACCTCGGCCGCGCCACCGCCGTCAATCATGGCATAGGCTAGGACTTCCGCGTCAGTCGCTGCGACTTCATAAAGCCCGAACTTGCCGTCGGCAGTTTTGGCCACGACCAGAATGTGATCAGCGCTGTTGCCGCCATAAACGACTGTCTTGCGGCCGGACAATGTGTCGCCGCCGGTCATGGCAATGTCCTGGAGTGTCGAGAACGCATCGGTTTCCCACACGCCCAGAGCCGCGCGTTCGCTGCCGGCGATGATAGCGTCAACACGGTCGGACTTGCCGAAGGCAGCGTAGAGGCGCAAGGCCATCAGATTGGCCAGCATGGGTTCTGCGCAAAGGCCGCGTCCCATTTCCTCAAACACAACGGAAATATCGAACCCGTCACCGCCAAAACCGCCATCGGCTTCGGAAACCAGAGCGCCCAGAATGCCCAGCTCGGCAAGTTCTGCCCATTTGGACGGATCGTGATAGGGCGCCTCATAGGCGACCTTGTTGCGGAATTCATTGTCGTATTGATCGGCAAGATAGCGGCGCAGGCTATCGGAAATCATGCGCCGGTCTTCGGTATGATTGAAATCCATTGCCCTAACCCATGAACAGTTCTTTGGTGATGATATTGCGCTGGATCTCGTTCGACCCACCGAAGATGGAGAGCTTGCGGTTATTGAAATAGCTCGCCGCATTGTTCGCCGCTTCTGGTGGCGCGACCGCCAGATTGCCCAGCACGTCTTCGGACGGGAAGGGACAAGCTGCCGGACCCAGCGCGCGCCGCGCCAGATCATTGATCGCCTGTCGGATAACCGTGCCCTTGATCTTCAGCATCGAGGAGACCGTGCCCATCGCGCCACCACCGGACAGCATACGCAGATTGGTGATGCGCATGGCTTCCAGGTCGATCTCGACCTCTGTGACCTTGGACATGAAGATCGGATCTTCAGCCAGCGGCTTGCCGCGCCGCGTGAGCTTCTTGGCCAACGCTCGCAATTCGATCAGCGCCTGGGTCGAATAGCCGACACCGGCGATGCCTGTACGCTCGTGTGTGAGCAGATATTTGGCGATCGTCCAGCCCTGGTTTTCCTCACCCACCATGTTTGAGGCCGGAACCCGAACATCTGTGAAGAAGACTTCATTGACCTCATAACCACCTTCCAGCAGGCGGATCGGACGCATCTCGATCCCGGGTGTGTTGATGTCGACCAGGATAAAGGAAATGCCTTCCTGTGGTTTGCCCTCGGTTGAGGTGCGTACCAGGCAGAAAATCTTGTCTGCGTGCTGTCCGAGCGTCGTCCAGGTTTTCTGGCCATTGATGATATAATCATCACCATCGCGGATCGCGCGGGTCTTCAGGCTGGCCAGATCAGAGCCGGCGCCCGGCTCGGAATAGCCCTGGCACCACCAGTCGGTACCGTCGAGAATGCGCGGCAGGATTGTCGCCTTTTGTTCTTCGGTGCCGAATTTCAGCAGGACCGGGCCCAGCATGCCGACGCCAAAGGGCACGACGGTTGGGGCATTGGCCAGCGAGCGTTCCTCATCGAAGATATGGCGCTGGGTGGCGTTCCAGCCTGGGCCGCCATGTTCGACGGGCCAGGTGACTGCAAGCCAGTTCCGGCTTTGCAGGATGGCATGCCACTGCTCGATGTCCTGTTTGGTGAACTCGAGCCCGTTGCGGACTTTGGTGGTCAGTTCTTCCGGCAGGTTGTCCTTCAGGAATTGCCTGACTTCCGCGCGGAAGGCGTCCTCTTCCGGGGTGAAGTTGAGATCCATCGTCTCCTCCTTATCGACAGCGCGGTTGGCGCCCGGCTGCCGGGGTTGAATCCACCGGTCAGCCTGTATGGGGGAGATAATGGTGCAATTTCGCAGAAAGTGAACCGGAAACTTACCTTGACGTCCACGTTAATTTGCATGGCTCAGAGCAGGCCGTGCGCCTGCAGGTCTGCATGCAGTTTCACGCCGTTAACAAATTGTTCGGCCTGGAAGCCGTGCGCGCGGGCCGCGTGCACATTCTTGATGCGGTCATCAAAGAACAATACTTCGCCGGGGTCGTGTGGCAGGCGGTTCGCGGTGATGTCATAGATTTTCGGGTCCGGCTTGACCACGCCTTCATGGGCAGAGACCACGATGTCGCGCATGTGTGCCATGGACGGGAAGCTCTCCACGACCCAGTCAATCCATTCAGCGGGCATGTTGGTCAGAGCGTATTGCGGTACGTCACGGGCGCGCAGGGCTTCAATCGCTTCCGGTGTGCCCGGCAGGGTGCCGGTCACCATGTCGGCCAGTCCTGTCTCCCACATGCGGATCTGGTTTTCGTAGTGCGGGAATTTCTCGATCAGCGCGATGCGGTTTTCGGCCATGGGAACGCCGCGATCATGATGGACATGCCAGTCCATATTGCAGACATTGTCGAGAAAATGCCGGAGTTCTTCTTCGTCATCGAAATGCTGGCGGTAGAGGTGGGCAGGCTGCCAGTCAATCAGCACATTGCCCAGATCCCACAATACGGCTTTGACGGTCATGACCGGCTCCAGAAACAACAAACCCGCGCACATGAAGTGCACGGGTCTGGTTCGTCAACCACCGTGAGGCGGAATTCGGATTCGCTGGACTAGCCTGCGCGAGCCTTGAAGCGCGGATCGGTCTTGTTGATTACATAGACACGGCCGCGGCGCTTCACGACCTGGCAATCGCGGTGGCGGTTTTTCAGCGACTTGATCGAGCTGCGGACTTTCATCGTTCGGCCTTGGATTACACTTCAAGTTAATAAGGAGCGCGGTGGATACAAGCCTGCCAGTAAGGTGTCAATGCTCAAGGTGCGCTTAGCTCAGCCCAAATGCGTTGAGCACGCGTTTCATACCGCTTTCGTACTCGGCATGATCGTGTGCCTTGTAGAGGAGGCCATAGGAAGCCGTGAACAGTGTGTAGGTCACGTCTGAGGCATTGAGCGTGGGCAGTTCCGCGTAGAGGCGCTCTTCAATTGCCGTGCGCAGCCTGGCCTCGAGCTGTTTTATTGTGCTCTGAGGCGAATGATCCGTCATCGCCAAGACCTCCCCGGAATGAGGGGAGGAGCGCATGGGCTCGACATGCTGGCCAGCCCAATGATCGAGCGATGTGTACAGCCGGTCGCCCAGCGATCCTTCAGCAGTGAGCGCATCGAGTGCCGCGTTGGCAGACGCCTCGACAAGCGACTGGGTTACAAGATCGAGAATCGCTTCCTTTGATCCGTAGCGCTTGTAGAGCGCCTGGCGCGACACACCCATGGCCCGGGCAAGGTCCTCCATGGAGGTCTTTTTGAAGCCATAACGCAGGAAGGTCTGGAAGGCCGCGATGAGTTGTTCGTTATCAAACATGCTTCAATGTTGACAAAAAAATCTATTTTGTAAACCTTGTCTCGTCGGGCCCGGCTTGAGCCGCGTCCCCCCGAAACGCCCCGATTTTAGGAGGCCGTCATGGCTGAACACATTTCTGAGCTTGGTATCCGCGATTGGCGGCCAGAGCGCCTTCCCGATCTGGCCGGGAAAATCCATTTCATCACCGGTGGCAATTCGGGCCTTGGGCTCGAGACGGCGAAGATGCTGGCAGAGAAAAACGCCGATATCATCATCGCGGCGCGCAATCCGGAGAAGGCTGAGCAAGCCGCTGAGATCGTAAGCCCGATCGGCACTGGCTTTGTTGAAACCGTGGCGCTGGATCTGGCCAGCCTGGACTCGGTCCGGGCCTGTGCCCAGGACATGCGCACCCGTTTCCCGGAGCTGGACAGCATCATCAATAATGCCGGCATCATGCAAACGCCGCAGTCAGAAACCGCTGACGGTTTCGAGCTGCAGTTCGGAACCAACCATCTCGGTCATTTCCTGCTCAATGCGTTGATGGTGGATATGCTGGAAGCCCGGGCCGGGCGGATCGTCGTCGTCAGCTCGATCGCTCACAAATACGGTCAGTTGAATTTTGACGACCTGATGCACCGTGAAGGCTATACGCCGACCAAGGCCTATACCCAGAGCAAGCTGGCCAATCTGATGTATGCCTTTGAGCTGGACCGCACGCTGGCCGCGTCCGGCAGCAAGGTAACCGCCTATGCCTGTCACCCGGGCTATTCCAACACCAATCTGCAATCAACGAGCCCACGGAGTTTCTGGCGCCCACTCTACAAGATCCTCAACCCACTTCTCGCGCAGGACGCCGCGCAGGGCGCTATCCCGACAGTTCTTGCCGCTGCGGGCGAAGAGGCCAAGCGTGGCGCCTATTACGGGCCCCAGGGCATGAGCGAAGGGCGTGGTCGTGTCAGCGATGCCCTCGTTGCCGGTCGAGCCCTGGACGAGAACGCGGCAGCACGTCTGTGGCGCGAAAGCGAAACACTGATCGGCATGCGCTGGCCGCAGCCCGCGATGGCGTAGACAGTATTGCCGGCGTGGGGGAGCGACCAAGGGGCATGAATGCGTTGCCCTGTCCAGTCGCACCCTATCCGTCCGCTTCGCGGCCATCTTTCCCATCAAGGGAAAGCAGCGCAGATGGAGCCTATTTGGCCCCGTCATCCCTGCGAAGGCAGGGACCCAGTTCATGAGGCTGGGAACGGCTCCAGAAAGCGCCTTTCCGTGAAACACCTGGCTCGACG